>CAIMLG010000279.1 GCA_903842235.1 uncultured Verrucomicrobia subdivision 3 bacterium
CGACCGGGCGCACGATCAAGCAACGGGAATGATCTACCGCACGTTCGCCGATGCCAACCGGGTGGTGACCGTTGCCTTCACCCGGACTCCGAAATAGGAATGGCGGCGGTTGGAAAGCGACGCCGCCGTTGTGCGACGCAAAGCGGCGCTGAAGCACACGCAGTCCAAACGCTGGCGCGATCGCGAGAGCGCGCGGCCGTCACCGTTTTCGCTGGAGGCAATGGTAATAACAAAAGGGACGCCTCCGAAGAGGCGTCCCGTGTTAATGATATGTTCCAGTCCCGGACTACGGAGTCAGGATGTCGAAGAAGCGATTGGTCTCGCTCGTAATCGGGATGATGTTGGTCAAGGTGCCGAGCGCACTGAAGACGCCCGTGCTGTTGGTCGGCCACGACGCCAGCGGCAGGAGCAGGTTCGTGCTGGTCACCAAGGAATAGGTGCCACCGGCTTTGCCACCCGAGGCCGTCAGGGTCAGGTTGCCCCCCGACACGGTGGGCCCATTCATGGTGATCGGGGGCATCGGGGCGATGGTCAATTCACCCGTGAGGTAATTAAACGTGCCACTGCCCGCCGGCAGAATCGTCACGGAGGTGAAGGTGCCAGTGTGGCTGGCCGCGTTAAACAGCTTGAAGACGCCACCCGCCGGCAGAATGGTGGGGCTGGTATTGCTCACCACCAAGGCGCCGTTGTAGTTAAGCGTCGTCACGCCCGTCACCAAGTCGCAGTTCGTCACCCCGCTGAAGAGGCTGATCTCGACATAGGTGGTGCTCAGCGCCGACAAGGTCAGGTTGCTGTTGAGGGTCAGGGTGCCGATGCCGCCCACGCCCGGTGACAGGGTCGCATTATTCGCGACCGTGACCGGCGCAATCAGGGTGCCCGTGCCGCCCAACCCACCGGCGTTGACATTGACCATGCCGGTGAAGGTGCTGGTGCCGTTGAGACGCAGGATGCCCGCGCCGATCTTGGTCAGACCACCGTTACCACCGCCATCCAACAAGGCCTGGCCGATGTTGAACGTGTTGCCGGCGGAATCCACCGTCAAGCCACCACTCTGGATGGTGGCGCTCGTGAGCCCGTTCAGGAACACGTTTTGCACCACTCCGCCGCCGGCCTTCAGCGTGCCGCCGTTGAAGTTGATGACGCCCACCCCCGCACCGCGATAGATTTGCGGGACGGTCAAGGTGCCACCGTTGAGGTTCAACGTGCCGTTGCCGAGGTTGGCACCGCCGGAGTTTTCACCCATCTGCATAAGACCCGCCGAGGTGACTTGCGCGGTGCCGCTAATATTCAGCGTGCCCTTACCGCCCGAGCCGACGATGAAGCGGTTGCCGGGAGTGAGCATGGAGAACGTGCCGGCAGAGATGTTCATCACACCAACGGCATTGGAGTTGTTACGACCAATCGCAATCCAGTTGGTGAAGATGGCGTTGCCACCGGTCTGATTCCAAGTGCCGATGCCTTGTTCGGCGACCCACAGTTCGCTGCTGCCGGTGATCTGACCACCGGAAAGATTCACAATACCCACAGCGTTGATGTTCCGGCCGACGTGGAGTTGGTTGCGAGAATTGTAGGTGCCGCCCGAAACATTCAAGGTACCCAGGGTGCCGCCGGAATTGCCACAGTAAGTGTTCGGACCATTGACATACGCACTGTCTTGAACGGTCACCGTGCCCGTGCTGGTGCCAGTGTCGGTGATGTTAAAGTCGTTTCCGGAATAGACATTGGCGGAATCTTTGGCCGTCAGGCTGCCGTTGCCGCCATTGCCGTTTCCAATGGAGAACCACTGATTGTCATACAGCCGCCCATTGCCCGCCACCACGATGGAGCCGACACCGCCGGAGCGGCCGACTTCAATGCGGTTCACGGAACCGAACGAGGCAGTATTGGTAATGAGGATCAAGCCGACCGTGCCTGTTCCGGTCATCAGATTGACATCACCTTTGTTGGTCATCATGGCACTATCCCTGAGGATCAGAGTGGCGAAGGATCCATTACCGCCGGCCATGGCCATTGAGCCATTGGTCTGCAACGAGCTGTCCCGGAGCGTGTAGATGGAGGTCGAACCACCACTTTCAGCGAGGTTGAAAGCCCCACCATTCGCGACCACGGACAGGCCGTCCACCGTCATCTCCTGATGGGCGAGGTTGGGTAAACCATTGGCGTAACCGAGCGAGATGTTGCCGACGTTAAACTGCGAGTTATGGATAGCCACCGTAGAGGTGTTGTTAATATTGCCATTGCCACGGCCCACGCCGATCCAGTTATTCAGATTCCAGACGGTGTTGCTGATGACGAGCGAGGCGCCATAATTAGTGCCACCGCCGACCCAAAGTTCACCGGCCGCCTGATTGGTCTGGAGGTTGGAACCATTGAACAGAACCTGGCCTTGCACCACATGGTAGCCCGGTTGAACCGCGCTGCCGGGGAACACATTCAGGCCCGCCCGGGCGAGCGTCAATTGCGCCGGTCCGGTTTTTTGGAGTTTGCGATTGCCCAAGGCGTTGGTGGTTTGGATTTCACCGGTCAAGGTCAAATCGCTTTGCACATTAAGGATGGCGTTGGTGCCTTGCAGATAGATGCCGCGGTCGGTGGATCCCCCGGGTGCCCCTGCATAGCTGAAGGTGCTGTCTTGAAGCACCAGGTTGGTCGGATTAGCGGTCGCCGCACCGATCGCACTGTTGACGCCGCCATTGGCCACATTGCTGACCACCAAGGTGCCGCCACCATTGATGACGGTGGGGCCGGTGTAGCTGTTGACATTGCCGATGATGGCGGTGCCGGTGGCCTGCTTGGTCACGGGAATATTTCCGGTGATGCTGCCGGAACCGACTAGGGTGTAGAGCTTGGTGTTGTTGTTGAAGGTGACAGAAACCGGGGCCACTGTGGCCGTCAGATTCACCGTGGTGGTGCCGGTGGCATTATCATCAAACAGCACCGGTTTGCCATTGCTATAAGGCGTCAAGGCCAGCGTGCCCAAGTCGAACCAATCCAGATTGGAGCCGAAGCTCCAAACCCCGGTGGCCGCACCATCCCAACGCGGGGCGCCGGCACTGGTGACAACGAGTTCCAACACATTGCCAGCCAACGCCAAGCTCGCGACCACCCCGGCAGGCAGAGTGCCCAATTGATAATTCGGAGCCCCCACCAACGTGGTGTATTGCATCAGCGGAATCGTGCCGACAGCGACCACGGACGAGGCCACATTGATAAGGTTGGTGCCGTTCGAGGTGAAGGTGCCAACCACCAACGGCGCGAAGCCGGTAGCCGGGTTGCCAAAGCTCCCCAAGTCGAAGTTCAAAACATTGGTGGGACCGGACAAGGTCAGATTCGGAACCGAGAGTTGGGAATTCAGCGCTCCAACCACCCGGACCCCGTAGCCAGAACCATTGTTGTTCACCGTGACGCCACCGGCGCCGGTCTGGGCGGTGGTGGTCATCAAAGCGCCCCCGTTGACCACCGTCGAACCGGCATACCAGTTGGCCCCGGAGAGAATCAGCGTGCCGTTGCCATTCTTGGTCAAACCGCCGCTATTGTCTTCAATCCCGTTCATGGTCGGAAGACCCTGGGCGATGGTGAGGTTGTAGCCCTGCGAATCAATGGTGATACCGCCCGCTTTGACATTCACCAGCTGGATATCATGCAGGAAGTTGGCATTGTCGGCCGTGGCCCGCAAGGTGCCACCGTTCAGGCTGAGCTGGCTGATGAGGGCCGGATTACCGGTGGTCAGTTCCTGCAACGTCATGATACCACCGTTCAAGTTGAGTTGGCTGCTGAGTGGAATGCCATTGGCCGATATGATTTGAACCAAGCCCAAGTAAGCTTCGCCAGCATTCATGTTCCATACGCCCTTGCCACCCGTGCCATTGCCAATCCACGTGGCAGACTGGACGTTCGTAATGACCCCGCCCCATTGATTAATGGTGCCAGTGCCGCCATCCGCCACGATGAAAACATTATTATTGTTATTGCCGCCCGTTTTCGTGATGGCGCCGTTGGTCAAGTTGAGCACGCTGACGGTGGAACCACCGCGGCCAACCACGAACCAGTTGTTGCCGGAAATGGAACCGCCGTTCATGTTATAGGTGGCATTGCCGCCGCTATCGCCGATCCAGGTCTCGCCATTCACGGTAATGGAACCGGCGGCCTGATTGAGGATACCCGTCGAGCCACCATTCAGGCCAACGCCGAAATTGCCGCCGCCCGTTTTGTTGACCGTGCCCCCGGTCATGTTCATGGTGCCAGCGCCACCCGCACGACCGACGCAGAACCAGTTGTTGACCGTGATCGCGCCAGTGCTGCTGAGATTATACGTGGCGTTGCCCGGCGCATTTTCCGGGCACCAGAATTCCCCTTGGGAGGTGATGACGCCGCCGCTTTGATTCAACACGCCCACCGCCGGGGTGCCGAGGTTGTTAAAGCCCGTGGCAACCACGAGATTGCCGCCGCCATCCTGATTCAAGGCGCCGCCCGTCATGTTGAAGATACCGCTGCCGCTGCTGCGCGCGAAGGCGATGAAATTGTGGACGTCAATGGTGCCGCCACTCAGATTATACTCACCATGGCCCACGTTGCCGACGAACATCTGGCCCGCGCCGTTGATGACGACGGCGCCGGCAGCTTGATTGACCACCGAGGTAACGGATTGGGAAACGTAAACCGGCGCGCCGATTTCGACGACCATGTCTTCATTATAGCCGGTGACCGCGATCGGGCTGAACCCGGAACCGGTGGAACCGCTGAGCGCCATGATGCAGGAACGGCCGGTGCCATCAATGTAGCCAAAATCAATACTCGTCACCGCACTGCTCGGATTGGACAAGGTGATGTCCTCCGAGAACAGGCGCGGGAAGTTGCCGGCCCCATTGATGTTGAAATTGAATCCGAGGGCGTCCACCCGACCGCCGGCGCTCACCGCATTGGTGGCGGCATTGAGGGCGTTGGTGACGGCAAACCAGTCATAAATCACGATGGTGCCCGCCTGGGTCGAGGCGTCGGCATAATGAATGGTGTAGTTGTTAGTGGCTGGGCCATCCGCTGAACTACTCAGGATGGACAGCGCCGTATAAGCCGCCGGCGTGCTCAGCGTAATTGTGGCCGTCAATTCATTGGTCGCAATGTAAAAGACGTTGCTGGCCGCATAGCTTGCCGTGACAAAGCTGTGATCCGGCTGGGTCACGCTCGTAAACGGAATCCCCGCGGTCGGCAGCCCCAGCGCCAGATTGGGCCCATAAAAACCCTGTTCAAACCAAGTAAAACCGCCCTTGGCTTTGCCGCCATCCATGGTGGCCGTAATGGCCGACGAGGTGGGGACGCCTTCGACACCAAAGTTGGCGGCGAAATTGCCATAGCCCGTAATGGTGCCCCCATTGATATTCAGGGTGCCGGTGCCGAATTCACCCACGTTGAACATACCGTTGGTATAATCAATCGTGCCGTTATTAATGGTGTAAACCCCCACGTCGCCCGCCGCGACCCCCAAACGGACCGAGGTAATGAAACTGGAGCCAACATTGGTCCCGCTCAACTTCACGGTTTGGCCATTCTGTTCAAACGCGCCGCTGCCCCCGTGACCGGCAATGATTTGGTTCACCGACCAGTCGGGGTCGCCCGAATTGATCTGCACCACATTGTTCGTGGTGTTGTTGTTGATGGCTTTGTCGCTGCCGCCGGGAACAAGGCCACCGCTCCAATCCGCAGCATTCGTATAACTAGCCGTGGCACCGTTCCAACTGATGTCGGCGGCGGACGTGGTGATTTTTGAAGCCGCCAGCAGGGCGAGCATCAAAATACTCGCCTTGGAGATGCAAGTGAGTTTTGTGGTCGAGGGTTTTTTCATTTGGTTCTATTTGGTTTTGATACGATTCAACTCCCGAAACAAACCGCGCCCATGTGGTTTAGAGAACAGCTTGCTTCTGGATACTAAAGCCACTGTAATTCACTTTATAAAACTGTCATGTGGCATGAAATGGCCACAATCAGCCCAAAAAACCAACAGAAACTGCCCAATGCCATTGGACAACAGCAGCTTAGTTGTTGTTCTGGCAGCGCTTTCAGGATAAATAATCAGAAACAAAGTCTATTCTCAACCCAACCAGTCTGGATCCGCTTCCCAGACTGGCGATAAGGATGAGAATGCGGCGATTACAACCGCTGCCACCGCAAACCGGGAACAAAAATACGCCTCCACCCATCAAAACGAACAACACCGATTCCTCAAATTTTCGCCGCGGTCACCCATAAAAAAGCGCCCGCAAAGGGGCGCTGGAAGCTAAACTGCAACCCATTAAGGTGGCGTTATTCCACGACAACTTGGGCATCCTCGATGATGACGGCGTATTTGTAGCCGGAACCAAAGTCACGATCCACCCCCACCTTGCCGGAAACCAGCACGGTATCCCCCACCTTGGCGGCGGTGCTGGTGGTGACGGTGAGATCATTGCCGCCTTCGCTGCCGGAACCATCGCGGATATGCAGCCAATTCTTACCCATGACGCCCCCGTTATACTTGACGACTTTGCCGCGCACCGAAACCGGTTTACCGCTGAGTTTCACCCGGTCAGCGTTGATGGCTCCCACGGTTTTTCCGCCTTTCACCGGCTTAATCCCCGTTAATTCCACCGTGGGCTTGGCGGCCGCGGCACCGATGGCCGGATGGCCCGGAGGCAGATTCGTGACGGCCGCCGCCGCGCCACCGATCGGCGGATGTCCCGGGGGCAGCCCCATGGCTGAAGCGGGCGGGGCACTCGGAGCGCCGACCACGGAAGCCCGACCGGCAAAATAGATCAGCGCAAAATCACGATTCATTGACTTGCTGTGATAATTGTCCATGAGCATGCCCGATTCCACGGTCACGGTATCCCCTACGGTCACGGGGAACTGCGGGACCGCCGCCCAATTTTTTGCTTTGCCGGTATCCACCAAGACATAGGTGTAAGTGGCGGCGTTGGTGGTTTCCAAAACTTTACCGGTGAACGTCTGCGGGGCAAAAGCATCCGCCGCCGGCTGATCAGCAGCCCGCAGTGACAGAACGGCCGAAATCAAGCAAGCCGACAGGACAATGGTTTTCATTTTAATATTTTTTGCTCGGCGGCAACTGAATTACATGGTTTTGTGCGCCACCCAAGTGCCGACGTGGAAATTCTACGTTACGAGACGGATAATGGCAATTCGACAAACTAAAGTTTATTTCCAGGGTTGATTCAGCCTCAAATTTCCTTGCCCGATTCCACCTCGCCCGGCGGATCGACCCGCGGCTCTTCCTCGGCCCGTTCCAACGGATGCTCATGGGCTTGGAATTCCTCCGAGATGCGCCCGTCGAGACAGGCGGTGTTCAAGGGATAAACTTCCGGATCAAAAATAACGTGGTAGAAATGCCAGACAATGATGGCCAAACACGCCAGCACCGCCTCGTAATAATGAATCGTCGTGGATACCATCACCACCCAGCGCGGCAACCACTGGGTCACGTCAATCTTGAGCCAGATGGCGATGCCGGTGACGCCCATGATGATGGTGCCCCAGACCACGGCCCAATATTCCATTTTCTCCGCGTAGCCAAAGCGGCTGATTTTCGGCTTTTGTTTGGTTATTCCCGTCAGGTAACGCACGGCCTGCCACACGTCCGCCAGGTCCTTCTTCACCGGGAATAAATCCCTCACCAGTTTCCGGCCATCGCGGGTGCTCAAGATATAAACCAGATGATAAGCGCCAACGACCAGCATGATGATGCCCGCCACCCGATGCGACCAGCGGCGGAAGGGCTCGTTGGAACCCAGCACTCTGGCCAGCCACGAATCGGGAAATTTCAGCGCAAAGCCCGTGATGGCCAGCACGATGAAACTCGTCGCCAGCACGACATGCTGCCAACGCTGCGAACGACTCATCCGCACCACGGGGCGCTCGGTCATGCGCAACCGGGCGGCCGTCTTCTTGATGAACAAAATCCCATTGTGCGCCAGCATGCCACCAATCGTGGCGACGATGAGAAAGAGGTAAATATTCCGCACCCAATGATTCAACTGGCTGCCAAAGTCCACGCCCCCGGCCTGACCGTCGGCGGCGACGTGAATTTTGCCTTGCGAAAATTCCGTGTTGGCCCCCGGATGACACTTGCCGCAGGTCGTCACGAGATTCACCTTGCTGACGGTGGAATTCGTATCCGTGGAGGGCAGAATCTTGTGATAGCTATGGCAGCTCGCGCAGTTGGCCGCCACGGTGGAACCGTATTGCGCCGCCAAGCCGTGGTAGCTGTCGAAAAAGGTTTTCACCCGGTCAGCGGGCAGATTGTAACGGGTGTTCATCCGCTCGGAAGCGTGACAACGGCTACAAACATCCTCGGAAATGGCCCGGGTCGAAGTGGCTTTCAGCGAGCGAATCTGGTGCTCGTAATGGCAGCCGGTGCAAGTTGGCGCATCGTGCGAACCCGCCAAAACCGCCTTGCCATGCACACTGACCTGCCAGTCGCGGGTTTCCCGGTCGTGACACGCGCCGCAGGTTTCCGCCTGCCGCTCGAAATACAGCGGCGACGCGGGCGAACGATCGGAAATAATCTCGTGCGAATCATGACAATCCCGGCACGTGGCGGCGTCGTTGTGCCCAGCCTTCAGAGCCAGACCGTGAACACTGGCATTGAAGCTCTCCGTCTGCCGCTGATGGCAAAGAGCACAATTCACCGGTGCCACCGGCTTATTGTCATCCGGATGCTTGCCCGTGACCTCCACGTGGCAACTGACGCAGTCATTGGTCTTATGCGCTGAGAGCTTCAGCTTGGCCGCATCCACAAACAGGGAGAGCGCATTGCCGGCGGCGTTGGTCTTGAAGAGCGTATTGTCGGCATGGCATTCCAGACAGTCGCTATTCTTCACCCCGGCAAACGTGACCGCAGCGGGCAACAGAAGAACGGCAGCCAACAGAAATCGAATCATTTTCACGGTGAAAGTTTCGCAATTCTAATGGCATTAGGCTCAACCTCACTTGCCAATGATTCGTCAATATTTGAGGTCAGCCCCCGACCGCCAACCCACCACCCCTGCCCCGCCGACCGACCGCTCCGGCCATTGGGTGGGGCGAGCGTCCCCGCGAGCCGGACCGCAACGCCGCCAGCTCCGCCTCCCCGGGGAGTTCATATCGGCGAGTTAAACCCGAATTCCGAACTGGAAGCGGCAACCAATCCGAGGAAGCCGGTGATGACCGGGCGGCACAAAGCGGTGCTGAAGCACAGACAGTCCAAACGCTGGCGCGAAGCTTTGTGCCGCCACCCCAATGCGGAGCGATTGGACGGCGGGCGATTGATCGCCGTTATAGGACGACGGACTTGAAAAAAACGTGTTTATCCAGCGTGTCCAGCGGAATTGGCCGGCGGTGTCCTGCGGCTCGGGAGGACGCTCGCCCCACCGGCTTTCGGGTCCTTCAGCTTTTCGGGGTTGAGGCTGGGTAGGCCCGCCCTGCCCCCTCCATCGTTCGGGCCCACCGCCACCTTACAGCGGCAGCTTGTCTTTTTTGCGATAGGCCAACCCTTGGAATTGCGCGACGAGATCGCTGGCGTCGTCTTTGATTTCCACGAGATACAGGCCCACCTTGAAGTTCTTGGATTGTTCCTGCGCGGTCGCCCAGAGCGTGCCGGTGATGGCGGCTTTCATGAACACAATGCTGACGTCCAGCGCCACGGCCAGGGTGCCATGCGAATTGCAGGCCACGGCAAAGGTGAAATCCGCCAGGGTGAAGATGGCGCCGCCATGCACGGTGCCGAGGGCGTTGAGATGATGCGGGTGGAGCGACATCTTGGCCGTGGCCCGGCCGGGGCCGGCGGTCAGCAGTTCGATGTTGGATAGCTCGGCGTAGCGGTCTTTCTTGAAACCGCGCTTCAGGGCGTCTTCGCTCAAATTCATAGACGGTCAAGTCTGCGCCAACAAGTCCACGGTGGCGATGACATTCACGCCGTGCTTTTGGAGCTTTTGAATGGCGCGGTCCGGATCGTCAAAGCGAAAGACGAGGATGGCCTTGTTCGCGCGCTTTTCGGTGAAGGCGTACATGAACTCCACGTTGAGCCCGGACTTTTCCACGGCGTCGAGGATCTTGGCCAGCCCGCCCGGTTGATCGGCCACCTCCACGGCCACCATGTCGGTGACGCGCACGACGAAGCCGTTTTGCTCGAGCAACTGCTTGGCCTTTTCCCAATCACGCAAAATCAGGCGGAGGATGCCGAACTGGTTGGCATCGGCAATCGAGAGCGTGAGGATGTTGAACTTGGCCTTGGCGAGCAGGCGCACGGGACGGCTGAGGGCGCCGGGCTTATTTTCGAGGAACAGGGAGAGTTGTTTGAGTTTCATAACGGTTTACATTTTCCGCTGGTCAAGGACGCGCTTGGCTTTGCCTTCGCTGCGCTGGATGGTCTGGGGCTGAACCAGCCGCACTTTCATGCGCAGGCCGGTCAGGGTTTCGATGCTGTGACAGATCTGCGCCTGGACTTTTTCCAGCGCGCCCACGGTGTCGCCGAACACTTCCTTGGTCACCTCGACTTGCACTTCCACTTCGTCCAGACCCTTATCGCGGGTGAGGAGAATCTGGTAGTGCGGCAACGTGCACTCCACCTTAAGCAGGGCGGTTTCGATCTGCGAGGGGTAGACGTTCACGCCGCGAATAATGAACATGTCGTCGCTGCGCCGGCCAATGCGCTTGATGCGGCGCAGGGTGCGGCCGCAGTCGCACGGCTCGCGGGTAAGCGACGTGATGTCGCGGGTGCGGTAGCGGATCATGGGCATGGCTTGCTTGCCGAGCGTGGTGAGGACCAGTTCGCCCTCCTCGCCATCAGCCAGCACCTGGCCGGTCTGCGGGTCGATGATTTCGGGATAAAACCAATCCTCAAAGATGTGCGGGCCGGCCTGGCAGAGACATTCCATGGCCACGCCGGGGCCGATAATTTCCGAGAGGCCGTAAATATCGTAAGCCTTCAGGCCGCTTTCGGCCTGGATGCGCTGGCGCATGGATTCGGTCCACGGCTCGGCGCCAAAGATCCCGGCGCGCAGCGGCAGTTCTTTGAGCTTCACACCCATTTCGGGCGCCTGCTCAATGATGTGCAGGAAGTAGCTCGGCGTGCAGCAAATGGCGGTGGATCCAAAATCCTTCATCACCATCAACTGCCGCTGGGTATTGCCGCCGGAAATGGGAATGACCGTGGCGCCCAGGGATTCGCCGCCATAGTGCGCACCGAGGCCGCCGGTGAACAACCCGTAGCCATAGGCATTTTGAATCACATCGCCAGCGTGCAGGCCGCACGCGGCAAAGCTGCGCATCATCACGTTTTCCCAAACAGCGATATCCTCCCGGGTATAGGCCACCACAATCGGTTTACCGGTGGTGCCCGTGGAGGCATGCAGGCGCACGATGTCCTTCATGGGACTGGCAAACAGGCCGTAGGGATACGTGTCGCGCAAATCCGTCTTCACGGTGAACGGCAGCTTGGCGACGTCGTCCAGCGAGCGGATATCGGCCGGGGTCAAATGGCGCTCCGTCAGGCGCTGGCGGAACAGCGCCACGTGATCATAGGCACGCTGCACCATGACTTGCAGCCGCTGCAACTGGAGCTGGTGCAATTGGTCGAGCGGCAGGAAATCCGGCGCGCTGACCGGATGAAAGGGCGGGGAGACTTTTTTCTTCATGATTTAAGGGAATTGGCCGCCTGGCGACCGGCGGCAAAGGCCTGTTCATTGGCGGCGTGGAGTTTTTCCGGCAGGCAGGCGTGAATGGCCTCCTGCCATTTTTCAACGGTTAAATCCAGGTGCGTGCTCAAGGCGCCGAGCAAAGCGATGTTAAAGCTTTTGCGATTGGCCAATTTGGCCGAGTCCACCAAATCGGGCGCAATCAACACGCCGCCCGGCTTGAGCTGGCTGCGATTCACTTCCACCTGATCGGGTGCGAGCACCACCAGAAAATCAGCTTCGCCCGGCGGCACCATGGGGCTGAGCACTTCGGGCCCGAACCGCACGTCGCTGGTCACGGACCCACCGCGCTGACTCATGCCGTGAATTTCACTTTTCTTGACCGCCAAGCCGGAGCGGAAGGCGGTTTCGGAAAGGATATCCGACGCCTTGATGACGCCCTGGCCGCCGAGGCCGGCGATCACGACATTGATGGGTTTATTCATGGGCAACCTCCGTCGCCGGGGTGCCGGGGGCGCATTTTTCGTATTCACGGATATGTTTGGCGGCCAGCACGCAGGGCCGGCGGGCGATGAGCAGCACCAGCTTTTCGCTGGCCAGCGCCTCCACTAAAATACTTTGAAACGCGGCGCAATCCTTGCCGAGCGGAATCACGCGCACGTCTTCAAGGCCCATGGCCTGCCCCAGCTTTTCATAAACAATCTTGCCCGTGGCCGAATGATCCAGCGTGCGGCCGGTGCCGGGATGTTCCTGATGGCCGGTCATGGCCGTGGTGCTGTTGTCGAGAATCACCACCACGTGGCCGGTGGGCGGCGGATTATAAACCATCTCGGCCAGCCCGGTCATGCCGCTATGCACAAACGTGCTGTCGCCAATGACGCTGACCACGCGTTTGGCCTCCGCCTTGGGCAGCACGTGCCGCAGGCCCAGCCCGATGGGAATGCTCGATCCCATGCAGACGCAACAGTCCATGGCGGAATACGGCGGCAAGACGCCGAGCGCGTAACAGCCGATGTCGCCGGCCACAATGCAATCCAGATTCTTGAAGGCTTGGAACACGACGTGATGCGAGCAGCCGTCGCATAATTCCGGCGGTTTACCAGGCGGGCGCGTGGGCTCGGGCGAAACGTCATGCGCCAGAATGCGCTTAACGCGGTTGGTGTTCAATTCGCCGAAGCGATACATCTCCGGCTTGTTTTCCACCACCAAGCCCGCCGCGCGAATGGCGTCGGCCAGATAGGGATCGCCTTCTTCGATCACCACGCACCGTTCCACGCTGCGGACAAACTCGGCAATCTTCTTCAGCGGCAGCGGATGCGTAAAGCCCAGCTTGAGGAAGCTGGCTTCGGACGCCACTTCGCGGGCGTGCATGAACGAGACGCCGGAGGTGATGATGCCCAGCTGCTGGCTTCCGGGAAGAACGTAATTCAGCGGCGTGGTTTCGCTCCACTCGGCCATTTCGGCCAGCTTTTGCCGCAGCCGGCGATGCGCCGGCCGCGCGTTGGCGGGAATCAAATTGCGCCCGCGCAAATCGTGTTCAAAAAACGGCGCCTTCACCGGCAGCGGCGCGGCGGGAACCACAGGCGCCTGCGTGTGACAGATGCGGGTGGTCACGCGCAGCAACACCGGAATGTGCCAGCGTTCGGAAATCTCGATGGCCGCGAGCATAAAATCGTAGGCTTCCTGCGAGTCGGCCGGTTCCAGCATCGGCAGCGCCGCGGCCACCGCGTAACGGCGATTATCCTGTTCGTTCTGGCTCGACGCCATGCCGGGATCGTCCGCCGAGACCAGCACGAGGGCGCCCACCACGCCGGTGTGGGCCACACTGAACAGCGGGTCGGCGGCAACGTTCACGCCAACGTGCTTCATGGTCACCAGCGAGCGGGCGCCGCCGTAGGCCACGCCGATGCCAACTTCCAGCGCCACTTTTTCATTGGGCGACCATTGGGCTTTGCCGCCGATCTGGGCCAGATATTCGAGGATTTCGGTGGAGGGCGTGCCGGGATACCCCGTACCCAGCGCCACGCCGCCATGCAAGGCGCCCAGCGCAATCGCGCTGTCGCCACTCAATAATTGTCGGTCAAGCGAACTCATTTCAAAGGGGAATCCGTTGCTGTCGGAGCAGCGGCTTTTTGCAACATCTCCAAAAACCAGACGGGCGGGCGGATGGGTTTGCCCCCGGCATCGGCAAAGGCGTGCACCGTGTAGCCGCGCACGACCGGCTTGCCGGTGGCGTTCTGCTTGATTTGCACTTCAAAGCGCAATTTTGCGCGGCCGGAAACGTCCACCGTGGAGGCAATGTCCAGCAAATCGTCGTAGCGGGCGCCGCCTTGAAATTCCAGATGCGCCTCGACGAGCGGCAGGAAAACGCCTTTTTCCTCCAGCGCGGCATAGGACAGGTTCAGGCGCCGCCGCATGAGCTCGGTGCGGGCGCACTCAAACCATTCCAGCGCGCGGGAGTTGTAAAACGTCCCCATCTGGTCCGTTTCGCTGTAACGGACGCGCAACTGCAGCACATCTTGCAACTGGCTCATAATTGATAACGCCAGCCAACAGCCTGCGCAAACAAGCCGGCGGCGGAGAAAGGCAATCTTGGCCAAAACGGCCGCCCGCGACCTGTCTTATCTTGCCGAGTGCCTCACCTATTTTGCACCCATGGTTTTGATTATGTAAACTATGTCAGTTAATTATATCATCACTTAACGGCTAATGCCTACTGGACAAGCCGCCGGGCATTCATACGCTTCTCTGCTTGAAAATAGTCAAGCAACCTATGTCATCCAACGCTCATGCGGTCCGGCTCGGCCTGTTCATCGCCTCCGCCGTGTTGATCAGTGCCCAAGCCCAGAACCCGCCCCTGACCGCGGCCACCGCTTCCGCCGGCAGCAGTCCGGCGACCACGCAGCCGGCTCCCGATCTCCTCCAACAAATCAAACAGCCCGTGTCGTGGATGAACTGGGGCGGCGACTTTCGCGTGCGCAACGAATACTTCAACAACCTGCTGACGCTGAACTCGGAAGCCGCGCGGCATGAGCAGGATTATTTCCGGTTCCGCGCCCGCATTTGGGCCGCCATCACCCCGGTGAAAGACGTGAGTTTGAATGCCCGCCTGGCCACAGAACCCCGCGAGTGGTTGGAGCAGGCCGGTTGCACGCCTTACAAAGGCCACACGGGGCTGGACTGGACCGAAGGCGTCATGGACAGCCTCAACTTGCAATGGAAAAACCTTTTAGACCAGCCCGCCACGCTCACCGTCGGCCGGCAGGACATCCTGCTCGGCGATGGCTGGCTCGTCGGCGAAGGCACACCCAACGACGGTTCCTGGACGCTGTTCCTCGACTCGGCCCGATTGACTTATGAACTCAAGGAGCAACACACCGTCTTTGAAGTGATCGGCATTGCGCAAAATGCCTACGCGGACGGGTGGCTGCCCACCCTCAATAATCAAAACCGCGTCTTAACTGAACAAAATGAAAATGGCGCCATTTTCAGCGTGGCCAATTCTTCCCGCCGCGCCGCCAATCTGACCGGCTACTTTATTTACAAGCACGACGACCGCGTCACTTCCCTGGGCGACAACGCTGATATCTACACCGTGGGCGGCCGCTTGAGCGGCCTGCTGGGCGAACACTGGAAATACTCGGCCGAAGGCGCCTATCAATTCGGCTGGAAACAGGATCTCAACATTGGCAAGAACACCCCCGTCCCGGTGGCCGGCAACCCCTTAGCCAATCGCACCCTGGATGCCTACGGCTTTAACAGCAAGCTCACTTGGCTGGCCAAGGACAAATCCAACAATCAGCTCCACCTCGCCTTTGAATTTCTCACCGGCGACAAGCCCGGATCACAAAACGACGAAATGTTTGACATCCTCTGGGGCCGCGTGCCGCGCTGGAGCGAAATTGGCCTCTATAGCGCCGCCCCCGAAGCCCGCATCGGCCAGCAGGGCAACGTCATCCGCTTTGGCCCGGGCTGGAGTATCACGCCGCTGAAGAACCTGGATTTCAGCGCGGCCTACTACGCCTTGTTCGCTGTCGAATCCGTGCCCACGCGGGAAGCCAGCGCCAGCCTGTTCAGCAACAGCGACAACTTCCGCGGCCATTTTGTCCAGGCCGTCTTGAAATACAAATTCAATGCCCACCTCAGCGGCCATCTTTTGGGGGAATGCCTGTTCCCGGGCAATTTTTACGCCAACAGCGAGCCAATCTCCTTCCTCCGCGCGGAAATGACCGCGACCTTTTGAGCGCGGTAAGCCTGCTGAGACTGAGAGCCGGTCTGAAAAAGCCGCACGGCGTGGATTATCTTCCTCCTCCGGCTCATCCTCGTGGGCGAAAACGACGAGAATGCAACCTCAACTTCATCCGCAACTGCACTTCACTGCTTGAGTCGGAAGAAGAGATTCCCGACCGGAGAAGTGATGGTGATGCTGTTGGTGCCGTTGGCTGGAACGATCGGATAGCCACTATTCACCCAGTTGGTCGTGGCAAGATCCCCATTTTGCTGCAAGGTGTAGCTGTTCGTGGCCGGATCGGGCCAGAGCACTTTGACGCTGTTGGCACCGTTGGGCTGAATGATCAGCTTGGGCAGGCCAGGCGTCTGCACAACATTAATTATGCTCCAGAAACCGCCGGTCACGGAATAATTTCCGCCGCTCATCGCGCCGCCGGCGTCGGGCTGGCCTATGGTGCCGGTGACTTGATAGGTGCCCCCCGTGCTGATACCGCCGCCGCCGGATACTTTATACCAATCCACCGAATAGCTCTGGGCGAACTCCGGGAGCAGCAGGCCAAAAAATAAGAGCAGGCAGCCCGCATGCCCGACGCGGGGCCAGCGGCGGCGGCGAAACGCGTCCCCTACTATCTCGATCATTTCTTTGGCGAATGTTTTCATGATTGCGCTTCTGAGTGTGCCCCAATATTGACTTAACTGCCAGCGGGATTGTTTCTGGCGTTTAGGCGGAAAGGAATTAAACTCTGCCGCCATGCTTGAACCATTGACCAATGCCCAGATCCGGAAATTCAAGGCCACCGCCCAACGGATGGAGCCCATGCTCAAAGTGGGCAAGGCCGGCTTGAGCGATGGCTTCATCGCCACCGTCGCCCACGAACTGGCGCGGCACGAACTGTTGAAGATCAAGTTTGCCGAATTCAAGGAAGACAAGAAAACCCTCGCCCCGCTATTAGCCGAGAAAACCGGCAGCCAGCTGATCATGCGCGTGGGCAACGTGATGGTGCTGCACCGGCCGCGCCCGGCCACAACCGAAACCACCGACGCCACCGCCGAATAAGAGATGGGCCGGGCGAAATCAAGCATCCGGTGGGGCTGGCCACCGCCGATGGGCAGCGGGCGATGGGAATTTTTCACCGCCGGAACGGCAGGCCCACACCCGCGGACCGTGTTACGGCCGCGGGTATTTTAACGATGCTCGCGTGGCCAAGGGGAACCGGGTTTTCCGCGGGCCCAATGCAAAGAGCCTGCGTCCCGGTGATTGCCCTTACCGGCTGGGGTGCCTCTTGACACTTTTATTGCTGATCTGAGGGCCGTCCTTCTGCTCGTGCTAGTCCTCGGTTTTGCTGGGAATTTCGAGGACGAGAACGAGGAGGAAGGCGTATTCCAGCTTTCATCCGGCCGGATAAAAACAGCACCAGCCGGAGCGGCAACCCGCTCCGGCCGGTGCTTGATTAAGATCGGGACAACCGGCGTTTAGAACCAGCCTTTTTTGCCGGTGACATAGGTGGCGACAAATTCCTCGTCGCTCTTGGTCAGATAGATGATGCCTTCGATGAGGCCAATAACGCTACCAATGCCGCAAGTAAAGACACTGACAACCAGTTGAATGACGCCTTCCTTGTTGTAGCCAAGGTAGAATTTGTGAATACCTAGGCCGCCCAGCAAAATGCCAAGGATGCCGGCTACGACTTTTTTATCTGCTCCTGGAGGTTTATCGCTCATAAGTTTTGGGTAGTTTTTATTTCTATCGCCATTGGTATTACGAACTTCCACCAGGACAGTCAACAGCATTATCTCATTGGCAAGCGGCGAACTGCGGGTGTTGGCGTAGTCTCTCTGCGGTGGTCGGGGTCAGCGGCGCACAAGAATAAACCGGTTCGCGCAGCGGCTCGGCACTGTGGGAACGCAGCGCGCGCTCCAGCCAGCGGGCGTTCAGCGGCTCGGCCAGCAACTCCAAGGTATTCGCCGCCACGGTGGTTTCCTCCTTCATTCCCGTCGCGTGGCCGACCCCGACGAAAAAGCCGGCGAGCAGCAGCGTGACGCGCAGGATCGTACTGCGGGAATACGTCGGCAGCGCGCAGGCCCGCTGCGGATCCAGCCGTTGAAACAAATGCGTAAACAGCGGCAGCGTCCACATCGCCGGGTTGCGGGCCGGCGAATAGGCGTCGAACAAAATCGCGTGCGGCCGGGGAATCGAGGTGGCGGCGGGATTGGCCACCCATGCGGGAAAATCGCCGAGCTGCAATTCCCAATTCACCGATTGCGCGCCATCCTGAAATTCAACCCGGTGGGCGCGGAGGAATTCGGCCAGAGGATTTTCGTAGCCGCCGAAGTAGCCTAGGTCGGCGGCGTGCTGGAGCGCGAAATCCAACGGCTCGAGCTTGTGATCAAAACTGACGAGGCGGATCTGGCAGGCGAGGTCGCGCGTGGCGCGCAGGACCGTGAGCGCGTTGGCCGCCGCCCCCAGGCCGACATCCCAGATCACAAATTCACCGGGGTGATTTTGGAGCCGCTCGCGCAACCGGAGCTGGCGCACATAAAGCGCCTCGGCTTCGGCCACCGGACCGACGACCGGATGAAAGGTCTCGGCATCTTCCAGCGAACGAACGGAACAAATCCCGTTGTTCAGGCGGACCAGTTGGAAGCGGGCGGCGGCAGGCACGGGGCAGTTTGGCGCGAAGCGGGGCGGACGAAAAGGAAAACCGGCAACCCGCCCCAAACGGATTGCCGATTCATCCAATAGCAAACACAATTAGAGCTGCTTCATCGCTTCGTCGAGCGCGGCGATCAACGGCGTCATACTGGCCACGGTCTCGTCGCCCATGTTGGAGATGCGGAACGTCGTGCCTTTGATCTTGCCGTAGCCGCCGTCAATCAGGAAACCCTGATCCTTGACCAACTTCTGCAACTTGGCCACGTCCACAGAGCGGCCACCAGGCCGGGCACCGTTGCTGACGCAGGTGAGGGTAACGGATTCGCAGCCTTTTTCCGGGAATAGGTTAAAACCGTGCTTGGCCGCCCAATCATGCACCATTTTGTTTGTCTGGAGATGGCGGGCATAGCGGTTTTCCAAGCCTTCGGCAAAGAAATCGTCGAGCTTGGAGGCCAGCGCATAGCAATGACCGATGCTCGGGGTGCTCGGCGTCATGCTCAGCTCAGCGTTTTTCTGGAATTCCAGGAAGTCGAAATAATAGCCCCGATCCTTGGCGGTCGCCGCCTTGGCGAGAGCGGCGGGCGACGCGGCAAACACCGCCGTGCCGGGCGGCAGCGCAAAAGCCTTCTGCGTGCCGGCGAGGAGGACGTCAATGCCGAGTTCATCAAACTTCAGCGGCACGGCCGTCATGGAACTGACGGCGTCCACGATGAACATGACGTCAGGATATTTTTTCTTCAGCGCGGCAATCTCCGCGAGCGGGCTCATCACGCCGGTGGAGGTCTCATTATGGATGAGCGTGATCGCGTCGAATTCGCCGGTGGCGAGCTTCCGATCGATGGCCGCGGCGCGGATTGCCGAACCCCATTCCACTTGGAGCGCCTCGGCCGACTTGCCGCACTTCTTGGAAACATCGAACCATTTATCGGAAAACGCGCCGCACATGCAGTTCAGAACCTTTTTCTGCACAAGATTGCGCACGGCACCTTCCATCACGCCCCAAGCGGAGGAAGTGGAGAGATAAACCAATTGCTTGGTGGCGAGCAGCATTTGAAGCTGCGGTTGCATTTTGGCGTAGAGGTCTTTGAACCCCTGGCCGCGATGACCGATCATCGGTGAGCAAAAAGCTTTGAAAGTTTTTTCGCTGACTTCGACGGGTCCGGGAATGTGTAGTTTGACGTGTGCCATAAAAATCTGGTGAAATTTTTCACATGGGCGGGGCCAAGGCAAGCCTCGTTTTCAAGCCCCCACCCGGCTCAACGCTTGACATAGCCGTTCCGCCGAAACCACTGCACGGCATCGGCCAGAGCCTGTTGGGGCGGGGTCTGCGGCAGGCCCAATTCGCGGATGGCTTTGGCGGGATCATACCACCGCTCGTGCCGGGCCAGGCGCAGTCCGGCCGCAGGCACCCGGGGTGACCGACCAGAGACCCACGCGCCATATTCAAAAACTTCCGCGCACCGCTCGGCCAACCAGTGCGGCAGATGCACCCGCGGCGCCGAAATTCCGGTGATCTCCTGGAGGCAGGTCAGGGTCTGTCGCAGCGTCCAGTTGCCATCCTGACTCGCCAGAAGATAGCGCTCCCCCAGATTCCCTTTTTCCGCCGCCAGAATGTGTCCCGCCACCACGTCGTGAACATGGACCCAATTCAAACCGGTGGCCATCGAGGCATGCAAACGGCGATTCAGAAAATCAACAATCAACTGACCGGTGGGTGAGGGTTTTAAATCGCCGGGACCGGCCGTAGCGGACGGATTGACAATGACGATGGGCAGCCCTTTTTTTCGGAACAATTCCATCGCCACGGCTTCGGCTTGGAATTTCGAGCGCACATAAGCCACGCTCGACTGCTCGGGGGAAATCGTCTCTGCCTCCGTTGCCGGCCGGGTGGCCCCGGTTGAAGTCCGGACCTGACCAATGCACGCCGCCGTGCTGGTATGAATAATTTTCCGGCAACCCGCCCGCCCCGCCGCTTCCAGCACCGTGCGGGTGCCTTCGACATTGGTCTCAAACAGGGCGGCCGAGTGACGGACCCAAAAACGATGCAGGGCGGCAGTATGAAAGCACCAGTCACAGCCCTCCAGCTCTCGTTCCAACAATTGGCGATCTCGAAGGTCGCCCGTGACCCGGTCCACCTTCAGGCCCAGCAAACCGCGCTCGTCGGCTCCGGGACGCAACAACGCCTTGACGCGATGACCGCGCGCCAACAACGCCTGGACCAGATTTGAACCAATAAAACCGGAAGCTCCGGTAACAAGACATTTCATTGCCAACTCTTTCGCCCGCTCAATCTACCGTCAAAGGCAGGGCATATTCCACCAATATTATATAGCCGCGGGGCGCCGGTTGCGCAATAAGCCGTGGTCCGGAGTGGGCCAAATCTGATTTTAGCCTTGGATCGCCGACGCAGCTAAGCAAAAAAATTGGCTGGACGGGACATTGCTAAGGGGTAGGCGCAATTCATGCATGGGCCTCCGGCCCGGCGCCAACGGTGTCGCCGGCGTAAAGACGGTTCGCTCCCAAATACGACAATGGCCAGCCAAACGGTAGTGAGGTCGTTAAACGAAGTTGGATCGGATGTTCCATGAATTCAAAAGCACCCTTCAACCGAACTAACGGGCAGTTCACTCAGCAGCAAGGTTAAGTTGATTTAACGGGTTATTTTGGGAGCGTCTGCCACCAGGCGATGAGCTGGTCGGCCATGGAATTGGCCAAGGTGCCCTGACTGGCAGACACATCGGTGGTTTCGAAGGGATCGGTGCCGAGATTATAGAGTTCCACCGTGCTTTTGGTGTAATCCGTCAGCACCTTCCAGTCACCCACGCGCAACGCCAAGGGCGGCGCATGGTCATAGGTGCCAGCGGCTGGGCCCGCATCATTGATAAACCACCAATAAAGCGGCTGGGTTCGTATTTTGGCCTGGCCCAAATAGGCCGCACTCATGTCTTGGCCATCCGGGATGTAGTTGACCGGCAGACTGGTTTGCGTGAGCGCGCACAGCGTGGGCACCAAGTCCACCGCCCCCAGCACCGTTTGCGTGTTGGTCGTCTGCGCCGGCACATGGCCCGGCCAGCGCACCATGAAAGGTTCCCGGATGCCGCCTTCGTGCAAACTGCCCTTTAACCCCCGCAACCCACCGTTGCGGGCCAGATAAAAGGGAGCCGAGCCGGTGCCCGGAGCCCCGTTGTCGCTGCTAAGCACTACGATGGTGTTAGAGGCCAGCCCAAGGTTATCCAAGGTCGCCAGAAAACGACCAACTTGCACATCCAGATTGGCCAGCACGGCATAGAACTTCTGTTCGCTCACGTTGGTAGTAGCGCTGGCATACTTTTGCCACGTGCCCGCCGCCGGATACCAACCGGTGTGAACGTCGTTGAACCAGAGATCGATATAAAACGGCTCGTTGGTGTGCGCGGTGATGAAAGAGATCGCCCCATTGACCTGATTGGCGGCGGACTGCGCTTTGGGCATCCATTGCAAAACTCCCTGCTGCAACAAGGCGCTGGCCGTGGACAAGGATTCTTCGTTATAGGCCAAGCGATTGCCCAGACCTTCAAAGGCCACCAGCGAATCGTCATAGCCATAGGCTTCCGGCAGCGGTGCATCATCCACATCCCGCCCGGCGCCCATGTGCCATTTACCGAAGTGCCCCACCGCATAGCCCCCGGCCTTGAGCGCCCGCGCCATCGTCGGCAACTGCGGATCCGCAAAGTCCGCCATATTGCGGGTGCGATTGGCGGCTTTGTTATTCAAGAACGAGTTGATGCGCCAGTGCCCCGGATAAGAGCCGGAAAGCAACGCCGTGCGCGAGGGCGAGCAAATCGGCGCCGCCGAATAATACTGGGTAAAACGCGTGCCCTGGGAGGCCAAGCGGTCAATGTTGGTGGTGATCACGACCGGCGGGACGAAGGTCTGATAACAACTGAGGTCGGCATAGCCCATGTCATCAATGAGGATAAAGACGATATTGGGCTTATTGGTCTGGGCGGCGGACGCAGGGGCAGCCAGGAACAGCGGCCAGACCAGACTCAACAAAATCAAAACCGAACGAGAGGAATTTGGGAGTTTCATTAAAGCTCAGGGAGTAAGGGTGAAAACGGCGGAGGCAGCCGAGACCAGCGGGTTGCCGGCTGGCAACGCCACGCGGAAACCAAAATGGCCCATGGCAAAACGCGGCGGGGCGTCGGCTCGGTTGGCCACCCGGCTTTTCCAAGCATTGTCCACGCCGCTGCCGCCGCGATAGACCCGATCGCCGCCCCAGGAGGCGGAGGTGGGGCCGTGGGTATTGGCACTGGTCGCCAAGCTGTCCGCATACCAGGCGTCGCCGTAATAATCCCAGCACCACACCCAGGTGTTGCCCACCATGTCGTAAAGGCCGTAACCCGTCGGCGGAAAACTGCCCACCGGCCGGGTGTTGGGGAACTGCGGCGCCAGCGGATGGGGTCCGGACGTCCCGTTCACATCAAAACTTTCAAAGGTCGTGCTCCAATAATTGGCCTGCGCTTCATTGATGGTGTCACCCCAGGGAAACCGCTGGCTGGCTTGCCCGCCCCGCGCGGCTTTTTCCCACTCCGCTTCCGACAATAACCGGTAACCGGCACCGGTCCAGCGCACCTTGGCTTCCGCCAGATCCACCTGGCCGGTCCGGTAAACCGTGGTCCAGGCGTTATTCAGAAAATAGGCCGGCGGCAACCCTTCCATTTCCGACCGCGCATTGCACCATTTGACGGCGTCATACCAGCTGACTTGTTGCACGGGGAAACGGTCACCGGGAGCAATCGCCGGACTGTCGAAACTATAACCATGGTTAGTGGCCCAGAGGGCAACGGCATCCCACAGCCCTTTGGTGACCGCCCAACGCTCCGCATAGAAATCATCGAGATAAACCGCATGCACCGGCGCTTCGCACGCCAGGCCGTCCGGCGACTCGGTATTGCCCATATCGAAAGTTCCTGCGGGAACCAAGGCCAGGTTCGTGCCAACCGGCGACCGGTCGGCGATGACCTTGACGCAGACATATGTGGCGGATGCCCCGGGCCAATCTGCACCAACATTCCAGACGAGGTGAAGATTTGTCCCCGGGCTGATCCCGGGACCGACATCGCCGCTGAAACTGGCGGCGGCGGCGTTGTAGGTCAGGCCGCCATTGGTCGAGACCAGCACCGAAATCGAGGCGTAAGCGCCATACCAATCCGTCAGTTGATAGGCAATATCCACCAAGTTGGTGCCCGGGCGCTGGCTGGCGGTGACCTGACTGACGCTCAAGCCGGACTGGGTGGGTTGTTCAATGCGGTAATAGCCGGCCCCCGCGTCAGGTGCCAGGGCCACCACCGTAGTCGTATTGGTCCCCGGGGCCATCATATTCGTCACTAATCCCCACGCCGACGCGTTCAGATCGCGCTTCTTCAAAACATTGTAGTTGGTGTTTTTTTGACTGAGCCAGGTCAGGATTAATCCATCTTGGGTCATTTGACTGAAAAGAATATTCGGGGGCGGCCCCGCCAAGCCGGGCGCATTGGTAAAGCCGAGGGAGATCAGGGAAAAATCGTCATAGGTAACCGGCCCGCTGCTGGGGGCAACGTCAAAAAAAACATAGCGGTTGGGTCCCGAAAACCGCCAGCCATTCGGCAGGTCGGCGTCGGCGTCGGTATCATAAATCCAATTGGTGCCCCCGTTAACGGAAACCTGAATCCGCGAACTGAACGCGCCCGTCTCGGCGCCGGCATCCGTCACGCGCAGGAGCAAGGCGACCTCGTTGGGATAAACCCCCACCGTGCCAATGGCGGCGTTGAGGGCGCTGCCCAACCCGCTCGATCCGGTCGCAATCCTTTTTTGAAGCGTATAGGTGCTGCTGCCGGTGTTGGTCCGGTAGATTTGCAGCCCAAAATCCCACACGCCCGACGTGCCCGACGCGGAACTGATGGCAAAGGAACAACGCTGATCCGCCGCCACCGTGGCGTTGGCCAGATTGACGCTCAGGTCATACACCAACGGCTGCAATGGAGTCGCCGAAGGTATTGCCAAATCCGGCGCAAAATCATAAGCCCCGCTCCCGGAAGAAAAGGTCAATGTTGAAGAGCCGACACTCGAAAGCGCCACCGCTAACTTTGTATTGTTGGTAATATAATGGGAGGTGTCGGGCTTGGTGCCAAAGGCTTTGAGGTAAAACAGATTCGTCGCCGCGGATCCGATTAGGCGTGTGACCGGGGGATTAATGCCGGAGTTCAGACCGCTGCCCAATGCAAATCCGGAACCCGTCCCGGTGACGTCGTAGGAATCTGAAAGAATTACCTTTCGGTTGTCCGGCGGCGGCGTCACCCCTTTCAACGTCATCGTGAAGTTGTCATAAGTGACGGGGCCGGATGAAGGCGCAACGTCCCAAAAAACATACCGGTTCAAGCTCCCAAACCGCCAGCCATTCGGCAGGTCCGCGTCCCCTAACGAATCGTAAATCCACGTGACGCCCCCATCCACCGACACCTGCACCCGCGAGTGATAATTCGCCCCACTCTCTGCCCCGGCATCCGTCACCCGGATCAAGAACGCGACCTCGTTCGAATACGTGCCCACCGTCCCAATCATATTGTTGATCGCCGTTACCCCGCCGGCACTCGTTCCGATCCGCTTCTGCAGCGTATAAAATGAATCCGTGGTATTCGCGTGGTAAATCTGAATCCCCAAATCCCAGACCCCCGACTGGCCCGAGACCGAGCTGATCGCAAACGAACACCGCTGATTGCTGGCCGACGCATTCGCCATGTTGATCGTCAAATCATAAACCACGGGCAATGCGGGCGTGGCGGATGCCACGTTCAGGGCTGGGCCGAAATCAAACACCCCGGTCCCATTGGTGGTCAGCGAAATGGTCGAAGCATTTGCAATGGGCGCAATCGCCAGCTTGGCGCTGTTGGTGAGATAATGGGCCGAGGCCGCCTTGGTGCCAAACGCCTCGTAGTAACGCAAGTTGGCCGCCGACAAGCCGGTCATCCGCGTGGCCGGCGGATTGATCCCCGAGTTGGCCCCGTTGCCAAGCGCAAACCCGGTGCCCGAATTGGCCGCATTATATTGGTCGCTGATAATGATCGTCTGCGCCGAGGCCAACCCGCCACCGAGCGCCGCCAGCAACAAAATCAGCTGGCCGGCGAAATAAAGCAATCGTTTCAAGGTGTGTTTCGAGGGATTGAGGTTTAGCCGGCCAAGAGCGCGGCTTTTGAAAATCAGGTAGATGTAATTGATCACTATAATTATCAGGGCAATTGCCTTCTGAACACCCCCCAAAATGAGGGGGGACACTTTCGCCGGACCTTAAATCATTAATCCCGCAGCGTTCCTGACAGTGTGCGTCAAGGTCGGAAAAAATGGTTTTGAGTCAGGTTGTGGATACAACATAAGCCAAAGCGACGAGGCGCGCTAGAGCATTTCCCACAAAGCGGGAGCGATGGCTGAGGCTCTGAGTCCGATTCCGCCCCGTTTGACTTTCCAAGCCCTGCGAGCAGGATGTCCGCTCCAGCCGCTGCGCAGGCGGAGCCGTGAGGGTTTTCAAACCTGCACCTCACAGAGGCCTCGCCAAAAAACGAAAATCCTCGCTGCGCATCACTAGCGCATATCCGTCAGGGCTAGTTCAGCAGACTAGCCTCACATTCCAAGCAAAACCCATCAGTCGCTCCAAGGAGGCAGTGCGACAAATCAGGCGCGGCGCGCGGCGGCCAGCCGCAAAAAGCGTCCTGAAAGTTGCCGGGTTCTATGCTATGCTGGTCGGTCTTAAACCACCTGACCTAATTATGATCACCCGTCGCCAAGCCATTAAAACCACCGCGCTCGCCACGGCGGCACTCGCTACCTGGCCCAGCGTCCACGCCCAGACCAATGCGGCGGCGCTCGCCACCCGCCCCTTGAGCCCATTCACGCTGCCGCCGCTGCCTTACGCCGTCGATGCGCTGGAACCGTTCATTGACGCGCAGACGATGCAGATCCACCACGACAAGCATCACGCGGCGTATGTGGCGAATTTGAACAAGGCGGCGGCTAATTTGGTGGGAATAGATGTCGCTGGACCATTGACCGTTGAATTTTTATTGCAGCATCTGTCCAACCTACCTGAACAAGCCCGCCCCGCCGTCCGCAATCACGGCGGCGGCCATTACAACCATTCCCTCTTCTGGCAGATGATGAAGAAAAATGGCGGCGGGGAACCGACCGGCGAGCTGGCCAAAGCAATGGACACGGCGTTTGGCAGTTTCAGCGCGTTTCAGGCGGGTTTGACGCATGCCGCGCTCGGCCAGTTCGGCAGCGGCTGGGCGTGGCTGGTGGCAGACGGCAAACAATTAAAAATCGAAGCCACCGCCAATCAGGACACGCCCTTGAGCACGGGCCGGACGCCGCTGCTGGGCGTGGATGTCTGGGAGCACGCCTACTATCTGAAATACCAGAACAAGCGCACCGAATACCTCACCGCGTGGTTCAACGCGGTCAACTGGGACTTCGTGGCCGCGCGCTTCGCCCAGCTCTGAGCGAGCTCATTCCCCGCGATACACCGCCCGCGCCGTGCAAGTCTCCGCCACAACGATTTCCGTGAGCAGCGGCAACTTGGGCTTCAGCTTCTGCCAGATCCAAACGGCGACGACTTCGCTGGTAGGATTTTCCAAGCCGGGAATCTCGTTGAGGTAATAGTGATCCAGCTTTTCCCAGATGGGCTTGAAGGCCGCCGTGATGTCGGCGTAATCCATCAGCCAGCCCAGCTTGGGATCGCATTCGCCCGCCACCACAATCTCCACGCTGAAGCTGTGGCCATGCAGCCGCCGGCATTTGTGCGGCTTCGGCAATAGCGGCAGCAAATGCGCCGCCTCAAACTGAAACGATTTGCGTAATTCCATTTTCATAAAACTTTCTAACCACGGAGGGACACGGATTAACACGGATGGGGAAAACAAATCCGACTGCCGAAACGGAAAACCGGCGGGGACGAATGCGCGCAACGGAGCGGTTCATGCCTGCCCGCTTCGGAGTTCGGGGCAAATATGCCGCTCAGCTTTTTATCTGTGTCCATCCGGGTTAATCCGTGGTTGAATTATTCTTCAAAATCCGTCCATGTCACTAAATCGCCGAGCGCGGGCCGGCCGTCGTGCCGCCACGTCAGCGGTGGATTTTGCATCCGGCCCAGCGGACAAATCCGCGGCACGCCCCAGCGCGCCAGCGCCCGCGCCAGTTCCTGGGTTTTTTCCGGCGTGGCGGCAATCCCCACCGTGGAAATCTTGCCCTGCCATTCATTCGCGCCCGCCAGCGCCGCCGCCAGATTCGGCACGGGCTTCACGGAGATAAACCGGTTCAGCGGGGACAAATGTAACCGCAGCTCGTGCTCAAACACCACCGTCCACGCGGTGGAATTTTGGCTCGCCCAGAGCTTCACGTCGCCGCGATGCGCCGCCAGCGTCTCATAAATCGCCCGCCGCGTGGCAATGGCGGCGGCCGCCGCCACGGGAATATTCCCGCGCGGCTCGGCGGCTTCGCGTTTGGCCAGCTCCACGGCCAGCAGCGCCGCAAACTTGTCCGATTCCACCGCGCCGCGTTCCTCCACGTAAACGGCATGGGGCGAGAGACAGCCGTTCTGGTCCCACGCGATCACATCCTCCGCCGCCTGCGAAACGACATTGGCCACGTCCTCTTCGCGCAATACTTCCCGCGCCACAAACCCAAAACTGACGCGCTGGCCGTAGCCGAGAAAGCGCGTCTGGGCGGGGAGCCGCGTGCGGATGGCCGCCAAAGTCTCATCGCTGCCGGTGGCGGTGACGCACTCGGCGGCGGCGAACAGCGCGGTTTCCAGCGCCTCGTGACCACCGCGCCACTCGGCCAGCTCCAAACACGCGCCGAGCTTGCGGTCATGCTCGTAAAGCGAATGCGCAAACAAACGCGGCAGCAGCGCCGCGCCCCGGGCACATTTCATGAACTGCGCCGAGCGGGTGAGCAAGCCCAGCGTCAGGCTCATCAGCGTCGGATTGGGCAAATTGCCGGCGGCCACGTGCACCAGCAGATGCGGCCCGCGCGCCCAGCCGGCGGCCACAAAACCGTCCAGCCGCCCGGCGTGTCCCAATTCCTGCTCCAGCAGCGCCGCGAAATTTTCCGGCGTGAACCGGCGGAAGAAATCATCCAGCCCCTTTTCCAGCACCGCGCGGGAAAACCCCGTCTCCGCCGGACCGCGCGCCAGCGCCAGCCGGCGAAACGCATTGTCCGGCGCGAGCCACTCCGCCGCCACGGCGCAGAGCACTTTTACGATCTCGTCGGTGGAATGCGGGCGCAGGAATTTCTCCTGGTTGCGCTTCAGCACCACGCACGCCTCGGCGATCATGTGGGGCGTCAGCTCGGCTTCCGGCGGCAGGTCGGCGAAGAAATAATTGGGCAGGGGCATGAAATTTACGATTGGCGAATTATAATTTAGGATTTCAGGCAACCATCAACGAACAGCCGCGCGGCCCGGCGAATTGCGCGCGGCCCACCAGTTCAAAGCCGTCGCCCCGGCGAATGCCCAAATCTTCCGTCTGGATCGCTGCCACGGAAAAGACGTTGGCGAGATCCAGAATGCGGATCAAGCCGGTCTCGCCCTCCGCCACTTCGCGGCCGGTCTCGGGGGAAATGATTTGCACGCGCGCCCACGGCGGGAAATGGAACGACTGCGCGGCGGAGGCGTAAGCCTGCGAGCTCAATTCGCTCATGCCGTATTCGCAGAGGATGTTTTCGCGCGGCACGCCGAGGTATTCGATAATCAGCTCGTGCAGGGCTGCTTTCGGCAGCGAGCGGGAGCGGTTTTTGTAGCCGCCCGTTTCCAGGACCCGCGATCCGGCGGGCAGCGTCAGCCGCACATTCTTTTCCACCAGATTATCCAGCAGATGCACGAAGGAGAAGGCGGTGCCGAGAATAAGTTTTGAGTTTTGAGTTTTGAGTTTTGAATTGTCCGTCAACGCTGCCAACAGCGAATCAAGCTCCAAGGTCCAAGCGCCGTCGCTTTCCACCTGGCCGAAAAAGGGGGGGCGGCTCGCGGGGAGGCTCGCCCCACCGCTTGGGCGCCAGATCGTGGCGAACATGTGGACGAGGGAGGAATGCGGCACCCGCACCGGCGGCGGCGTCAAAACCAGCAAATCGGAAACCTGAAACCTGAAACCTGAAACCTCCAGCGCTTTTTGTTCAAACCATTTCCCCAGCGACGCTTCGTAGAGGGCCAGCGATTCCGCCGAGTGAAAATGCCGACTGGGGCGCTGCTCCGTGGTGCCGCTGGAATGAAACACCGCCGTGCGCTCCGCCGGCGCGAGGCTGGTGAGTTCCAGTTCCTTGAACGCGCTGGTCGGCACGGTGGGAATCCGCCGCCAGTCGAGCACTGTTTCCGGCGTCCGTTGCCGGGCACAACAAATCTGCTGGTAGGCGGGATTAGCTTGGAACTGGAGCGCAAACAACTCCAGCGCCAGTTCGGAAAACGCGTTGGCGGCGAGCGCCAGAGAATGGTCGATGCTCGCGCGCAGGCGCGCGGCGAAATGAGAAAGTTCGGGATGCATGCGGTGTTTGTTTGCCGGCTGGTTTTCCGCGACAGCCGAGGAATAGAGTAACACGGAGACGGCTTCCGGCAAGAGGATTGAACTACGCGGGGGGAACATTATTTCGCGGGCGCAATTGCCTGGGCCAACAGCTCCCAGCATCGCAGCGAGGCGAAGCCGGCGGGGCCGGGGCAGGACTGAGCGGGCGGGCCGTTTCCGCCGGCGGGCCCGATGAAAACGATGGGGAGGAAAAAATTGTTGTTGACGACACCCCGGGTGTTTTCATGCGGAATTCGGGTTTATACTGGTCGTTGCCGGCGAAGGCGATGTCCAAACCGATGAGCAAACCGCTCCGGAGAGCACGCCGGGAGCGGCGACGGAAAACACGGAACATCTGAACGCCCGGGCGTTTGCTCAATAGCCAACGTTGCTGTGCTCGTGGCTGTGGCAGTTCAAGGTGCAGGTGCCGGCGCCGGTATATTCCAAGCGGCCGCTGGCGGCCGGCTTCACGTAGAGCAAATTGAAGTTGATCAGGTGCGGCGCATTCGCCACGCCATGCGGATCGTGGCAGGTGGTGCAGGCGGTCTTCGCTTTGACGACATGCTGCTGGTGCCCCTTGAAACTTTGATTGGCGAGGAGGCTGTCGCGGCTGTGGCACTTGTAGCAAAGCGCGTAGGTGCCGGAATTTTCCGAGCTGTCATCCGTCAGATCGAGCTGCCGCTCCAGCAGCGGCGAAAATTGCGAACCATGCGGGCCATTGGCCCCGGCCCCACCGGCCGCCGGGCTTTGGTCGCTGTTGTGGCAATCCAGGCAATTCATCACGCTGGCCGGATTCCAAGGCGCAATCAGGCTGGGAACCGCCCCGCCCCGCCCCGCCGAGACGACCGGGTGATAGGAGGCGTTGGCCGGCTTGAACTGGAGGCGGGTATTGGGTTCCGCAACTTGGCGCAGAATACGAACCGGAGCCGGGAGGACACTGTCGGCGTGGCAGCGGAAGCACAGTTCGTATTCCCGCGTGATGCGGGCGACGGGAGCCCCGCTGCTGTTAACGCCGGCGACGCCGGCAAGCGCGCCGCCGACATTTGGCCGGACGGCGGGGGCGGAGCTGGCGGCGTGCGGATTGTGGCAGTCCACACAGGCAGCGTGGCGTTTCTGGAGATGAAGAGAATCCTCGGCAGCGTCGTGCAACGAGGAGGTGGCGAGCACGGGATGCACGCTGAACTTGTTGAAATCGGCGGCCACATTCTTGGCGGCCGCACTGCCGTTGTGGCAGACGAGGCAGTTGTCCTCAACCAGCGGCTGGCGGAGCAGCCGCTCGTGGATACCGGCGTTATGGGGGATATGGCAGTTTTCGCACGCGTTCCCGGCCACGGTGTTTTCGGCGGCATTGGGCCAGGGATTGCGGCCCGCCCCATTCCAGGTGCGGGCGGAATTGCGGTGGTCCGAGAGGTTCCAGAGCGCCGGGGCATGGCAGTTGAGGCAGAGCGCGGAGGCGTGATTATCCACGGCGAGGAAATTTCCGTTCTGGTCGTTGTGCGGGTCATGGCAGGAGGTGCATTGCACTTCGCCGTTGCCGTCCAGCCGCACCCGGTCATTGAGCAGGGCGGCGGGCTTCAATTCCGCGCCGCCGGCCAGCGCGGAGGCGTAGGAAAACGAGACCGGATGGTCGTCCGAAAGATCCGTGCCGAGCACCAGCCGGCCGGGCCGGAGGGGGGCGGTGACGGCATGGGCAACCGCGCCAGGGCGGCGGTGATGCAGGGCGCCCAAGGCGACGGTGCCATCGTGACAACTCAGACAAAGTTTCGAATCGCCGGTGGGCTGCCCCACCACCGCCTTCAGGGTGCTGCTACGATAGGGAATATAGCTGGCGCTGGAGAGCGTCTGGTTCCAGAGCGCCAAGGCACCTGCGCCGCCATGCGGGGTGTGACAGAACTTGCACATGTCCGTCTCGGCGGCACCGACCAGCTGGGACGGGGCCCCGAGCGCGAGGTTGTGCCGGGAATTTCGCAAGCCGGGGCCGGGGCGGCTGATCACCGCGGCGCGGACCGGCAACAGGCCCGCCGCGAGCAGGACGACGGCAACCCCCAGAACAAGCCAGGCGCGGAGCGGTGGGGGAGGTAGGCGGAAGAGGTTCATGGCGGGTTAATCAAGCGAAAGACCTGGATGCGCCGGTTGTAAGTGTCGGCAATGTAAATCTCGTTGGCAGCATTGATGGCGATGCCATTGGGCAGCCAGAACTCGCCGGGCTGGGGGCCAGGCTGCCCCAACGCCATCAGGAGCCGGCCCGTTTCATCGAATAATTGCACATTGTCAAAGTTGGCATCGAGGACATAGAGATGGCCCGCACGGTCCACCGCCACGCCCTTGGGCCGGCTGAAACAGCCCGGAACATCACCGAGCCGCCCAACCTGATGGAGAAAGCGGCCCAGACCATCAAAAATCTGAATCCGCCCATTCATGGAATCGGTGACATAGAGACGGCCGGCCGCATCGGAGCCGAGGTGACTGGGAAAATTAAACTCCCCGGCCCCCCCCCCGCGCCGGCCAAACCGGCCGACCGGCTGACCCTGAAGGTCAAAGATGAAAACTGCCTGCGCCAGGGAATCCACGACGAAGAGGCGGTTGCTGACAATGGTCAGCCCGGCGGGCCGCTGCAAGTCCGCCTTAATTTCGGCGATGAACCGGCCTTGATCGCCAAACATCACCACGCTGCCCAGCGCGGAATCCGCGACGTAGAGAACCGAGCCGTGTTTGGCCACGGCGACCGGCGAGACAAAATGGATTTTTCCAACCTGTTCCCAGCGGCGAAGCTTTTTGGCGGCGCGATCGTAAAACGAAACCGCATTGGCGCCCGTGTCGGTGAAGCAAAGATTGTCCTGCTCGTCAAACGCCAGGCCGAAGGGCTTGAGCAACCGGCCGTTTTCCGGGGCGGAGCCGGTGAGCCAGCCGGCGAGGCGGCCGAACACCGAGCGCTGGACACCGAAATCCGGCGGGCCTTGCAGGCTACGCACATAGGCGATGCGCGGTTCATCCGGCGGCGCGGGCCAGACGAGGGCCGGGGCATTGGTGGCGGGTTTGGCGGCGAGCGGCGCGGCCGGGCAAAGGCAGCACAGCACGCCGACGCCGCCGAGAAAAAAATCGCGGACGGCCGCCGGCCAATTCCGGTTGCGAGCCAGGGTGCTCATGTCATTTGCATCAAAATCTTTTCTGGAGCCGGACATAGCCGCGGTTGCGGATGCGCTCCAGCGAATTCAAATATTCGTCATAGCCGAAATCATAGCCCACGGTAACGGAAAAATCCCCGGCGGTGTAACGCAATTCCGGGCGGACGACGGCGAGCGTCTGATCCACGCCCGGGCCAACGCGCTGGTTGGCTCCGAGTTCAAGACTGGCCCCGAGGTGGCCGGCCAGGCGGCGATTATAGCGGAGGACGGCGCGATAGTTCTGCTCCGCGCGCCCGGCCAGGCCATAGCTCAGGTAGGATTCGCTAAAATTGAGGCCGACCATGGAGGATTCTTCCGGGCGGAAGGTGAAGTTCTGGAACAAGCGGTAGGCGTCGTAGGGGGAAAGGTTGGAAGCGTAATGCTCGTATTCCGCCCCCGCCCGGAGAAAGCGCCAGTTGACCTCCGTGCCGAGCACGAGGTCGTTCAGATCCTGCACCACCAGCGCGGTGTCGCCATAATTCCGGGTGAGATTGAGGCGGGCGTTAACGCTCCACAGGTTGTTAAAAAAATCGAGCCGGAAGCCGGCGCTGTTGTTCAGGGTGTCATACGCACCGGAGGGGCTGGAGTTGAAATCGTAGCGCACATACACCGAGTTGGGCAGGGTGGAACCGGCCAGCCGCTGAATCATGGTCAGCTGGCCATTGACCACCACTTCATAGCCGTCCAGCATCGGATCGTAAAGGGTGCCGGAGGCGTTCGGACCGGACGAGACAATGATTGAACTGGCAATGACATCGGGCTGGCGCAGGGTGAAGAAATCGCCGCCCGCGCCCGTCCCGAAGGCGTGCGATTCGCTGCTGATCTGGAGCACCCCACCTGAACTCTGCACGTCCGTGTGAAACAGGTCCAGGTTTTCAAAAGCCGAAAGCGTGCTACTGGCACCGATCCGCTTGACGTAGTTGAAGCCGGGGCCGAGACCGACCTGCCAGGAATCCTGCGTGGTCGTGCCGGTGCGGGCGGAATAATCGTAGCCCTGGAGGGTCAGGGTGGACGTCAGGCTGTCGAACAGCCGGTGCTGCAGGCTGGAACTGCCATTGAGGCTCTCGTAGAGGGAATCGCCGTAGGTATTACGCGAGTAGTTGACCTGGTGCTGGCTAAACAGACGGTCCGTGTGTTCCGCGCGCAAGCTGCCGGACAAATTATAGATGTCGGTCGGGGCGTAAATGTTTTCCAGGTGATTGTAGCCTGCGCTGACGAGGGAATGATATTGCCGGCGAGCCCCAAAATCCTCCGCATCCGTCAGGGACAAATAGTAGTCCAGCCCGTGGCTTTCGAACCCGGAATCATTCCGGGTATAGTCGCTCACCGAAGCGTTGAGGGACGTGCTCCCGCCGCGGCGCCCGTGGGTCGCGTCAAACGAAGCCATCCGGGTGTCGCTGGAGCGGGGGGCAAGATTGTCCGTGGCATCCTCGGTGAGGCGGTAGGCGTGGGCGGCAAACTTCCACGGGCCAGTGGAATAATACAGCCCGCCGCCGTAACGGAAGGTGTCCACATAAACCCGGTTGAAAAAGTCGTAATCCTGATAACTATGGGTGTAATCGAAGGTCAGATTCGCATGAAACGGCTTGCTGTCGAGCAGGTAGAGCATGCTCGAAAACGAGCCAAGGAAGCGCAATTCCTTCGAGGAACCGGTATTCCCGCCGCCGCGGTAGGTTTCCTCATCCCAGCCCAACGAACCATCCAAGTTTAATTGATAGGCCGCCAGGTTTGGATGATAAATCGAGCCGGAAGCCCCGAGCCCGAGGGACGGGCCGATGAAGGTGCGGGTTTCCTCATAGGAAGCGGCGCCCGCAGAAGAAACCTGCTGGTTGTAATATTCCGCCGAGACACCCGTCGAGACGTAATCCGGCTGGAACGTCAGCCAATGGGTCTCGTCCTCCGCGCGCACCCAATTCTGCGCCAGCAGGGACGAGGTGTCGGTCGCCAGAATCAGGCCGGCCAGCAGCGTGAAGGAGGTTCGTTGAGGCGGCATCATTTGGCGGCGGCAGGTTTGAGAAACGCCTTGGCCGCGCCCCCGTGCGGGTTGTGACATTTCACACAGGCGGCCAGATCGGCACCCTGATGCTTGACGAGTTTGGCCATCTCCGGCGGCTCGTGACATTCGAAACAAATTTGCGGGTCGGGCTTGGCCAGCAGCGCCCGATTGTCCGTCGCGTGTGGCTTATGGCAGGCAAAACAGTCGCCATCGGCAGCGGGCTGGTGCTGGAACTTCATCGGCTTCAGAAAATCATCGTGGCATTCCCAGCAGAGGGCCACGCCCGGCTTTTTGAGCAGGCCTTTGACATTGGAGGCGTGCGGGGCATGGCAGGCCAGGCAGTCGCCCTCGGCAACGGGCTGGTGCGGCACCTTCTTTTTACCCACGACATCGTCATGACATTCCGCGCAGAGCGCGCCGCCGGCTTTTTTCACGAGCGATTTGTTGTTGCTGGCGTGCGGGACATGGCAGGAGAGGCACTCGCCGTTTTCCGCTGGCGGGTGTTTGAATTTATTTTTGCCCAGCATATCGTCGTGACATTCGGCACAAAGCGCTCCGCCCGCCTTTTTCACGAAGGCCTTGTTGTTGGAGCCGTGCGGCGAATGGCAGGCAAGGCAGTCGCCATCCTGCACCGGCTGGTGCTTCACCTTGTTTTTGCCCAGCACGTCATCATGACAGTCGGCGCAGAGGGCGCCGCCGGTTTTTTTGACGAGCGATTTGTTATTACTGGCGTGCGGGACATGGCAGGCCAGACACTCGCCGTTCTCCGCCGGCGGATGTTTGAATTTCACCTTGCCGGGGACTTCGTCGTGACAGTCGGCGCAAAGCTTGTCGGGCGCCTTTTTCAGGAGGCCCTTGAAATTCGTGGCATGGGGGTTGTGGCAGGCGAGACAGTCGCCATCAGCAACGGGCTGATGCTGTACCTTCTTTTTACCCAAGACATCGTCATGACAATCCGAGCATAACGCGGGCACCGCCTGAATGAGCAGCTGCTTGACCGGCGACCCGTGCGGATTATGACAGGCGGTGCATTCACTGTTGTCGGCGGGCGGGTGTTTGACCTTGAACCGGGTGAGAAAATCATCGTGGCACCCGAAGCAAACCTGCCGCTGGGGGCCCTTCATCCGCACCGAGAATTTTGACTCATGACACTCCAGACAGCTTTTTTCTTCGTAGGGCGGATGCGGGGTAAAAGCGGGCCGCTTGACCGTCGCGGGGGCGGTCAGCGCATTGGTCCGCCCCGGAGTGCCGGGCACCACCACCAGGGAATTGGTCGGCGCATCGGGATTCGGAACCCCATCGAAGAACGTGGAGAGCAGCTGGTAATTCGATTTGGTGACACAGCCCGCCAGCCCGAAGAGCAGCAACGGCACGGCCGCGAACCAAAACCCGCGCCCCAGGAAATTGGCGAGGCGGAGATTCATGCGGCGCGGGAACTCGCTTGCTTAAGGTTGTTTAAGGAAACCATAAACGCTGATCCGGGGATCGCCATATTGGTTGGTCAGGTAAACCACATATTCCAGCTGCTTGCCGGGGGCGCAATATTTCTGGAACCAGGCGACATTCTCATAGTCCACCGCCACGCCGGCCGGCAGATGCGTCGCGCCCGGCCCGTAAATGGTCGGGTCACCCAGATAAATGAGCAACCGCCCCTCGCGGTCAAACAGTTGAATCCGCTGCGTGGCGGCGTCCACGACATAAAGCCGGCCGTCGTGATCCACGGCGAGGCCGCGCGGCCGGGCAAACAAGCCGGGGCCGACCCCCTGTTTCCCGAGCTTCCGCACATGCCGGCCGGCCGCATCATAAACCTGTACACAGAACGCGCCGGGATCGGAGACGTAAACCGTGCCCTGCTGATCCACGGCCACATTCACGGGCGAATAGAGCCGGCCCTGGCCGTCATCGTCGGCCCGGGGAATAGTCCGCACCAAGGAGTGATCGCTGGTATGGTAGAGGCGCACCTGATGATTCTTGAGATCGGTGACGTAAAGATATTCCCCGGCCACGGCCAGGCCACAGGGTTTCATTTCGTCCTTCCGGCCGAGCGGTTCCAGCGCCGTGCCCTCCGGGTCGTAGATCAGGACTTGATCGCGCTCCGTGTCGGCGACATAAAGATTGCCCGCCGCATCCGAAACCGCGTTGATGGGCGATTTCATTTTTCCGTCCCGTTCGGGGATGAATTGCTCCATGGATTTCCGGTTGAGCTTCAAGATGCCAACGCCTTCGAAGCCGGTATCACAGAAGAAGATTTGGTCCTGGCGGGCCGAAATCCCATAAGGCTTGCCCACGAATTTGTCATGGCTGGACCGGCCGAGGACAAACCGCTGCACGGCACTTTGGCCGAACAATTCCCGGCCGCTGGAAAAGCCGGTCAGGTATTGAAACCGCGGCGCATCCGGCGGCGGCGGGTAGAACAAATACTTCTTGGGGGCCGCCGGCCGGGTGGCGCATCCGCCGGCCAGCAACAACAGCAGGGCAACCCCCAAGCTGCGGGCGAGGAGGCATTTAAAAGCAGACGGGGCAGCGCGAAAAATCATGGTGACAAATTATAGGATTGATTCAGGGGCTGGCAATAACCGAACCACCCAAGAGCGTTACCCGCGCCAGTCACAAAATAAACCGGCAGGAATGCGCACGAAAGGCAGCATCCCGGCCGGATGAAAAATACATGCGAAGATCCGCTTCGCCAGAAACGGTTACTTGTTATGGCAACTGCGGCAGAGGGAACTGCCGTAACCGTCGGCGCCGAGGCGGCTGGAGGAATTGACGACCACCAGCAACGGATTGTGACTGGCTCCGCCCACCGGCCCAGACAACCAAGCGCTATTAATCCCGGAATCTCCGATGGAGCGATGAACATCATGGCAGGTATTGCACTGCAATTTGCCTTCCTTCAAGAACGCCGAACTCAAGGACTTGCCATTCAGGGCACTGTCCACCGGGAGGGCGTTGTTGGGAGCGGTGCCCAGCAGGGAAGTCGCCAGCCACAAGGTATTGGACGGATTGTTGGGATTGTTCACCGCATCGTTGTAAACGAACGAGATGGGGTGATCGCCGCGCAAGTCGCCGCCGGCGCCAATCCGATAACTGCCCAGAACCCGGTGCTCCGTCCCGACCGTTTGCCCCTTGAGCTGGTTGTAGGCGAGCGTGCCGTCATGGCAGCTCAAGCAGGCCAGCGAGGCCCCATCAGGATCGCCAATGGCCGTGCCGTGCGGACTCACATAAGGCTGCCAGGCTTCCTGCACGGTTTCATGGGACCACAGCGGGATAAGCTGATTATTCGGGTCGCTACCGTGGACCATGTGGCAGGGACCGCAAACGTCCTTGTTGACATTCCAAGCTTCCACAGTGAAGTCATGCGCGGAGCCGACAATGCCCGCGCGAGCTGAACCCCAAAGGCCGACAGTCAAAGTCAGGACCGCATAGAGGGTGTTAAGTTTTTTCATATGATTCGTTTTGCTACCGACTATTTCAGGTTGTTGATTATGGTTCAGAAACACTAGGGCAACCGATTATGGCCACCTTTTTTGCGGTCACCCCAACTAAATATGGTTCGTCAATTCCTGGCGGTTTACCCCGCCGACGGGAATCCGCCCAGCCCGCCAATGGGTATAGCATCCGGCCAAACCGAGAATAGTTCCACACATGGCTTGACAAATTCTTGACATTTTTTGTTTTGAATATCGCTTGGTTTTATCAACAAACACCGCCGCTTTGCCAGCCTTATCCAGTGACCCATTTTTTCCAGGAATCAGGTCCATAGCCGCCCCCCAATCGAATATATCCGACAACCCCGCGCACAGGACAGCGCAAAAAAAGTAAGGATAATTACAAGACAAGTGTAGTTTGTAAAGGGGTTGAAACGTAGAGTCCTGACATCGCAATGTGCGTGAAGTAGGGCGGTGACCGGCGGGGCGGCATTCATGCGCATCCAATATTAAACAAACAATCACAGAGAAACCAATCAATCGCAACCAACACAAGCAAGCCCATGAAGAACCATCAGCCCCACAATCAAACAGGTCGCGTGCCTGGATTAAGAGCGACGACTCACGCCTTGGCCGCCACCCTCGCTTTCGGGGCCATGGTGGCCCTGACCGCCCAGGCGGACATGTATTTTCCGCCCGCAACTCCCGGCGGCCTGCAAGTGGGGCCGATCATGGGGAATGCCACCAACAATAACAACAACACGATCACCATCCCCTACACCGGGCTGGAAGCGCCCTACAAGGTTCTGTGGTCCACCAACCTGGACTATAGCAACCCCGGCGTCGCGGGCGTGACCACTTTGAAGTATCCGGACTATACCACCTCCGTAACCGTCGCGATCCCCACCAATGTGCCCGCCGGCACGGTGGTGTATTATCGCTTGATGATGCTGGGCTCCGGCAGCTGGGTGGGCAAATGGAATGCCGGCGCGCTGAGCACCAATAACGTTTTTGTCGGAGCCAACAGCTGCTTCGGCTGCCATAACGACCAAATGAATGAATGGCCGAAAACCGCGCACGGCACGGCCATCTCTTCTTTAGTTGACATCAATACGGGCGCGATCACGAACGCACACGGCAACAGTTCCTGCTTCGTCTGCCACTCGGTCGGCAATGGCCAACCCGGCGGATTTGTGGACTACGCCACCTCATCCCGGCTGGCCAATGTCCAGTGTGAAAACTGCCATGGTTCCGCCAGTGCGCACGTCAACATTGACTCCCACCTATATCATCCGGTCAACACGGTTGCCGCCGAAGTCTGCGGCGGCTGCCACAGCGCTCCTCGCCACGGCACCTATAATGAATGGACCAATTCGCCTCATTCCCAATTGGTTGAGGAATTCCCGGAGTCCCAAATGTTCACCTGCGGCACCTGCCACGTGGGCGCGGCACGCCTGGAAATGGTGAAAAACTACGAACGCCGCCATAAAGGCCTGGCCAGCTCCACCAATTATCTCGAAATGCCCGCCATCAGCGATGAGGCCGCCGGCACGGCTTCCTGCGTGGTTTGCCACGATCCGCACTCGGATGCCTTGACGGCGCAACTCCGCAATCCCATGAATTCCACCAATTATTTTGGATTCTATAGCGGCTCGACCACCGATCTGAGCACCAATGCTTTTGGGGTGGTGACCACCAGCTACAAAAACGACGTTTTCTCCGCGCAATACAACCCGAATATCCAGATCTGCGGGCAATGCCACAACGGCCGCGGCGTCCGCTGGGATGGCAAGAGCTACGCTTGGAACGCCTCGAGCAACGCCATGGTGCTCGGCACCAGCCAGAGCTTCTCGCGCGGACCGCATCACTCCCCGCAGTATAATATTCTCATTGGCATCATCCAGCCCGACTATCTGAACGTGAACGCCCAAGGGGTGGCCACCAACTATTTCGCGGCTCACAGCGGTGCTCCCCGGGGCACGAGCGCGGCCAACACCAACCAGTGCGTCACCTGCCACATGCCCACCTTTGCGCTGAATGCCAGCGGCAGCACCAATTATCTGGGCCACACCTTCGCCATGATGACCAACAACTGCACCCTGTGCCATGGCAGCGTGCCGAACATCGAAGATTTTCAAACGACCACCACCAACAGCATCGCCAAGGCGGTGGATTTGCTGAACCAATGGGCCAAGGTCAAGGGTCCGGGCATCTTTGGGGCGAACTACAGTAAATATGGCCAGAACGCTTGGGAGTATCAAAACATTGGGGCGCTGGCCTCGATCACGAATGCCGGTCCCAGCAGCACGGATGCCACCAAGGTTCCCGACGCCATCAAACAGGCCCGGTTCAACCTTTACAGTGTGTTAAACGACGGCAGCATGGGTGTGCACAACCCCAAATACATTCCGTTCCTGATTGCCGACGCCGCAGCCAAAGTGACCAGCCAATTCAGCAATGCCAACTTCGCAGCCAGCACGACCTTGGGTTATGCCCCGCTGACCGTCAACTTCACCAATCTGGGCACGGGCGTGAGCACCTATGCTTGGGACTTCGGTGATCTCAGCACCACGAACGTGGCCAACCCGACCCACGTCTATGCGGCGGCAGGCCTCTACACCGTGACCTTCACGGCCAATGGCACCGAAGCGTTGACGTTCACCAACTACATCCAAGTGGTAAACAAGCCGGTGGTCTCGTTCTCCGCCGATCAGACGACGGTTACGGTGGGAACGCCAGTTACCTTCACGAACACCAGTTCCAACATTGGTGATGTGACCTCGTGGCGGTGGCAGTTTAACAAGAGTGATTCCGCCACACGAGTGACCGCTACCGACACCAGCAATCAGGTCTGGACCTACACCACGAATGGCACCTTCGGTGTGTATCTGCGGGCTACAACTGCGGGCGGCAGCGTTTACAGCACGACCAATAACATCATCGTGAACAAAGCGCCGTAAGGCACAAAGCCTCATTTTATAATTCACACGGGCTCCGGGCAACCGGAGCCCGTTTTCGTTTACACCCAGATCAACTTGATCATTTTTAGAATAGACCCAAAGACTTCGTTGTCCCCAAGGATTGGAAGATTACGCAATGAACGCCTCCCTACCATTTTTGCAGGCCATCCAGGGACGCCGGCCGATCGGCCACAGCGGCACGGAAGCCAACGAGTTTTAATCACCAAGAGCCCAAGCTGGGTTCTCATTGCGGCTGGGAGGTTAATCCGAAAAAAACAGATCCCGGATGCAACGGATTTTGAACCATTTATCCTGGCAGGCAAAAGAACAGCGTGAACGGGCCCAATGTAGCCGTCGGGCAGAGCCGGCTGGGCAGGAACGGCCTTATGAACCTGTTTTTGTCATTTCGGTTTTGGTTGGACGGGAGTCGGCGACAACAACAGCAGCCGGCAGCCATGCGGCGGACACGGCAGTGATACGCTCTGTTCCATCGAACCCAAATCTTTCCGGGCTACACATCCTTGACGTTCACTTTGCCCGCCAACCCCAGCAGTTTCCAATCGGCGAAGACGGATTTGGATTCGGTGGCATGGCAGTTGAGCAGCAGAACCGCCAGCCGGCGTCCGCGACGACATAGACCGGGTGGGTGGGCGATGCCGGCATGAAATGATGATTTCGCTTGCGCCCTGCGTCACTCCTCAGCGGCTCCGGAGTTGTTCTGCTTGCCGCCTTTGGATTTGAGCGGCATGGCCGGCTGGCCGATCAGCAATGGATTGCCAAACACCGTCTCCTGGTCGCCCTGCTGTTTCATCCACGCCGTGAGTTCGGCGCGCAGGGCGGCGAGACGGCCGGCCTGCTTGGGATCGGCGGCGAGATTATGCTGCTCGTAGGGATCGGCGATAACGTCGTAAAGTTCCTCGGCGGGGCGTTCGAAGAACCGTTTGACGATCGCGGCGGCGGCGGGACTGGTTTTGGCAGCGGCCAGCCAGGTTTTCCAATAGTTTGATGCAGCCTCTGAATCGTTGGCCGAGGTTTGCGTCTGATGCTGAAATTCCGGGTGCAGGTTGCGGATATATTTCCAGTCGCGCGTCCGCACACTGCGGATGGGATAAATGTTGTTTATGGCCCCGCTATGCGTGGTGAACACCCGGTCGCGGTGCGTCGCGGCGGAGCCGCTCAACAAACCGGCGAAGGATTTCCCGTCCAGCCCGGCTGGCACTGGGCCGCCCGCCAGTTCGATGAACGTGGGGAGCAAATCCGGCAGGCTGATCATGGCGTCGTTGGTCGTCCCAGACTTGAGCTTGCCGGGCCAGGAGACGATGAAGGGCACCCGAATACCCGCGTCGTAAAGGTCCCACTTGGCAAACGGCAATTGCGCACCATGATCGGCGGTGTAAATGAAGAGCGAGTCGCCCGGCACATGTTTTTTGACAAGCGCCCGGTATTCACCGAGCAACGCATCGCTCCGGGAGACGCTGCTGTAGTATTTTGCGAGCTGCTGCCGCGTCCCGGGCGTGTCCACCCAGGTGGGGGGCAGTTTGAGCGCGGCGGGATCATAGCCTTCGTTGTCCACCCAGGGGACGTGGGGATAGTGCGAGCCGAAAAAGAGGCAGAGCGGCTTGGACGCATCGCGATTAGCCAGAAACTTCGCCACTTCAACGGTATTCGTGGCGCCGAGATTAGGCCCCGCCAAATAGTCGAAGTTGTATAATTTGGCCCAATCGTTGTGTGCGACCTTGCCGATGGCGGCCGTCTCATAGCCCAGCGCCTTGAGCACGGCCGGCAATCCCTCCACGCCGGGGTGTGGCGCCTTGTGGTTTGGCTCGGCGCCGTTGCGCGCGGGCCACAACGCGGTAAGCATCGCGGTGCGGCTGGGCCCGCAGCTCGGCGAGGCATTGAAGGCGTGGGTGAAGACCACGCTCTCCGCCGCCAGTTTCGTCAGGTTGGGTGTGCGAATCTCGCCGTTGCCGTAAGGCTCCGAAAAGAGCAGTCCGTGATCGTCGGACATATAGACGATGAAGTTCGGGCGGGCGGATTTATTCCCGGCTTCAATCGCCGAAGCCGCCAGCGGCCAAGTTGCGAGTCCCGCGCCCAGCGCGCCGGACAATTTGATAAACTCACGTCGGGGGATTTGGTTCATAAATTGATGTGCTACTAGAGTGGCGTCAGACCAAAAAGGTGACAGCGCCCCGACATTCCGGTCCCGGTTTTGATCCCTACTTACTTTGATGGCCCATGGAACACCAATTTTGAAAACTCCACAACACCCTCAAATTAGGGTGGTGACCGGGATCAGGAAGCAAGGTTCAACTCATCTCTCCAAATATTCCCGCGCCTTGTTCCGGTAGCCAATCTGCTGCGATTGAAAACAACCCCGATCGCCAGCGTTCATCCAATCGGTTGTCGACTGCCCGAACTCGAAAACCATGGTTTCATCCCCATTTGGCAATGGGCCGGCGGGGGGTGTGGCCATTTCATGCCACATGACGCCGGAGGCATTCCAGCGTAGTTTAAACCAAAACCGCAAAGCCCTAAGCAATGCGCCATTGGCAAACCCATTAACGATTAATGAAAACCAAAACAAACCAGTCACTTCCGAAGAATTTGGCGCAAAAGGTGGCGCGAGCATTCACGCTCATTGAGCTGCTCGTGGTCATTGCCATCATTGCCATTCTGGCGGCCATGCTGTTGCCGGCGTTGGCCAAGGCCAAATCCAAGGCCAAACAGGCCGCTTGCGTCAGCAACATGCGCCAAGTTGGCATCGCACTGGTCATGTATGTTGGAGACTTCAATCAGTATCCCCAGTGTCTGGATATGACAAAAGGAATGTATGTCTGGCAACCCCGGCTGTTGAGTTTTATGGGGAAAAACCGGGGCGCATTTTTTTGTCCCGCCGCCAAACCGGAGAGTGCTTGGGATATTCTAGTAAACAATACGCTTGCCGGCCCCTCGGGGAATCTTACGAAAGGCGAGGATAATTTATTCGATAACTTCGCCGTATTGACCGGCTCACGCTTTTCGATTGGCTACAATGACTGGGGGCTCGGCGGCGTGGGTGGGCCGGCTTTGGGTCTGGGAGGTGATGTGGGCAGCCCGGCGATCAAAGATTCACAAATTCGTCGGCCCTCAGAGATGCTTGCATTGGGGGATGTCCGGTCAGATGCGGACCCCACTGGTATTAAATTTAATGCCAACATTGATCCCAAGGTCAGCACTTTGGAGGGAACGCAGCACACGCAAGCCCCCTGCAACCGCCATAACTATCGCACCGATCTGCTCTGTGCCGACGGGCATGTGGAAAGTCCCATTCGCAATAGCGTGATTGACCCGGCCGCCAGCAGCCTCTGGCGCGCCCGCTGGAACAATGATAACGACCCCCACACGGAAGTGACGTGGACGGTTTCTTGGCTGCCCGGGAACGGCCCCTTGGAGCAGTAATCATTTGTGACGGTTTGACCCGGGAAAACGATCCTCTTTCAGGCGGTGCTTCCGGGCACTGCCTTTATTCTGGCCACCGCAAAATGATCGTCATTCGGCCGTCAGATTTTACCAGTGGAACACCGAAAATATAATTGCGAAATCAATCCCAACAGCCGATGGTTACGAGACCAAACCATGAAAACCCTTAAAACATTCATCATCTTGCTGGGCGCCCTCTGGAGTTCAATCCTGGCCTATGCCGCTGATCCAGCGGTGAGCGTAAAGCTGGCGCATGCCCCGGAAGCATCCACCTATCAATTGCGTAATCAACAATTTGGGGACTTGCTCCGACCGCAAGACGCCAATAGCGCCGACGGCACCCTGATCGTGCTTTACCCGGCGCAACCGTGGAAATGCATGACGTGGCGCCTGCAACCGGCCGGCGGAGCGACCTTCCAAGTGCAGAATCTTTTTACCGCCAAAACCTTCGCCCCAGACCGCTTGGCGGAAACGCGCCAATCCGCCGTGGTGCAAGTGCCATTTAAATCGGGCACCGGCGACGTTCCGGCTTGGTCATTCACCCAATTGAAAGACGGCAGCTACAAAATCATCGAGCCCCAGTCCGGCCAAGCCCTGACGGCGGTCAAGGGCGAAAAAGATTCACAAATCAGAGTCGTGATGGCCGCATGGCAAGAACTAAACTCCCAAAAATGGGAGCTTCAGAAGATGGATCCCAAGCAGTTGACGATGTAACCGGGACAGACATGAGCAGCCCCCGGAAGATTTCACCGCTCAAATGGTTTGTTGACCTCCTGTGCGCACACCTTGTCCCGCAGCCGGGATGGGGGCCAGACCTGGCAGGCGGTTGAACCCCCGCCGTGGAAAATTGGTCCGGGAAAAGTCTTTACCTGGCCGGCCCTTTACCAAATCGAGACGAACCAAACCGCGGCGATGATCACACGGCAGGGCGTCCAAATTCGGTTCGGCGAATACCTGCCAGATTGAAAATTAATCTTGTGTGGCCACTTCATGCCACGTGACGTTCTTGATGGTTGGCGGTACCTTGATTGATAATGCAACCGCCCTTTTCGTCCCTCCTCAAAACCGCATTTTTTGCGGCTACGATTCTTTCCGCCCGCCCGGCAAATGCCTGGCAAATGCAGACCGCCGCACTGATGAGCGACTGGGCCCAGCAGGTGGATACCAACGCGCCGCTGCCGGAATATCCCCGGCCACAGATGGTGCGCACCAACTGGATGAATTTGAATGGCATCTGGCAGTTCCAAGGCGGCGCGACCAACGACCCGGTGCCGGTGGGGCAGAAGCTGGCGAGCGAAATCCTGGTGCCCTTCCCGATGGAGTCGGCGCTGTCCGGCGTGAAGCAGCATTACAATTTTTCGTGGTATCGCCGGACCTTCACAGTGCCGGCCAACTGGAGCGGGCAAACCCTGCTCCTGCACCTGGAAGCGGTGGATTGGGAATCGGAAGTGTTTCTCAACGGCACCAGCCTGGGCATTCATCGCGGGGGGTATGATGAGGCGACTTACGACATCACCGCCAATGTGACTGGCAGCGGCCCGCAGGAATTGATTGTGCGCGTTTACGACCCCACGGGGGCCGCAGGCCAACCGCGCGGCAAACAGACATTGAATCCCGGCGGCATCATGTATACGGCCACCAGCGGCATCTGGCAGCCCGTCTGGCTGGAACCGGTGCCGGCGGCCAACCGCATCGGGAGCATCAAATTAGTGCCGGATATTGACAATGCCCGCTTGGCGGTTTCAGCAAATGTGCTCGGTTCGAGCAGCGGCATCACGGTGACGGCCATTGCGCGCGTGGGAACGAATGAAGTCGGCCGCATTTCCGGCGCGCCGGGCGCACTGCTACAGTTACCAGTGCCCAGCCCGAACCTCTGGAGCCCGACCAATCCATTTCTCTATGATTTGGACGTGATTCTTTCCAACGGCGTGGCCCAGGCCGATGCCGTCGTCAGCTATTTTGGCATGCGCAAAATCAGCGTCGGCACGACCGGTGGGTTCAAGAAAATCTTGCTGAACAATCAATTCGTGTTTGAGTTCGGCCCGCTGGATCAGGGATTCTGGCCGGACGGCATTTACACCGCGCCCACGGATCTGGCGCTCAAGAGCGACATTGAGCAGGAAAAAGCGCTCGGCTGGAACATGGTGCGCAAGCATATCAAGGTGGAGCGGCAACGCTGGTATTATTGGGCAGATAAACTGGGCATTCTGGTCTGGCAGGACATGCCCAGCGTGAATTCCTACGACGCGCCCTCCCCGACGCCGACGATCCTGACCAACCAATTTCAGACCGAACTAACCCGACTGGTAACCAACCACTGGAATAGCCCGGCCATCATCATGTGGGTGATTTTCAACGAAGGCCAGGGCCAGCACGACACCGCCCAACTGGTATCCCTGGTGAAGACGCTGGATCCGTCCCGCCTCGTCAATCAAGCCAGCGGGGGCGATAACAGCGCCGATGTGGGCGACGTCACGGACATTCACGCCTATCCTGACCCGGGTTACCCGACCAGCGCCACCAAGGCGGCGGTGTGCGGTGAATTTGGCGGCGTTGGACTGGGCATTACCAACCACACCTGGGCACCGGGTTGGGGCTATGTGGCGGCCGCCGATGGTAATGATCTGGCCGCCAAATTTGAGGTGTTTTCCGATGAACTGTCCGATTTCGTGCAAAATCACGGATTAAGTGCCGCCGTTTATACCGAGATCACCGACGTGGAGATTGAACTCAACGGCATGTTGACCTACGACCGCAAGGTGCTCAAACCCGACTTGCGGCGGATGCAGGCGGCCATGCTCCGGCCATTGGCACAATACAGCTATAGCACCGTCATCCCGTCGTCGCAGATCACGGCGCAGACTTGGAAATACACCACCGCATCGCCGGCGGCGGACTGGAATACGACCAATTACAACGACACCGCCTGGAGCAGCGGCGCGGGAGGCTTTGGCACCAGCGGCACGCCCGGGGCCGTGCTCCGCACCACTTGGAACACGGCAGACATCTGGCTGCGGCGCACCTTTAACCCCGGCGCCCTCACGGCGCAACAAGTCAGCAATCTGGTCGCTTACGTGCATCATGACGAAGGCGTGGAGATTTACATCAACGGTGTCCTCGCCTGCTCAGCCACCGGCTACACCTCCAGTTACATGGACATCGCCCTCACCGATGCCGGGCGGGCCGCCATCCTGCTCAATGCCGCCAATACGCTGGCGGTGCATTGCCATCAAACCACCGGCGGCCAATACATCGATGTCGGGCTGGATATCAAAACGGTGCTGGCCGCCGCGCCCCTGCCGCGCCCGCTCCCGTCGTGGCTGGAGAACGGCTCCGGTTTGGGCGGAGAATATTTCAACAACACCGGCCTGACGAATCGGGTGCTCCAGCGCACGGACGCGAGCATCAATTTCAACTGGGGCACCAACGCCCCGGCGCCCGGGATTAACAGCGACAATTTCTCGATTCGTTGGACCGGCCAGCTCCAGCCGCGCTATACCGAGGGTTACACGTTTCACCTGACCGCCGATGACGGCTGCCGGCTGTGGGTCAACAACCAGTTGTTAATTGATAAGTGGCGGCCGGATTCTGGCACGGAAATGACCGGCAGCCTGGATTTGATCGGCGGCCAGAAATATGACCTCCGGGTGGAATACTACGAGGCCACCGTTGCCGCCGCCGCCAAGCTGGAATGGCATAGTGCCAGCCAGGCGCGCGAAGTGGTGCCCACCGGCGTGCTCTTCGCGGGCACCAACGCCCCCAGCGTCCCCTCGCCCACCAACCTGCCGCCCACGGCGGTGGCGACCAACTTGGCTCCGCTGCTCGCCACCCCATTTGCCGCCCTGCCGCTCGGCAGCGTTCGCCCCCAAGGCTGGCTGCTCACGCAATGCCAGTTGCAACGCGACGGTCTGACCGGTAATGCGGAGACGATTTATGCCGCCGATCTCGGGGCCAACAGCGGCTGGCTGGGCGGGACGGGCGACAACTGGGAGAAAAGCCCGTATTATTTCAAGGGTCTCATTCCGCTGGCCTACACCTTGAATGACGACGGCCTCAAGACCAAAGCCCAAAAATGGATGGACTGGCTGCTCACTCACCAAGGTTCGGATGGTTATCTC
>CAIMLG010000280.1 GCA_903842235.1 uncultured Verrucomicrobia subdivision 3 bacterium
CAGGACATCGCAGCGCGATGTCCCTACCTTTCCGGCACGGTCGGTTTCCTTCGTTGCCCAGGACATCGCAGCGCGATGTCCCTACCTTTTCGGCACCGGACGAAGTCTCGCGGCCCCTCACCCTGCCCCCCATGAACCGATGGGTATGGGCGCGGAGCTTGCAAGCACCGTTGCCGGAGATGTTCCCCCATGCCAATCCCCGAGCGGAGCCGGTGACTGCGTCACGGCCACTATTCGCCGGGTCTGGTTCCATTCGCGGCCCCGGACATCGCAGCGCGATGTCCCTACCTTTTCGGCACGGTCGGGTTCCTTCGCTGCACAGGACATCGCAGCGCGATGTCCCTACCTTTCCGGCACGGTCGGTTTCCTTCGTTGCCCAGGACATCGCAGCGCGATGTCCCTACCTTTCCGACACGGTCGGGTTCCTTCGCGGCCCAGGACATCGCAGCGCGATGTCCCTACCTTTCCGACACCGGACGAAGTCTCGCGGCCCCTCACCCTGGCCGGAGGGAGGGGAAAAGTAGAAAGCTGAAATTGGGAAAGCAGAAAGGATGCCAGTCAGCGGCGGGCAGAGGACTGCCCGCCCTACCCGCCCGCGCCAAGGTCAGGGGTTCAAAGCGCGAAAATTCAGTTTGATTTTCCCCGTTTTCCCTCATCCGGCCTGCGGCCACCTTCTCCCATCCGGCTGGGAGAAGGATTTTTTGTGGGGCGATTTCCTCGGGTAGTCGCTACGCTCCAACCCTAGGCTGTTTCCGTAGCGCCTTCAGCGCATTGGCGGTTTCAGCTTTTTTGGTTTTCTCTCGGTGGTCTTCGCTGATTTCCAAACTCCGAGATTTCGCGCCTACGGCGCCACCAGCGATAAACTCAGTTCCAAAGATGGCTGGTCGTTGCCATTCGGGTGATACGGCACCGCATCTTCGTCGGGCAACGCAGCTAATTGGTGGGACGGGAGAGCCATTTCCACGGCGGGAAATTATCACGAAGGCACAAAAGTTATTTAATCGCCGACAAGACGGCTTCCACGATCTGGTCAACGGAAAGGCCGTTCAGGCAGCGGAAATCAATGGGGCATTCGCGCAGGAAGCACGGCGAACACGGCGCCTCCGATTTGAGCAGGCGATGGCGCGGGTCGCCGGGCAGGCCGGGGCCGGTGAGTTCCGGCGAGGTGCTGCCAAACGGCACCACCACCGGCGTGCCCAGGGCGGCGGCGACGTGCATGGGGCCGGTGTCGTTGGTGAGCAACACGCGGCAGAGTTTCAATAATGCCATCAGTTCGCGAAGGGAAGTCTGGCCGCAACAATTGCGGATGGCGAATGGCGGATGGCGGATTTCCGCTTCAATACGGCCAGCCAAGGCCAGATCACCTTTTCCTCCAAAGATCAACCAGATGCAGCCGGTTTGCTGCTGAATGGCCTTGGCAGCAGCGATGAATTTTTCCGCCGGCCAGCGTTTGGCGGGGCCGTATTCCGCGCCGGGATTCAGGCCGAAAATCGACCCGCTGAAGGCAGCCAGCCCGAATTTCTTCCGAACCGCTTCGATTTCGTCGGGCGCCACCGCCAATTGCGGGGCGAGCGGGGCCGGGTTCGCTCCCAGCGCGGCGGCGAGGTGCAGATATTCGTGGATTTGGTGGGCGAGGCTCACCGCGCTGGGCAAAGCGCGGTCGGTCCGCCGATTCACATCGGCGGCTACCAGTTGTTGAATCTCCGCGGCGGAACGCTTGTGCATTTTCACGGCGGCGACACGGGAAGCAACGGTTTGCGTCCGCCGATTCACATCGGCGGCTACCAGTTGCTGAATCTCCGCCACGGAACGCTTGTGCATCTTCACGGATTCGGCACGCGGTGCGACGGTTTGCGTCAGGAATAAGTTCCGCCACGAACGCGCATAGCCAATGCGCTGCGGAATGCCGGCGAGGAAAACCTCCAGGGCCGAGCGCGGGGAATTGGGCAGCACCAGGGCGAGGTCATAATGCGGCGGCATTTTGACTGGTCCGGCGTGAAATTTTTCCTCCGAACCCCGAAGAATTTCCGGGCCACGGCCATACCGGAGTTTCCGGGAAACCTGCCAAACCCCCTCGCCAGCCGAAAACGGAATGACTTGGTTTACGGCGGGATGGTTTTTCCAAAGCTCCGCCAGTTTTTCCGGCGTCAAAATGGTGATGTGCGCGGCCGGATATTTCTCCCGCAACCGCAGCAGCGCGGGCGTGGTCATCACCGCATCGCCCAGCCAGTTCACGCCCCGCACCAGGATGCGCGGAGCAGCGGGCAAGGCGACGATGGCGGAGCGCGAAGCCATTTCAGACTTTCCAGCGGCGGTGAACCCAGAACCAGTTGGCGGGGTCGCGGCGAACGGCGGCTTCGAGCGCCAGATTCACCTCGCGCATAATATCGGCGGAGGGACGCGGATGGCCATTTTCGTGCGTGGAGATGACGGGCCCCAATTCCACCCGCCATTGGGCCAGAGCAACGCGGTAGCAGATGGCACTGTAAAGATCGGCTTCGTAGCGCAAGGCGAGCACGGCGGGGGCGAGGCCGGTGTTGCAGTTTTGCCCCAGAAACGGACCGTTTAAGCCCACGGAACTCTGGTCGGCCAGCAGGCCGAGAATGACGCCGCCCTGATTCATCGCGGCGCGCAGCAGCGGGCCGTCCGCGCGCCGCTCGAAATACAGGCAGCCGCTGGTGCCGCGCAACGCCTGCATCAGCCGGTTGAGCGCCGGCTGATTGAGCCCGCGATAGGTGGTGGCGCACTGGTAATCCGGGCGCACGTCGCCAAACCGGGCGTAGAGTTCAAAGTTGCCGAAATGGCCGATGGCGACCACGACATTGCGCAGCGGCGCCGCGCCGACTTTGGCGGGCAGCCGGTCAATGCCAGCGAATTCGACGTGCGGCTGAAGCTGGGCGGCGGACATGGAGGAGGTCTTGATGGCGCTGGCATAATTTTCCCCAATGCGGCGGAAATTCTCCCGGGCGAGGCCGGCGATTTCCGCCGCCGATTTTTCATTCCCGAAACACCGCGTCAAATTATCCAGCACCACGCGGCGATGCCGGGCGTCCAGGTGGTAAGCCAGCCCGCCCAAACAGCGGCCCAACCGGGCCACCAGCCGCAGCGGCAAGCACTGGATGGCGGCCACCAGCGCGCGCGCAACGAGGTAAAGCAAGGTATCCATATCAGCGGAAACAGATTTTACGGACGCAATCCTGAAAGTCGTTGGCCCCGGCGACGATCTTGATTTCGACGCGCATGAAGTAGAACGGCAGGTCGCGCCGGTCGATCTTGGGGAAGCGCACGGCGTCCTTCTGGGTGGTGATGATGATCTCCGCCTGGCGCTTTTTGCTGCGGTTGATGGCGTTGAGGATTTCCTGCTGGGTGAAGCGGTGATGATCGGCAAAGCGCTTGGAATAAACCAGCCCAGCGCCCAATTTGACCAGGCTTTGCTCGAACCCCTCCGGCTGGGCGATGCCGCTCAACGAGGCCACCTTTTTCCCGGCCAAAAAATCCAAGCCCTTGCGCTCCCCGGTGAACACATCCTCGAAGTAAAGCGGCTGGTGCACGCACTCAATGATGGCGGCGGTGGCATTCAAGCCGGCAATCCGCTCGCGCAGCGCGGCCGTGTGGCCGTCGCTCTTGGTGATGAAAATGGTGTGGGCGCGGGCGAGGTGGGAGGGCGGCTCGCGCAAGGTGCCGCGCGGGAGCAGGTGCTCGTTGCCGAACGGCTGCTGGCGATCAATCAAAACCACATCGTGCCGGCGCCCCCGCAGATTCCAGTATTGAAAGCCGTCGTCGAGCAGCAGGGTGTCGCAGCCGTATTTTTCAATGGCGTAGCGGCCGCTTTTCACGCGGTCCTTGTCCACGAGCACCACGACGTCCTTGAGGTTGGACGCGAGCATGTAAGGCTCGTCGCCAGCCATCTCGGAATCCAGCAGGAGTGACTTGCCATCCGACACGATGCGCGGCGGCGTGTGGTCTTCGCGCAGCAAAAGCTTATTGAGAAACTTCCGGTGGATCGGCATGGGCCGGGAACGGTAGCCGCGCGAAAGGATGGCCACGTTGCGCCCGGCATCGCGGAGCTCACGGGCGAATTTTTCGACCACCGGGGTCTTGCCGGTGCCGCCCACGGTGAGGTTGCCGACGGCGATGACCTGGACGCCCAGCGTCTTGTCGCGGAGAATGCGCCAGTTATAAAGCCAGCGGCGCACCTTGACCGCCACGGTGAACAGCTTGGAACTGCCGAAGAGCAAAGCGCGCATCAGCCGGGCCTTGAAATCATGGCGCTCCTCGAAGATGACTTCGAGGGCGAACGTTTCGAGGGTTTCGGCCCAGGCACGGAAAGTTTGGCGCATCGCGGCTTAAGGTGCCAAGTCTGGCGGGAGTTTTAAATTTTTAATTTGGAGTTTTTAGCTGGCACCACCGGCGCTGGCCAGCGGTTCAACCAAAAATTGCAGGCTCAAAACTTAAAATTCAATACCCGAGCTTGGCGACTTCCCGCTGGAGCGCGAGCTGGAACTCCTGCACGTCAGGGGCGGAAGGTTTGTAGCCCGCCTGCTTCGGCACCACGCCGAGGCGGCCGGTCTGGTCCAGATGCCAGTCGGCAATCTGGCCGTCGCTGAAATTCACCTGGCCGCTGATGAGGGCGCCGGGCCGGGTGATTTGATCCACGGTCACGGAAACCTTGCTGGCGGGCGGCAACTCCGCGCCCGCGGCGGAGAGTTCTTCAGTCGGAACCGGTTGAGTGGTTAGCGGCTTGGCGGGTTCCGGGGGGGCCACCATTTTGGGCGGATCCGGATCCTTGGGGGTCAGCTTCAGGTCATCCACCAGGAAGCGCGCCTCCATGTAGGTCAATTTGAGGCCGAATTCGGCTGCCAGGCGGCTCTGGATTTCCGAAAGCTTGGCCCCGCCGGCAATCCATTCGGCGACTTTCTGCCGCTGCACATCGTCCAATTTCATGGCGCCAGTTTAATCAAGTGTGCTTGATAAGCCAGTCGTAACCCTTCGCCTCCAATTCGAGCGCGAGCTCCTTGTCGCCGGACTTGAGGATGCGACCATCGGCCATGACGTGGACGAAATCCGGAATGATAAAGTTCAGCAGGCGCTGGTAATGGGTGATGACGAGCTGGGCGCTGTCGGGGCGCTTCAATTTATTGACGCCCTCGGAGACAATCTTCAGCGCGTCAATATCCAGGCCGGAATCGGTCTCGTCGAGAATGGCGAGGCGCGGCTCCAGCACGGCCATCTGGAAAATCTCGGCGCGCTTCTTTTCGCCGCCGGAGAAGCCCTCATTGACCGAGCGCTTGAGCAGGTCGTCCTTGAGCTCCAGCAGCTTCATGCGCTCCTTCACGAGGGCGAGGAATTCGATGGCGTCGAGCTCAGGCAGGCCTTTGTGCTTGCGCACCTCGTTCAGCGCGGCCTTGAGGAAATAAGTGCTGTTCACGCCGGGGATTTCCACGGGATACTGGAAGGCGAGAAACAGACCTTCGCGGGCGCGCACCTCGGGATCGAGCTCCAGCAAATCCTGGCCGAGATATTTCACGGTGCCGGCGGTGACGTCGTAGCCGTCGCGGCCGGTGAGGATGGCGGCGAGGGTGCTCTTGCCGGAGCCGTTGAGGCCCATCAGCGCGTGGACTTCGCCCTCGTTGATGGTGAGGCTGAAGCCCTTGAGGATGGGCTTGTTCTCCACGCCGGCGTGGAGGTTATTGATTTCAAGAATAGGTTGCTTGCTCATTTTTAAAGTACATTTAGCCACGGATTGAACACGGATGAAACACGGATTCAAAAAACCATTCTTTTGAATTCCACTTTCGTCCGGCCAAAGTTGATCAGCAGACCAACCTTGATGCCCGTGGCTTTCAGTTCATTTAACAACTGCGGCTCGTCTTCGGCATGGTAATTCTTCGCGGTCTTTAGCTCGACGAGGACAACGTCGTCCACAAACAAGTCAGCGCGAAAATCACCGACAATGACATTGCGATATTTGACTTTGATGGGACACTCAATTTCACATTTGAATCCGGCCGGGTGCAGTTCCACCTGCATCGCCTTCTGATAAACACTTTCAAGGAATCCGTAACCAAGCTCGCCGTAAACCGCATACGCCGAGCCGATGATTTTCTCGGTGACATCAGCGTGCTGAAGTTTGCTTTCCATTTTCGTGTTTATTCCGGGTTCCATCCGTGGCTAAAAAATCAGCCGACGCGGCCTTCGAGGCTCACGCCCAAGAGTTTTTGCGCTTCCACGGCGAATTCCATGGGCAGCTCGGTCGCCAAAAACTTCATGCGTGGGCAATTTTCTTGGTGCCCGCCTTCCGGCGCGGTTGGCTGAAATCAACATAACGGTGGCCGGAGTTTTTCTCGCTTTCGCGCAGGTCGCGGAACATCGCGCCAATGTCATAATTGAATTTCGCAGCGAGCTGTTCCTTCACCTTGCGGACTTCAAGGACAATCGGGCTTTCCCACGTCTTGGTCTTGTTATTCATAACATCATTCTGCCAGCAATTCTTCAGGAGTGCAAATCACCGGGCACTCGCAGCCGTGCGCGGCACAAATCACCCGCATCCGCGCATACATCATCGCATTGGCGATGTGCGTGCAGTTCCACGTCAGCAAAAAGTGCATTCCATGCACCGCCGAGAGCGCGATGTGCGCGGCATCGCGCGCGGCTTTTTCCGGCAGTGGCCCGCCGTGAACCAGCGCCCGGGTGAGCGCCTCTGCCGCATCAGTGCTTTCAAGCCGGGCGAAGGGCTTGATCAATTCCATGCGCCGGGCGGCCATCGCCGGTTCGCCGCTGGCAACTTCCCCGACGACGACGGAGGAAACAAAAATTTCAAAGTGGGCCGCCCGCTTGCTCCACCAATCGCGGGTGCATTTCTGCTGGCCCGCCAAAATCGTATCCCGACTTGGCCGCGCCACGAGATAGCTCGGAATCGTGCTTTCGAGATAGAGCTTTGGTTTCATCCGCACTCTATTAACCAACACTGCCTTCGAGGCTCACGCCGAGCAGTTTCTGGGCTTCCACGGCGAATTCCATGGGCAGCTCCTTGAACACTTCCTTGCAGAAGCCGTTCACGATCATGTTTACCGCATCCTGCGTGGCCAAGCCGCGGGCGTTACAGTAAAAAATCTGGTCCTCGCCGATCTTCGAAGTGGACGCCTCATGCTCCACGCTCGACGTGGTGTTTTTGACTTCGATATACGGAAACGTATGCGCGCCGCACTGGGAGCCGATCAGCATGGAATCGCACTGGGAAAAATTGCGGGAATTGGCCGCGCTCTTGCGGATTTCAACGAGGCCGCGATAGCTGTTCTGGCCGCGCCCGGCCGAAATACCTTTCGAGATGATGGTGCTTTTCGTGTTCTTGCCGATGTGAATCATCTTGGTGCCGGTGTCCGCCTGCTGCCGGCCCGCCGTCACGGCGACCGAGTAGAACTCGCCGATCGAGTCGTCGCCCTGCAGGATGCACCCCGGGTACTTCCACGTGATCGCCGAGCCGGTCTCCACCTGCGTCCACGAGATCTTGGAGGCCCGGCCCGCGCACGAGCCGCGCTTCGTGACGAAGTTGTAGATGCCGCCCTTGCCCTCGGCGTCCCCCGGATACCAATTCTGCACCGTCGAGTACTTGATCTCGGCGTGGTCGAGGGCCACCAGCTCCACGACCGCCGCGTGCAACTGGTTCTCGTCGCGCATCGGCGCCGAGCACCCCTCGAGGTAGCTGACGTAGCTCCCCTCGTCCGCCACGATCAGCGTCCGCTCGAACTGGCCCGTCGACGACGCATTGATGCGGAAGTACGTCGAGAGCTCCATCGGACAACGCACCCCCTTCGGGATGTACGCGAAGGAGCCGTCGCTGAACACCGCCGCGTTCAGCGCCGCGAAGAAGTTGTCCGACGAGGGGACGACCGTGCCGAGGTACTTCTCGATGAGGTCCGGG
>CAIMLG010000281.1 GCA_903842235.1 uncultured Verrucomicrobia subdivision 3 bacterium
AAAACCGCAGTTCAACCACGGAGGGACAGGATCAACACGGATAACCCGCACGGACAAACCTTCGCCGGTTCACCCGGAAGGGGAAGGCTGGCAACGGCGGCGCCGGGGCAAAAAACGAACAACACTCTAATCCCCGGCCCGGATTCAAGGCGAAAGCTGGATGCGGTAAAAGCGGGCCGCCGCATTGGACGCCGCCAGATCGCTCCATAAAAACGGCAGCACGGGCGAGAAATTGGTAGCGACCGGAATCCAGTTATTTGGCCCGGTCAGATTGGTGGCTGCTTGGATGACGTAGTCGGGGCCGCCAGCCCCGCTGACCAGCAGGTGGAGGATGGCATTGCTGACCGTGATGGAGGAAACCTGGGGGGCCGTCAGGGCGGCGACAGCGACCTGGAAACTTTGCGCGGCATTCTGCGGCGGCGTGCCGCTATCCGTCACCTGCACGGTGAAAAGATTGGTGGTTTGGGTTTGGGCCGCCGGTGCCCGCCAGGAAAGAACACCATTGGCAGAGTTGATGGTCGCACCGGCGGGCGCGGTCGGCAGGCTGAAGATTAGCGACTGCGCCGGCGTATCCCAATCCACGGCGGCGTTGGTCAAGGTCAGCGTCTGGCCGGCGGAAAGACGGGCGTCCGCCACCGCCGCAAGGGCCGGTGAATGGTTCATCAACTGGGCGATTTCCGCGGGGGAGGCAACATGGTCGAGGAGCTGGACGTCGTCGATCGCGCCGGACAAGAAACCGGCGGACAGGCCGGTCTGGAGGCTGCCGATGCGCAAAGAGGGCGAGGTCCGGGCGCCGGTTGGCCCGGTGGCGGCGACCGGCAACCCGCCATCCACAAACAGTTGCATCTGACCGGAGACAGAATCGCGGGTGGCGGCAAGATGATGCCACTGGCCATCGTTAATGACGTTGGTCGAAAGGAGGGTGGTGTCGGTGGCGCCCACCCCAAAGGCGGCCTGGTTACCGACGAGGGCGGTGCCAAAATCCGCAGCGGAGCCGGAAACTTCGCCGTCCACCAAGCCCTTGCCGTTATACCACTGGCTGCCGCCGCCGGTGGCCGTGGTGTTGACCCAGAAGGCAATCGTGAAGTTGGTGCTGATGCTGCGGGGAATCTGAAGGTAACCGTTGGTGCCGTCAAACTGCGCCGCCAGGGCGCCCATTTGGCCGGCGACAAAAACCACATTGCCGACGGGCGTGCCGTGGTTGCCGTTGCCGCTCACGTCCTGGGCGTTACCGTCCAGCGGATACCACGCGGTCAATCCGTTCGGCAGCGGCGGCGTCAGCGACGTCACCTCGCGCACGGCGAGGTTGGCATAGCTGGAAAGGGATTGGGCGCTGTCGGTGCAATAGTCGCGCACGCCAATCAGGCCACTGGCAAAATGACCATCTTGCAGGTCCACCACCGGCGTCACCATATCCGTGACGTAGAGCCGCAGGCGGCTGCCCTGGGCATTTACTTTCATGTGATAGACGACGTTGGTGCCAAGGCTCATGGGCACGGTGGCGAGGGCATGCCAGCCGTTCGAGCTGTAACCGAATGCCAGCTGCGACGCCTGCGGGTTCAAGCCGGCGTAGTAACCGCAATAAGCATCCGCGCCGATGTCCGGCTGGCTGGCGCGAAAAAGGACGCCGGCATTTCCCACCGGACCGACCGACACATCCGCCTCGTAAGTGAAATTGGTGAACCGCGTTGCCATCGCCAAGGCTTTCACCCCGCCCGCCGACGCGGGCATGGTGTTTAACGCGCCGTTGCGCGCGGACCAACTGCCACCAAACACGGTCCAGCGCGAACTCCAATTCAGGTCGAAGTTTTCATAGAACGTGCCGGCCACCGGTGCCGGCAAGCCCAAATAAGGCAGCCACGTCAGCCGCAGATGCTGCGAGCCGAACGGCACCAGTTGGACCGATTGCAAGGCATTCGTGGACGCCACCGGACTCAGCGGCGGCTCAAACGCCTGCGTGCCGTTCCAGCCGAGGCCCCAAGCCGGGACCCGCCGCGCCTGCGCCAGCAAGGAAACCGGCACTTCCGCCGGGTCGAACGGATTGGTGGACGCGGTCAGATTGGTGAAAACAAACGAAGCCGCCGGATTGGTGAGGTTCAATTGCAAGGCATAATTCCACGGGGTCGTGGCCGCGATGAGATATTCGTTGAAGCCCAGGCCGAGCGGATCCGGCGTATTGAGGGTCCAGTTTTCGCCGATGCGCAGCGAATACACCAGCGGCCCGCGGTTGATGGCCACGGCCCGGCTCGGACCGGACTGCGTCTGGATGGACATCGGCAGATTTACCACCACCAGATCGCCGTTCGTCCAGGTGCGGGGCAGCCGCAGGAAGGTGCCGGGCGCGCCGCCGGTTTGAAGCTGTCCATTCACGGTCACCGTCGCGTTGGTGCACCAAGCGGGAATGCGCAACTGCAAGGGGAAATTCGCCGGGCGGTTGGTGAGATTCAAATGCAGCCGGACCTGTTCCTCAAACGGATAAGCGGTGTCCACAGCTATCTGCACCGGCTGGCCTGCGACGGTGGCTTTGACCGTCATCGGCCCGTAGGTCAGCAGAGCCAGACCACCGTCGCTGGTCGCCGCCCAGGAATTTTGGAGGAACTTCGGCCAGCCCATGTGAAAATTGTAGCGGCAGCACGGATAGCCGGAATTCGGCCCGGGCACGGTGGCATTGGCGTAGTCCTGATTGAAGCCGTGGCCGCCGGTGATCACAACCGGGTTGTTGGGCAGCGTGTAGTATTGGATGCCCTTGATATCGTTGGCCAGGGCGGCCGGCAGCGCATTGAAGGTAATTTGCTCCAGCCGGTCGGCCAGCGTCGCGTCGCCGGTGACGAAAATACTGGTTTCCAGGCTCAACATCGCCTCGACGATGGAGCACAACTCGACGCCTTGGATGCTGGAATTGCCCGACAATAATTCCGTGCCGCTGTTGATGCCCAGGGCCAGCCCGTGCTCGCGCATCAGGTTGTCCAGGCCGAGATACAGCGCGTTGCGGTCGCCGGCCTGCTTCGAATATTCGTAATACACGGCGGGAAATTTCAAGGCCTGCGCAACGTTGACATTGTGCTTGGGCTGGTTGTCCGTGCCGTAGGCCATGAAGTGGTTGCTCGAAAAAATATCCACCCAGTCATACGCCTGCTGATGGAGCAGATTCACGAGGGTGAGCAGACTGGCGTCGCCGTTGCGGTTATAAAGCCAGAGCGCCACGTCCATTTCATCACCGGCGCGCGACTTGCCCCAACCGGCCAACGGCCGACCCGGCAGCTTGGCGATCATGTAATGAAAATAATTGCTCAAGACCGTCGGCACCCGCGCATCGCCGGTGGCCTCGTAATAATCCCGCAACGCATACGTCGCGGGCATGCGCGGCCACCAGTTATTGTTCGAAGCGGGCCCCAGGTAACCATCGGAGCCCTGGTGGGTGAGCAGCCAATCCATCCACTTTTGCGCCTTGGTTTTGAGGCCCGCATCATTCAGCGTGTAGGCCAGCGGAATGAGGCCCTTGAAGTAGTAGGGGCTTTTCTCCCAGTTTTCGCCGGCGCCGCCCAACCACGCGCTATTGGTGCCAAGGTCGCTGGCATAGACTTCCTCGGCCTGACCGGTCAAGCCATCGCGCTGCAGCTGGCATTGGGTCAGCAACCAGCCTTGCGGCTGAATGCTCCCCAGCGGCAGCGCGGCAAACGGCGTGATGGCCAGGGGGGCGCGGTTGGTGAACACTCCAACCCCGTCCGCAAAGGCGGACGGGGAAATCAAGGTGAGGTTTAGCCAAAAGAAAAGAACCCACCGTTGCCTGCGTTCAGAGAAGGCACGCCCGGCATCACAGATTCTTTTGGCCCCCCGTCCCGGCAACCCATCAGGAATGGGGAAGCGATGTTTAGCTGACATAGGGTAATATTGCGCGGAAACGGTATGTTGTCATTTGGCATAACCCGACCTCTACCGGTAAAACCCGCTGCCGAGTGAGGGGTCAAGCAGAACCGCCTAATCCGGTTAGAAAGAGGGGTCAAGCAGGCCGGCGGCCGCCGCATTGACCGTCCAAGTCACTTCGTTGTGTTGCTGATTGTCGTTGTTCCAGCGGCTGCGCCACGAGTTATTGTTCGGGTCAATCACCTCATTCCGCTTGGGCGACTCGGCATGCCCGTCGCAAAACATGATATCCGTTCGATAACTGTGACGATTGGACGGCCATTGAGGCTGTTGGGTGGGATCCAAGTTGGCGCTGTTGGGCGCAGCAGCCTTGGTATCCGTTAACATGATCATCTGGGTGGGGGCGACCACCACGGTATCATTCACCAACCCTTTGGAACTGCCGCCGTTGATGTCCCCCCCCAGCCCCAGTTGAGGCGTGTTGGCTAAATTCAGTCCCCAGTCATTATAGCCCAGGGAAAAGGCCGACGAGGACGTGATAATGCCGAACGGGTCAACCGTACCATCCACCGTGGTGACGGTTTTCAAAGTGGTGTTGAGGTTGGTGTCCCAGGCGCTGTTGGGATTGGCGGCCGGGCAAGCGAAGACTTTCCGGTGGTTGCTCATCGCGCTCAAGAGGCGCGGCGGCCAGACGTAATAATTTAAGGAGGAAATTGGTTTTTTTGAAATGCAGCCAGGGTATTGTTTGTAGTCACCCACATACATGACGGTGGCAATCCCAATCTGCCGGAGATTGTTGACACAGGAGATTTGTTTGGCCCTGGCCTTGGCCTTGGCCAGCGCCGGCAGCAGCATTGCCGCCAGGATAGCGATGATGGCGATGACCACCAGCAGTTCAATCAGCGTGAAACCCCCGCTCCGGCCAGGTCGTTTTGCGCGGCGGAGATTAACGGGCAAAGAGGCTTTCATAAATTGAGGACGGCGGGACTTAGTGGTCATTTTGCTGATTTTCACGAGGGGTAAAGGCTATTTTTTGACGCGCAAGCAAATTGAATTTTTTAAATCGCGGCGAGTTCGGATTTGTTTTTGGGGCGTGGTGCTGGTGGTGGTCGACTTCCATTTCAGGGTGACTTTTTTCAAGGAGCCTGGCGGCATAGCTAATTTTTTCCCAATCCCAAAACGCCGGAACGGTAAACCCGCTCCGGCGTGGAGTGGAAGCGAACCGTAACATTACGGAGCCAGATAGAACATGCGGTAGAACACCGCGCCATTGGTCAGCACCGCCGGAAAGTTGGTGCTGGTGACACTCTCCGTGCCCGGCACGGAAACCCAGTTGGTGCTCAGCCCCGTGCCCAGGCCGTTGGTCTGCACTTGCAGGCTCCAGCCCAGATAATTGGTCGGCCAGCTCAAGTTCAGATTGCCGCCCGACACGCTGAAGGTGAGGTTCGTCGGCGCCGTCGGAATGAGCGAAGCAATCGTCAGGAGGCCCGTGGCCGGGTCAAACGTCCCGTTGGTCGCCCCCGTGGCGGGCAGGATGATCACGGAGCTGAAGTTGCCGGTTTTGGGGCCGGTGGCGCTGAACAGCTGGAAGGTTTCGCCGCCCGCCAGCGCCGTCGCACCCACGTTGGTCACGGTCAAGGTGCCCGCGTAGGTGACGGCGGTCAGACCGGCCACGGCGTCATTGCTGGCGAGGTCTTTGTTCAACCCCATGACCACAGCGCCGCTCCCATTCAACGTGAGGCTGTTGGAAATAGTGAGGGTGCCGATCACGCCCGGGACGGACGGCGCCAAGGTGGTGTTCGCCGCCAGAGTGACCGGGCCGCTGAGCACACCGGTGCCGCCCAAGGTGCCCTGGCTGACCACCGTGGTGCCAAGGTAGGTGTTCGTGCCGTTCAAGGTCAGGGTGCCGTTACCGGTCTTGGTCAAACCGCCATTACCGCCGCCATCGAGCAGCGCCTGCGGTATGCCGATGTCCCAGCCAGCCGAGTCAATCACCGCACCGTGGGAGAGGATCTTGCAGACGTCGAGGTTGCTAATGAAACTGGGAGTGGAGACTTGGGCGCGGAGAGTGCCGCCGTCAAAATTAAACTCACCATAGCCGGTGGCACCGTCGCGCAGGATGCTGCTGAATTGGACATCGGCACCCGTCCGAATATAAGCGATGCCTTGATAGCCGTTGGCACCTTTGCCGCCAATATAGAAGTTGCCGTTGCCGGCGGTGGAAGCGAACACCCGAATATAACCGGAAATGTCCAGAATGTTCGTCGCGGACGCACTGCCGGTGGCATCGTTGGCACCGAGGCGAAGATTGGGGGCGGCGGTGGTTAGCACCAGAAACCCGCTGGGGGCTATGATGCCCGTCACGGTATCGAAGGCGGTATTCCCCTGAATCCGCAAGGTGCCATTGTTGGTCAGAATGCCGTCCAGCACAAACGTGCCCTGGTTCACATTCAGGGCGTTGGCCATGGTGCTGGTGCCTCGGAGAACCAGCGTGCCGTAGCCATTTTTGGGCGCGATGCTGCCGTTGGTCGTGCCCCCGGCCAGAACGGTAACGCTGTTGTTGACGGTTAGAGCACGACTGATGGCGGCACCACCAAGATTCATGATGCCGGTATTGGTGATGGCCCCGCTGTGCGTCCCATCACCGAAGGTGACATTGTTCGTGACCAGAATGGCATTGGCCAGCGTGCGGGCCGTGGCGCTGTCCGAGGAAAGCACCCCGCCGCCCAACACCAACTGGCCCGTGCCCAAGGCATTATCGGCCCCAAGGTCAACAGTGCCGCTGTTGAGGGCGGCTCCGCCGCTAAACGTATTGACCAGGCCCAGGGTCAGCGTCCCCGTGCCGTTTTTGGTGAGCGAACCGGTCCCGGTAATGCTGCCCGAACCAGTGACGCTGTAATCCTTCGTGACGTTGCTAAAAGTCATGGAAACCGGGGTGGCGTTCATGGCCAAATCAATGGCGGTGGATCCCGGGGCGGTGTCATCAAACCGGACCTGATCGCCAAACCCGCCGGACTGCGAATAGGTGGCCGGCGTCAAGCTGGATAAATTGATCCAGTCCGTCGAACCGGTATTCCACTGGCTGTCGGCCGCGCCGGTCCAGACCAACTGCTGGACCGCGCTGGAGATATTCAGGGTGACCGGCGAGGCGCTCGTATCCAAGGTGGCGGTCACCCCGGGCGGCAGAGAGCCCAGTTGGAGATTGGCGCCACTGCCACTGGAAAACGCAATCAACGGAATGCTGCCGGCCACCAACCCGCTGCCAGTGATGTTGATCGTCACGGTGCCGTTGCCGGTCAGGGTGCCCGCGCTGATCGTGGCCGTGGCCACGTTACCGGCCGGAAAGTTGAAGTTCACCGCGCTCGCCCCGCTCACGCCCAGAGTCAGGGCCGAAGCCGGCAGCGAGCTGCCGTTGTTGTTCACCGTCAGCGCGGCCCCGTCTTTGACGATCAAACCGCCGCCCCCCGTAAGGTTGGCCGGCGTCACCACCAAGGTGCCGTTGCTAATCACCGTGTTGCCGGTGTAAGTATTAACGCCACCCAAGGTCAGCGTGCCGGCGCCCAGCTTGGTCAAGCCGCCCCCGCCGCCGCCATCCAGCAAAGCCTGGTTTAGGGTGATCGCGAA
>CAIMLG010000282.1 GCA_903842235.1 uncultured Verrucomicrobia subdivision 3 bacterium
GACCATTCGACCGCCGGGGGCGCGAGCTAAGGCTCCGGCTCGCCCCCGGCTCATTCTATCTCGTTGCGGGGGCACGGGAAATTAACACAACAAAAAAACCAAACCAAAAAACCACTTACACAGAAATCTTTACAAAACCTTCCCGAGCGGACAAATTCAAAAATTTTATTATACCGTTCCGAGCGTCAGGGAATCGTTTTTATTGAGTTATTCATACCCTGCTGGGGATACGAATCGAGATTCTTTTCCCAACGGCTTTACTCTGTCACTTGCCGTTGACCAACCCAATGGCGAGCCAATCGCGGTTTACCAACTAAGGAAATACGAAATCCTAAACATTTCAGACATAACGACCGCTGTTGCCAAAACGGCTGGAGTGCCTGACCCGTCATTATACAGAAATGCGCTGATTTCAAACGGAGTAACATACGCCAGCTCACCTTTTGCTTTGACACCAGAAGTAATAGGAGCAACGCCCGTCATCGAAAAGGTGAAATAGTTTCGCACGGCCTTCCCGCCGTAGCAGCTTTCGTCCGAAAGCCGCCATTTAAAAGTCTCCCCATAGTTTGCGGCGCTTGGCCGAGCCGCTGCTCCGCCGGTTTCCGGACCGTCCATGCCCTAAAAATCCCTTCGCGCTTTGGCGGCTTGGCGTGAGCCTTCCCCCAAAGCGCCGGAGGGCCGGCGCACTCCGGCACGCTCCGCGCGGTTCGGGCACAACGGTGAACGCGGGCCGTCTTGGACGGCGGGACCGCCGCCAAAAAGGCGGCCAACGGTTGAAAATCCGCTTCCTTGGCCGGTCATTTCTTAAATAGCTCAAATAAAGATATTTGGAACAGTAAATAAGTCCTAAAATGGGATTAAAAGGACGTTCCGAACTCCTTTTTAATACCGCCCGACGCTTTTTTTCTACCTCGGAACCACTATTTACCATCTCCGAACGACTTTTAAATACCTTGGAAGCACTTTTAAATACCACGGACCGCCTTTTTACTGCCTTGGAGGCATTAAAAGATCGTTCCGACCCACTTAAAAGGAGTTCGCCGGGACTTTTTAATACCGTCAACTTCCCAAGAGGTGCTGCGCAACCCCTTTTTTCAACCTGAACTTAATTAGCATTATGCCCTGCGCCCCCAACAACCCCCAAGAGAACTCCCCGCTGGAGGCCGCGACCACGGGAGCCGGGGCCGGCGAAGGTTATTTCAACTGCGCGGCGATTTGTTCGCCCAGCAAGGCGGCTTCGGCCAGCGGGCGTTTGCCCTGACCGCGTTTGACGGTTTCGTCGCGGAAGAAGATGGCTTGCAGGGTCACTTGGTCGCCGGCGATCTGGGCATAGGCGCCCACGGGGCTCTGGCAGCCGCCGCCCATGCCGCGCAAAAAGGCGCGTTCGGCGGTGACGGCCTGAAAGGTTTCCGGATGATTCAGCGCGGCGCAAATCCGGGCGATGCGCGGATCGTTGGCGCGCGTCTCAATGCCAATGGCGCCCTGGCCCACGCACGGCAGCATTTCGTCCAGGCTCAAAACCGTCGCCAGCAAGCCCGCTGGCACGGCGTCGCCATGGATGGTGCCATCGGCGTGGATCTTGAATTGCAGCCGCGTCAGGCCGGCGAGCGCCAGGATGGTGGCGCCCAGTTCCGGCTGGTCGGCCACCTTTTTCATGCGCGTGGCCACGTTGCCGCGAATTTCCACGATGTTCAAATCCGGGCGCACGGCGAGCAGGGATTGTTTCCGGCGGGTGCTGCTGGTGGCCACGGTGGCGCCGACGGGGAAATCTTTCAGTTGCAAATGCGGCGGAAAACCGCGCTTGGCAGAACCTGCGGCGCGATAGATCAGCACATCCCGCACGTCTTCGCGCGGGGGGGTGGCGGCGAGGATCAAACCCTCGGGCAGTTCCGTGGGCAAATCTTTCAGGCTATGCACGGCGAGATCGGCGGTGCCGTTGAGCATGGCCACTTCGAGTTCCTTGGTGAAGAGCCCTTTGGGCAGGCTGGGGTCAGTCTTGGCCATGGAGGCCTTTTGCAGCTTGTCGCCGGTGGTCTTGATGATCTGCAATTCAAAGGTCAGCGCGGGAAAGGTGCGGCGGCACAGGCCGGCCACGTAGTTGGCCTGGACGAGGGCCAGCGCGCTGCCGCGAGTGCAGATGATGATGGGTTGTTCAGCCATAAATTAGCGGCCACAGGCTTCCACAGTTCCAAGGCGATGGAAAGCAAACATCCCGGGGCCGGCGGGCGGTTTACCAGATTTTGGTGCGTTGTTCCGGCGGCAGCCACATGGGCGAACCGGCGGTGATGTTAAAGGCTTCGTAAAATTCCGGCTGGTTCATGAGGGTGCCATTGGCGCGGCATTTGCCGGGCGAATGCGGGTCCACGGTAATCAACCGGCGTGCTTCGGCTTCGCGGACATTCATGCGCCAGATCTGGGCGAACGACAGGAAAAAGCGCTGCTCCGGCGTAAAGCCGTCAATCTGCCTGCGCTGGGCGGGGTCCTTGGCCAGCGCGCGCTGCAGCGCTTCGTAGGCGATGCTCACGCCGCCGAGATCGGCCAGGTTTTCGCCGAGCGTGAGCTGGCCGTTGACGTGCAGGCCGGGCAGCACTTCAAAGCCGTTGAATTCTTCCACCATCTTCTGCGCGCGCGTTTCGAAGGCTTTGCCATCAGCTTCGCTCCACCAGTCGTTGAGGTTGCCGTTGGCGTCATACTTGCGGCCCTGGTCGTCGTAGCCGTGGGTGATTTCGTGGCCGATCACCACGCCGATGCCGCCGTAATTCACCGCGTCATCGAGCGTCAGATCAAAGAACGGCGGCTGCAGGATGCCGGCGGGGAAAACGATCTCGTTTTGCGAACCGTTGAAATAGGCATTCACGGTTTCCGGCGTCATGTGCCATTCCGTGCGGTCCACCGCCTGGCCAATGCGGGCGATTTCGCGGCGGGATTCAAACTGCGCCGCGCGGCGGACGTTGCCCAGATAATCGTCTGGGCGGATGCTAAGGGCGGAATAATCCCGGAATTTTTCCGGATGGCCGATCTTGGCGGTGAACCGGTCAAACTTTGCCAGCGCCTTGGCCCGCGTCGGTTCGCTCATCCACGGCACCGTCGTCAACCGGTCGCGATAGACGGCGCGGAGGTTGGCCACCAGTTCCAACATGCGCGTCCGGGCCTCGGCGGGGAAATGTTTCGCCACATAGAGCTGCCCGAGGGCTTCGCCGATGCAGCCATCGATTTGGTGCGCCGCGCGTTTCCAGCGGGGTTCCGGTTCAAGCTGACCGCTCAGGGTCCGGCCGAAGAAGGCAAAGTTTTCCCGCTCGAAGGCGGCGGGCAGATAGGCCGCGATGGCGTGCAGCAGATGCCAGCGCAAATACACCTGCCAGTCGGCCAGCGGCCGTTCCGACATCAAGCGGTCCAGCGCTGTGAAAAACTCCGGCTGTCCGACCACCTCATATTTCGGCGTGGCTAGGTGCCGGGCGGCGAGGTATTCGGCCCACGGCAGGTTTGGGTAGTGGGCGACGAATTCGGCGTGGCTGAATTTATTGTAATTCTTGTTGGGATCGCGCAGTTCCACCCGCGTGCGGGCGGCCTTGGCCAGTTCCGTTTCCAGGCTCAGCACGGTGTCGGCGTGAGCGGCGGCGGCGGCCGGCGTTTCACCAAGGAGGATAAACATTTTCTCCACGTGCTGGCGGTATTTGTCGCGGACTTCCCGGAAGCTATCCTGCAAATAATAGTCGCGATCCGGCAGCGACAGGCCGCCCTGTCCCAACTCCACCGCGTAAATGCGGCTGTCCTTGTCGTCCGGGCCAAAGCCCATGCCGAACAGCCCGCCGCCGCCCTGGTCATGGAACTCCGCCAGCAGCTTGAACAAACCCGACACATCTTTCACGCGGTCAATGCGCTTAAGATTGGCCTGAATGGGCTTGAGCCCGAGACCCTCGATGCGGTTGGTGTCCATGGCCGAGGCGTAAAAATCCGCGACCTGTCGGCGCGGCGTGCGCGGCGCGGCTTTGGTCGGCATGGTTTCGTTCAGAATCTGTTGTATCGAAGCCCAGTTGCGCTCGGCGAGTTCATAAAAACCGCCCCAGCGCGATTTGTCGGCGGGAATGGGGTTGTCTTTTCGCCATTGGCCACAGGCGAATTCGTAAAAATCTGTCGCGGGATTCACCGTTCGATCCAGATAATTGATGGAGAAGCGGGGAATGGCGGGCGGGGGCGGAACCGGCTCGGCCAAGGCGCTCAGGCCGGCCACCCAGGCAAACAGGGTGATAAAACGAGAAGGCAGGGTCATAGTGGGAAACAATGGGAAAATGTATTGCGGTCAGCTTTCGCCCGGGGCTCCGGCGGGTCGGCCGGCTTGCAGCAAGGCCGCGACTTTCTCGGCGATGATTTGATTGCACTTCGCCAATTCCTCATGGCGCAGCTTGAGGTATTCGTTGGCGATGCTTTGGAGATCGTCCACATTGTAGAGATAAACGTTATCCAGTTCGCTCACCGCCGGGTCAATGTCGCGCGGCACGGCAATATCAATCAGCAACAGCGGGCGGTGCTGGCGATGCTTCATCAGCGGCTCCAGGGTGGCGCGGTCAAGAATATGCTGGGTGGCGGCCGTGCTGCTGATGGCGATATCGATGCGCTCAAATTCCGCCGGCCATTGTTCCCACGCCACGGTGGTGGTGCCCTGGCCCAGTTCCGCCGCCAGGGCCAGGGCGCGTTCGGGGGAACGATTGGTCACGGTGATTTTCTTCACGCCGCGCGATTGCAAGGCCCGCGCGGTCTTCTCGCTGGTCTCGCCGGCGCCGATGACGAGCACCTCGTGATCGGCGAGCGCGGTAAAAATTTTTTCCGTCAATTCCACCGCCGCCGACATCACCGACACACTGCCGCGCTGGATGTTGGTGGCGGTGCGGATGTGCTTGGCCACGTTGAACGCGCGCTGGAATGCCTTGTTCAGGCGGGCGCCAGTAAACTTGCCGGTGAAGGCGAGGTCGTAGGCTTTTTTGAGTTGGCCGAAGATTTCCGTCTCGCCGATGACCATGGAATCCAGCCCGCTGGCGACCTTGAACAGGTGTTGCAAGCTGTCCGGCTCGGCCAGGTGGTAAATTTCATCGCCGAGGGCGCCATCGTAGGCATGGTGGGCGATGAGGAATTGTTTGATCTTCGCAAATGCTTCCAGCGGCGGCAGCGGGGTGGCGGCGTAGATTTCCACGCGGTTGCAGGTGGACAGCACCACGCCCTCGGTGACCAAGCCGGCGGCGCGCAGTGCCTGGAGGGCGTCGGGAATTTTGGCTTCCGCAAAGGCAAAGCGTTCCCGCAACTCCACGGGCGCAGAACGATGGCTCAAGCCGATAACGACGACGCTCATGGGCGGGTGGCGGGTGAAGTTGAATTCGTTCCGATTCCTGGCCCCGGGTTCTGATGGATGGGCGACAGCTTGTTGGTAAAACCAAACGTCAGCAACAGGACCGCGAAGGAGACCAACACCCCGATGGCGAAGCGCCGGCTGGGCCGCCGGAACAGTTTATACGCCACCAGCGATTCCAGATACACCAGCCAGAGCAGCGCGGACCAGATGACTTTGGGATCCGAGAAGTAGGATTTGCCGTCCGGCGGCGGCAACTGCGAGCCGGCGGCGAGGCCGATGGTCAAGAGCCCGAAGCCCACGGCTACGAGCCGGAAAGTGATGAGTTCTAGGCGTTGAATCGAGGGGAGGAGGGAAAGCAGGGCGCGCAGCTTGTGGACGCGCAAATCGTGCCGTTGCATCAGGAACATGCTCGCCGCCACCGCCGCGAGGCCAAACGCGCCGTAGGCTTGCAGGATGGTGGCCGCGTGCAGGCTGCGCAGCGCCCCGGAAAATTCCGGCTTCGGCCCATGCGGCGGATCCAGCGAGGGCATCAGGGCAAAAATGCCGGCGGTGAACAGTAGGGGCGCGGCAAAGGCGCAGATGAATTTAAAGCGCGGCAACAGCGCATAGACGAGGCTCGCCAAGCCCAGTGCCCAGAGCAGAAACGTGGTGGCCTCATAGAGGTTGTTGACCGGACAGCTCTGGAGCGTCAGGCCGCGCTTGAGCATGGCCAGCGTGTGCAGGGCCACGCCGGCGGCGAGCAGGAGATAATTCACCCATTCGTCCCGGCGAAACCCTTTGCGCCAGAGAAAAACGGAGTAAATCGTGCTCGCACCGTAAAACAGGACGGCAAGCAGAAAACAATGCCGGTCAGTGAACCAATCCATGCAGATAGGTTAAAGACGATATTAGACGGCGCAAGCGGCAATTCGGGTATCACCTTTCCTTGTAGATGACATCCACGGCCAGGCCGGCGGCGAGTAGCAGAATGGCTTGTTCGGGCGTCGGGTCCTGGTTCAAGGCCAGAATGTAGTTGTCGGCGGAGGTGAACAATTCTTTGCCGATGCCGGCCCATTTCTTCGTGATGGTGCCCAATTCGTTTTCCGATTTGTCCAGAAAACGGAAGTTCCAGCCTTTCCAATCGCCTTTGACGTGGGCGATTTCGTGGTCGGCGGTGTCAAAGACATAAAAGCCGCCGCCGAATGAAAACGCCTTGCTCCGCAGCCAGCCCACCATCCGGCCCTGGGTGTCGCAGACATTGACCTTGGAGCGGAAGAGGGAGAAGCCGCGCTGGATGGAGAACAGCAGCTTGGTCTCGTCCTCATGATTCGCCCCTTCGTAGACAAAGACCTTGGTGGGTAACATCTGTTTGTTGACCAGAAACCGCAGCAGCAGGATGAGCGACCCCGGCTTTTCTTTGGCAATGCCGATTTGTTCCTGCGACTGCGGGTCCAGAATGTCGTAAGTGTCGGATAGTTTCAACAAGCCGACGTGTTCCCGGATGAAATAAGTTTTTCGATTAAGCATAGGGTTCCTTATGGGTTTTGGCAGACGAATAAAACTGGTATTAAGTGTTGATTGTCAACTGCAAAACTAATGCCGCCGGATGGTGTGCCGGTCCAACCCTGATGAATCACCGCCCGGTTGGCATCGAGTGGCAATCTGATTCCATCATTTGAACTGACGGCCAAAGCTGCGTATTCTCCGGCTATGAAATTCCGCAGTGCCATCGTCATCCTGCTTGCCAGCGGCGGGTTGGTATTGTCGCAAACGAATGAAATGACCCTGGATGTCAGCGGCCTGCTGGACGCCGCGCAGCAATTTGCGCAGGACAATCTTGACGACGACGTGCTTCAGGCTTTGCAAAACGTTGACCGCGACAAGGTGGAGGATTTTCTCAAACATTATCAGGATTATCTCCAAGGCGATTCTGTGCTCGATGTGGCGCAATTGAAGGATGCGGCGAATGTCGCGCTGCCGCTGCTCGAGGCGCACGAGGAAACGCAGCCCTACGCCGCGTGGCTGCGCGCGCGGCTGGATTACTTCGACGCGGCGGCTGAGTTGAAAGCTAGCGCGCCCCCGCCGCCACCGCTCCCGGGAACCAACCGGCCGCCGGTCCAGCCGAATCCGCCGTTCCAAGCCGAGCAGGAGCTTTGGGTGAAAAAAGTCGCCCCGCGCCCGTGGCCGGCGGCGGCCAGGAAAATCGTGCCGCGCTTGAAAGCCATTTTTGCCGAGGAACGGGTGCCGGCGGAACTCGTCTGGCTGGCGGAGGTGGAATCGGGTTTCGATGCACGGGCCCGGAGCCCGGCGGGCGCGGTGGGCCTGTTTCAGCTCATGCCGGCAACCGCCAAAAACCTGGGCCTCAGCCTGTGGCCGTTTGACCAGCGGAAGCAGCCCGAGCCGGCGGCCCGGGCGGCGGCCAAGTATTTGCGGGGCCTGCACGATAAATTCGGCAGCTGGCGGCTGGCGGTGGCGGCTTACAACAGCGGGGAAGGCACGGTGCAGCGGCTGTTGAAGCGTTACGACACCAAAAGTTTTTCCCGGATCGCGCCTCATCTGCCGGCGGAAACCCAGATGTATGTGCCCAGGGTGGAGGCGACCATCCAGCACCGCGAAGGAGTGGATTTGGAGAAACTGGTCTTTCGTTCTACTGCCCAGCGTTTGTAAAACGGCCGGCGTTACCGCGCATTCCCCAACTCATCCGCCAGCTCCTCCACGTTCCAGTTCGCCCGGCGGGCTTGCAAGCGATCCGCTGCCGCCCCGTGCTGCCACACGGCGTAACGGATGGTTTTTCCGGCGTCCGCCTGCAGTTCCGGTTGCGCTAATAATCCCGTGAGATAGCCGGCCAGCAGATCGCCGCTGCCGCCCTGCGCCAGGTGTGCGTTGCCGGAGGAATTGACGAAAATTTCGCCGTCCGCCCGGCCCACCAGCGTTTGATGACCTTTCAACACGACCCAGCAGTTGCCGAAACGGTGCGAAATTTCCCGCAGCGCTTTCGCCCGGTCGGCTTGAATTTTTTGCGGGGTGCTGTTCAACAGCCGGGCCGCTTCGCCGGGGTGCGGCGTTAGCACGCGAATGAATCTTTTGGCAAAGGGTTCCGCGCTCAAAATATCCAGCGCGCCGGCATCCACGATCAACGGATATTCTGCGTCACGCCACCAGTGCCGCAAAAGCACGCGCAAGGCATTCGCCAGCTCTGGCCCGGCCAGCCCTGGTCCGGCGAGGACGGCACTGGTGCTGGCGGGAAATTTCGTTTCCGGCCCCCACACTTTGACCATGGCGGACTGTAACTGCGCGGCGATCGGATGATAAACATTTTCCTGCGTGAGCACTGTGACCAGTCCTGGTTGGGACCGCAACGCACCGCGGGCCGCCAGCACAGCCGCTCCGTGATAACCGGCGCTGCCCGCGAGAATCAAGGCATGGCCGAAGGCGCCTTTGTGACCCGCCACCGGGCGGACGGGCGGAAACTGCTCAAAATCCTCCAGCAACGTCCAGTTCAGTTCAGCGGCGAGCGGGCAGGGGACGAGGCCCACGTCGTCCACCACTTCCAGCCGGCCCACGAACGGCCCCGCCGCCGCCGTCAGCAATCCCATTTTCGGCGCGCCGATGGTGAGGGTGATCGCAGCATTGATGGCGGCGCCGAAGGTCTCGCCGGTGTCCGCGTTCAGACCGGAGGGGACATCCACCGCCAGCACGGGAATCCGGCTGGCGTTGATGGCGGTGATAATTTTCTGCCACTCCTCGGACAGCGGGCGGTTCAAGCCGATGCCAAATAGCCCGTCCACGATGAGCGCGGGTTCTTCCCGCAAGGCTTGTTCCAGCGGCAGTAAGTCGGTGTCCGGAAAAAACATTTCCAGCGCGGCGGCGCGGCGGCCTTCGAGCTGCTTGGCGGCGGCCCGGGCGTCATCACCGTTGTGGCCTTTGCCGAGGAGAAACAGAATCGTATCGCCGGCGCGGGTGAGCTTGCGGGCGCGGCGGGCGACGCGTTTGCCGACTTGATGGATGACCTCCGCCTCGGTCTGGCTGGTGGCCCAGGTGGCGGCTTCCCATTCGCGCATTTGCGCGATGCGGATGACGGGAATCGGCATGGCCGTAGGGTGGCAAATTTTTCAGGACGGCAAAACATAAATGTCGCGCGAAGGCCGCGAAGGTGGCGAAGGGAAAAGCGGCGGTTGCTTTAGCACCGCTTTGGGACGTGGTGAGGGGTCTTAAAATTTTGGCGTCATTATTGCAATGAAAACCATAGCACTCGGAATTTTGAGTCTTTGTTTGGTGGCGACAGGTTGTCAAACGGAGAATCCTGGGGAGGCTTACGCCCGGTTTAATGAGGCTACAATCCCATACTTTGATCGATATTTTGATGATTCACCCGACATTTCATTATCAGGTATTTTGAGTGTTGAGCGACTTGCAAACGACGCTGGTTCAAAAGTGTGGGAAGGTTGTTTGACAAATAGGTATATGGCATTGCTTCATGCGCGGACTAGTCTGGCATTCGATAGGGTCGGGAATAAGGACGAAGCTACGCGTTATCGGAGAATAGCTGTTAAAGATTTTCAGCGAAGAGAAGAGTGGAATAATGAATACGCCATCACCCTCTTATCAGGAGAGTGAGACCCAGCTATTTAAGATGATAGCTATACTTGATGAGAAGGCTAAAGAGTATCATGCAAAAAGGAAACCATGACGTTTAGTTTCAAATTTGATTGCGACAAAGAATTAGTAGCAACCTCCACTTTCCTTCCCCCTTTCGCGTCCTACACGGGACAGTTCTGAATGGCGGTTAGATAAGGCCCAAAACTTTCTTGGATAGGCGTTTGCGTCGTCGCGTATCGGACGCGGAGGCGAAGATGATGCGGCGTGAAACGCGCTCCATTTCTTGGATGGTCTTCCACAGCTTGCGTTCGTTGCCCACCGCTTCCTTCATCGCTTCAAACTGCGCCTGACTGAGGGCCACACTCACGGTCTTTTGCGCCACCTTGCGCGTCCACTGGTAGCCGCTGCGTCCGGAAGCGGCAACCGAGCGTTGTTGCACCGAGCCCTGACTGATATAGCCGATCCGAGCCAGACTCCGGCGCAACCGGTGGTATTCCGCCTTCAAGGCGGCCAGCGAATCCGGGGTGTCGTTCATTGAGGCATTTTAGCGTGCCTGTCAATAGACACAGTAGTATTACTGTGCCGATGCATACTCCGCTCTTCCCCGCCTTCCGTGCCCGATGTGCCGCGCTGGGCCAGCGCACCATCCGCCACTTCCGTCAAACCACCCTCCAGCAACTGACCCGGCACCTCGCCGATCTCATTCCCGTTCACCTCCTCTCCAGCGCCGACGAAGGTCCAAACAGCCGGGATCGCTGCTATACCCTGCGGCTGACCTGTGAGTGCTTTCTCTGGCAGATGCTCAAGCCTCGGACCGCCTGCCGCGAAGTCGTCCGTCAGGTGCAGGCCCAGACCCGTTTGCTCGGGTGGGGGCAGGTGAACCCGGGGGCCTCGGCTTACATCCAAGCCCGGCAGCGACTGCCGCAGTCCTGTCTGGAGAGGGTGCTGGCGGCCACCGCCCGGGCGGCGGAGCAGCGGGCGGGTTCCGCACCGCACCTGCAAGGGCGGCCAGTGAAGGTGGTGGATGGCAGTTCCGTCCAGTTGCCCGATACGGCCGCCAACCAGAAAGAATATCCGCAGCCCTCGGGACAGAAGCGCGGCTGCGGCTTTCCGGTAATGAAACTGGCGGGGTTGTTCTCGCTGGCCAGCGGGGCGTTGCTGGAAGTGGTCATGGGCAACCTGCACAGCCATGACCTTCGCTTGTTGCGGCAGTTGTGGGCATGTCTCAAGGCCGGGGACATCCTGTTGGGTGACCGGGCTTATGGAGATTACGTCACGCTGGCGGGCCTGCCGCAGCAAGGGGTGGATGTGGTGGCGCGTTTGCACCAGGCGCGCCGGGTGGATTTTCGCCGGGCCAAACGTCTGGGTCATCAAGACGGGGTGTTTGTCTGGCGCAAGGGCGGCATGCAGTCCACGATCCTGACCCCGGAGCAATGGGCGGCGCTGCCGGCTGAAATCCAGGTGCGCATCGTGCGCTTCACCGCCGCCTGTCGGGGGTTCCGTTCCCAGCATCTTCTGTTGGTGACCACCCTGCTCGACGCCGAAAAGTATCCGGCGGCCGAACTCATCGACCTTTACGCGCGGCGCTGGCGGTTGGAACTGTGCCTGCGCGACGTGAAGACGACGCTGGGACTCGAACAGTTGCGCTGTCAGTCGCCCGCGATGGTGCGCAAAGAATTGCTCGCCGGCCTGATCGCGCACAACCTGATCCGTTGCGTGATGGCCGAGGCGGCACAGGTTTACGAGGCGGAACTGGAACGGCTGAGCTTCAAGGGCCCGGTGGATGCCCTGCGGCAATTTAGCGCCGCCTTGGCCCAGGCCAGAACGCGCAAGCTGCAACGGGCACTCTGGCAGGACTTGTTGTGCACTTTGGCCCGCGACCGGGTGCCGCTACGACCCAATCGCACCGAACCGCGCGCGGTAAAGCGGCGGCCAAAACCATTTCCATTACTCAATAAACCGCGCCGCCAATTCGTCGAACTGCCCCATCGCAACCTGCGATGGAAGGGCGGTCCCCACAAATATCAAGGTCTTAACTAACCGCCATTCGGGACAGTTCATTTTGTCACCCAATCGTCACTTGATTGTCACTGAAATGAAATTGTGTGACGAATTGCCGCGTGCCATGCTGCCCGCGTGAACTCGCGCATTTTAGTGGTGGATGATGAGCCGGAAGCGGTGGAACTCGTCGAGTTCAACCTCAAGCAGGCCGGTTACGCCGTCACCACGGCGGCGGATGGCGCGGAGGCGCTCAAGAAGGTCCGCAGTCAAACGCCCGACCTCATCGTGCTGGACGTGATGTTGCCGGAGATGGACGGGTTCGAGATCTGCCAGGTGCTGCGGCGGGATGCGGTCACGGCC
>CAIMLG010000283.1 GCA_903842235.1 uncultured Verrucomicrobia subdivision 3 bacterium
AAGCGAAGACTGGTGCCGGTGGTGAGACTCGAACTCACACGACTTTTTAAGGTCCCAGGATTTTAAGTCCTGTGCGTCTGCCATTTCGCCACACCGGCTACCGTTTATTTCCAACCATTTGATGCGATTGCTGCCGACGATAACAAACGCCTGTGCTGCGTTTGGGCTGCTGCTGTTATCGCATGAATCCGGAAGCAGCCAAAAAGGGCAACACAAACCACCCCGATGCTGTGCGTCAGCGTCGCACGGCGACATTTTCTCAAAAGTTTGGTATGGGCGCAAGCTGCCGATTCGCGCGTTATGGGTGGCCGCGGTCCAATCTCCACTGATCTCAGGACTAAACGGGGTGAGCCAGGTCAAAATATCACTACCTCAGGGCACGGTTAGGCGATAAAACATTGTGCCGTTGGTAGAGGAAATAATTACGGAATTAATTCCATTGCTTAATACCGGGCTCGCATTCGCCGTGACCCAATCAGGGGGAGATAAGTTGGTGCTTTCCATCAGCAACAAGCCGTTGATGCTGTTGCTCCACGTGAGGTTGAGTTGGTTGGAAATCGGGCTGGCTCCCACTTGCAATGCGGGCATCGGCTGGTTGGTGGCGTAATTTGAAAATTCGGAGGTGTTGTTGGCTGAATCGGTGGCGGTGGCGGTAACCACCCAGCCGGGAGGGACGGTGGCAGGCAAAGTGATCGCAAAATTGGTCGGGCAAATCGCGCCGAGCGTAAAGTTGGTTTGTCCCAGAAAAACCTGACCTTCGCCCAAGCCCGAGGGATCGCCAGCAGGACCGGCAAAAAATTCCAGTGAATAGGTCTTGTTCGGGCCGCTGTCAAACCACCCTCGTATCAAGGTGCTCGTTCCGGAAATGACGTTGGTAAGCCAGGGATAATTTTGCCCCCGATTGCCGTTGGTGACGCTGTTAGTTTGCAAATGGACAATGGCGTTTGTGCCCGCCGAACCGAGGTCAATGCCCAGAGCATCATTGTTAAAAATAGCGTTGTGACTGATCAAATTATTAAATGCCCCATCACGGACGCGCACGCCGGCATAGTTGCCTGTTCCTGCGACAGTTTTTGCATAGGCAATGGCATTGCCCGCTCCTGAATCCGGGCCACCTATAAGATTGTTGGTGCAGCCGCTGTCGCATTCCACATTGAAGTTGGTGTTGCCAAGCGGGCTGATGCCGTCAGCGGCCAACCCAATGTAATTGGCTTGAAGGGTATTTTGCGAAGCGTTGTTGAAAAAAATCCCATCATACCGATTGGCGGAAATAACATTGCCAGCGCGGGCGGCAACGCCGCCAAGTAGATTGCTGGAGGAATTGTATAGCTGGATGCCTTGGCCAAGGTTGCCGAGGGCCTTGCTCCCGGTGGCATCCAGTCCAATAAAGTTGCCCTGCACGGATTGTAAACTGCTGCCCAGCATTAGAACCCCATCGGAATAGTTGCCGGAAATAACATTGCGAGCGCCAACAGCCAGGCCACCAATCCAATTGGCAGCTGTGGCTTGAATGCGAATTCCCGGCCAGCCGTTTGCCGGCGCACCATTGGCCCCGTTGCCAATCGCACTGGTGCCAGAGGCATTCAGGCCGATATAATTGCCCTGAATGATAAAACCGGAGGTGTTGGTCAGTGAAATGCCGGCGGAACCGTTGCCGGAAATGACATTTCGCGTGGTGTCGGACAGGCCGCCAATTTGGTTTCCGCCTACGGATTCGGCATAGATTCCTTCCCGTGAATTGCCTCGAGCGCTGGTGCCGGGGGCGTCCGTGCCAATGTAGTTCGCTTGGATCAAATTGTTGGTGGTGCTGTTGCCGGCAAAGAAAATGCCGTTGATGCCATTGCCAGAAATAATGTTTCGCTGGCTGGCGGTATTGCCGCCAATTTGGTTGCCGGCGGCACTGGAGAGGCCGATGCCGGCGTTGCCATTGCCTAGAATCGTGGCGCCCAAGCTGTCTAATCCGATCAGATTACCAAAAATTTGATTGCCCGCCGCGCTCATGTTGGTGCCGGTGCCCGCCAGCCAGACGCCCTGCTGACCGTTTCCAGAAATGACATTGCCATTCCCGGTTTTGGTCCCGCCGATGAGGTTGGTGCAGCCGCGAATCCACACGCCCGAACCGAGATTGGGGATGGCTTTGAGACCCGCAATGTCGGTTCCAATGTAATTGCCGGCGATGGTGTTGAAGTTGTCCCCCCGCAGCACAATCGCCACGCCATTAGTCCCATTGCCGGAAATGACGTTGCGGGTGGCGGCATTGCCTCCGCCAACGGTGTTGGCCTGGCCGCCGTTGATAAAAATTCCATCCTGTTGATTGGGGAGCGCGTTGGTGCCGCCGCTGGCGAGGCCGATCAAATTTCCCAAAACTAGATTGCTGCTGCTGCCGTTGAAGACCACGCCATGCAGCCAATTGCCGGAGATCAGATTACCCGCGTTGGTGGTGCCGCCAATGGTGTTGGCCGGGCTGTTGGTCAGATATATCCCGTAGAGATGGTTGCCAATGGCGGTTTTCCCGGTGGCGTCGGTGCCAATAAAATTGCCGATGATGAAGTTGGCAGTCGCATTGGCCCCGATTAATGAAATGCCGTTGGTATTGCCGGAAATGAGGTTGCCCGGACCATTGGTGTTGCCGGGGGCGTTATTGATGGTGATGCCGTCGTTACGGTTGCTGACCGCAAAGCTGCCGGTAACATCCGTGCCGATATAGTTGCCTTGGACCAGATTTCGGGTGGCCGCAATGCCGTTCAAGCATAACCCACTCAGGCCATTGCCGGATAATACGTTGCGGGCACTGGTATTCGTGCCGCCAATATGGTTATCCGCGCCGGTAATCAAAATGCCGTAGCCGGAGTTGCCGCGCGCGTTGGTGCCGGTGGTGTCGATCCCGATGAAATTTCCCTCAATGCTATTGGCGGTGCCATTCAGCACCAAACCGTGCGAGGTGAACCGGTTAATGGCCAGTCCGCGCACCGTGCTACCGCTGGCCCCGGCGTCCAGTTGGAGGCCGACGGCATTAGTAAGGATGGCGGCACCGCTTAGCTCCACCACTGGGGCGTTGGTGTAGCCAAGCTGGGTCGAACCATCAATCGTCAACGGATCGCTCACCACCGGTAGCGGACTGGCAACAGTGATGGAAAATGGCTTGGAACCAGAAATATTAAAATTGATAGTATCGTTCCCAGCATTGGTGTTCGCCTCCAGAATTGCCTGTCGGAGCGAGCCGCCACCGCTGTCGTTGAGATTGGTGACGGTAAACAAATTTCCTCGCACCGAACTGGTGGAGAATAACATGGCCGCAATTGCTAAAGGCAAAACGACGGTCGGCTTGACTGGAAAGCTCTGATACGACACGGGTGGCTTATGATAATATTAAGGAATTCCTTAATCAAGCACATTAACGCGCGCTGCGATTTTATCAAGTTCTCAATGTTTATTATTGGCGACAGTGCAGAGTAATTTCTCTTCGGGCAATAAATCGGGGTTTCTGCGGGCAATCGCCAGATAAGGCTCGGCGGCGGTTTGATTGCCGTTGGCCGAGAGCAGGAGGCCATAGGGGAGGGCCAAGGCAGGCTGCTCCAGCGCCGTCCGGTTGAACTTTTGCATGACCGCCAGACCTTCGGCATCGCGCTTTTGGAGGTGCAAGGCAAAGGCGTAGGTCGAGGCGAAGATCGGGTTTTCTGGATTTTTTTTGTGCAGCTTGGCGGCGATGGTTCCGGCCTCCGATAAATTCGTTTTAAGCAGTAAGGAAGTATAGGCCAGATCGTTTTTGGCTCCCAGATTGTCGGGGAAAGTGAGGGTCAGCTGCTGGAAAATTCGCCGCAGTCCGGCGGTGTCGCCACGCGTGTAGCAATGCTGTTGGAGGGCGGTGACGATCCAGTTCTCGCGGGGAAATTTTTGAAACATGATCCAGAATAGTTCCACCCGCTCCTCAGCTAACCGCCAGCGGGCGGTCAATTCCAGCAAGCGGGCCAGGGCGCCGAAGCGGTTTCCGGCGGCTTTTTCAGCGGCTTGCCAGTTACTCTGGGCGACCAGTCCCTCGCCCAGCTTTCCCCATGACCGGGATAGAAAAGCCAGGCGGAGAAAATCCAAATCCGCCCAGTTGCCGCGGGCACAAAGCTGCCGCAGCGCCGGCCAATCCTCCGTGGCTTCGAAGGCCGTCGCGGCCGCGAGCAATACCGGCGGTTGGTCCCGCACGTTTTTTGAGAGTTTGGTCAGCCAAGTGATGGAGTTTGTAAGCAGCCCATTTCCCTGCATCCAAATGGCCATTTGAACCGCCGCATTCACATTGGTGGCCGCCCTTAGTTGCAGGGTGTTGAGTTGGACTGAAAAATCAACGCTTTGAATCTGTTTTAACAGGGTGAGGTGCTGAAGCCGATCGGCGAGTGTGGCTTGTGGCAAACGCAGTAGTTGTTCGGAAAATATTTTGGCTTTCGCCAGGTCGTTGTGGGCTAGCCGATCCGCCGTGAGCGCGCGTAAGGCGGCCGGCGCATGGTTGGTATCCGCGATAAACGAATTTAATCGGGCGCGGGCTATCGCGAGGGTGGTTGGGTTGGTCGAACTCAATTGCACCATGGCGAGGTTGAGTTGGTAAATCAGGTTGGTGGGGGCAAGCTGAGTCGCCGCTGCCAGATGTTTTCCGGCCCGGTCTAGCTGGCGCAGCAACACGGCGCGTTCAGCGGCAACTACCTGATAAAACGCGACGTTGATTGCGCTGGCAGCCAACTCCTGCAAAATTTGCTCGGTCAGCGGGAAGGGCTGGCTTTGGTATCGCAGTCCGGCTTCAGCAAGTCGCAATTTGTTCTCCGTGGAGGGGCTGATTTCGGCAATCCGTCGCCGCCAGTCCAAGCTTGCTGGCGACTGCGAAAGTTCGGCAATTTGCGCCATCAACTCGCACGCTGCCAGGTTGGTTGGATTCAACTGCAACGTCTGTTGAGCGCTCAAGGCGGCGCTGCGATAATCTTGGGTGGTAAAAAAACTTTTTGCCAAGTCCAAGCTCCGGCCCTCTTTGTAACGGTGGTAAGTTTTTTTGCCCGGCCCAAACAGCAGAACTCCGCCGGTGACAATAATAAATGCTACCAGCAACCATTTTTTCCAGTTCGCCGTGGTTTCAGACATCCCGTGAAATTATCGGAATTTCATCCTCAGTTCAAATCCTAAGCCAATAAAAAACCCGTCCTCAAGCGAGGACGGGTTGAAAAAAAAGAGGATAATTAGAGCGGTCGGTCGCCCGTGGTCGGGGTCGGGTTGGCATACTGGTGGCCACCCGTGGGCACCGGCGTGCTGTCGGTCGGTTGCAGCAAGACCGGCGGCGCATCCGGCCACGGAGCCGGATGGGGAGTGGGGTTAATACCCTGAGGGGCTACGGCCAAGACAACCGGCGTGGGTGCGTTCACCTTGGCGGTTTGCACCAGAATCTGGCTTACGGACGGGGTCTCCCCTTTGTAGAGGGCAAGGGCGTTATTAATGGCCTCCTTCAGGCTGGGAACGGCGCTGGAAACTCCGGCGAGAATCTCCCGGGCAGCGGCGGGCACGATGGCCGCCACGGCAGTGGCCACGGTCTTATACGCATTCGGCACCGCCCGGCACACAGCTTCAACAATTTTGCCCGCTTGTTTGGGGGCGGCGGCGGCGGCGGCTTGGGCAATGACGGCGGCTTGCTTGGGCACCATGCTGGCCGCCGTGGCGGCGGCGGTGGCGGCGGCACTTGGCGTGCTGCTGGCAACCGAGCCGACAATGGCTGGGACGGCGGCCGGGTTAAGACCCACCGCAGATTTAACGACATCTATGGTGGTCTGGAGCAGGTCATCGGCTTTGGCGGCGGCCACTAAGGCGGCCGCTTTACCGGGCAACTCGGCCGCCGGAACCGACTTCAAAACGCCCAAAGACGGGCTGGCTTTTGCGTCCGCAGCTTGACTGGAAAAATTCAGCGCTAGCAAGGTTCCCAGACCCAGCATCAAGATAATAATCTTTTGTGTTTTCATATTTTTTAGAAGGCTTTTGATTTTTAAGTCATTAATCAATTTTAGTCAATACTTTTGTTTGCTCATCGACCGCTAAACAATCATTTGATTCGATTTGGTTGGTAATTTTACTGACGGGTGTCGGGCCTTCTGGCATAGTTCGGTAACTGAAGCCTAAACTTTAACTGTGAATTTGGAATTGTCGCGCCATTTATCCCTTTGCAGCCGATCCTTTTGGGTGTCGTTATTGGCGACCTTGTTGTTCGCTTCACGACTGGGGGCGCAGGAGGCATTAAGGGCTTCGCTGGCGGGGGATTTGGCGGCGGCCACTCGGAAGCAGGCACGGAATACGGCGGGGTATTATAATTTAATGTGGGGGCCGGCGTCAATTCGTTGTAGTGCAGGAATTTCTGAGGAATACAATGATAATGTTCGCAACTCGTCCAGCGCCCAAGGCGACCTGATTTCACGGCCATCGGTCAACGCGGAGGTGAATTGGCCGGTAACGGAGTGGAATACGCTGCATTTGGCGCTCGATGCCGGTTACTCCCTGTATGCGCAGCACAGTGAATTGAACCGATACTATTTCAACCCGGGGTCGGGATTGTCATTTGATATTTATGTTGGCGATTGGGTGATCAATCTGCACGATCGGGTGGCGGTGATAGAAAACACCTATGAAAATCCGACGCTTCAAGGGAGTCAAAATCAAATTTTTCTGCAAAATTCTGTCGGCATATCGGGCTTGTGGGACATTAATAAAATCGTCGTGAGTCTGGGTTACGATCATCAGAATTATCTGGGCTTGGGGGGGGCGACTTCCGTTGGACAGCCGGATTCCACATCGGAGAATTTTTATGTGAACGCCGGAATGCGGTTACGCCCGGAAATCATGATTGGGTTGGAATCCGGCTTTAGCATGGTCAACTACGACTCGGCCGGTGCCACCCCCTCGGTCACCCCAGTAACCCGGGCCAGGCAGTGGAACGCAGGGGCGTTCACCTCGCTGCAGCTGAGTGAGCATTTAAGCGCGCGCCTAGATGGGGGATATACGGTGTATTCGCCTGAAAGCATGCAAACGATCTTTAGCCAGGAAATGACCGCGTTGTATTTTCAATTTCTGGCTTCCCACCAGATTAGCCAGCACGTCAGTTATTCGTTGTCGGCCGGCCGCAGCATGGATTTCTCCTACAACGGACAATTGTATGACCGATTATATGTTCGCTGGAATCCGAACTGGAACGTCGTGCGCAAACTCTCGATCACCACCCCGATATGGTGGGAGCAGGGCAAGCAAGGCGGCTTGGGCTCATTGACCTATAATCAATATGGCACGGGGGTCACGATGGGGCGGGCCTTGACGCGGAAACTATCGGCTCAGCTCCATTATCAATGGATCCTGCGCACGGGCAACCAAGCCTCCTACAATTATACCGCCAACATTGTGGGCTTGAATCTCACCTATCAATTCTAAATAATCCACCCGCCCTATGAAAAAAATGATCTGCTGTGCCTTGTTATTGGCCGGAGCTGGCTGGCTGCCGGCCTTCGCCCAATTACCGGTGCCGATGCTTGCCCCAGGCAATGCCGCCGCCCCCGTGCCCGCGGTTGCCCCGGCCATTCCGGCCCCCGCCCCGGGGTTGCTCAATGGTTATGTGGCCGATGATAATTACAAGCTGCGGGCAGGCGATACGGTCAGCTTTCAAATTTTGGAGGACCGGTTGCTGGGCATCCAAGAACTGCCGGTGAATTTGGTGGTGACCGATTCCGGAGAGTTGGATGTGACCTACATCGGCCGCGTCATGGCCGCCGGTAAGACCTCCAAAGAACTCGCGGCGGATGTGAAGGCGGCGTTGGAAAAAGATTACTACAAACAGGCGACCGTGGTGCTCTCCTTGAACGTGGCCACGCGGATTGTGGGCCGGGTCTACATCTGGGGACAGGTGCGTAGCCAGGGCGGGCTGGATTTGCAGCTCAATGAAAACCTTACGGCCGCTAATGCCATCCTCCGTGCCGGTGGCTTTGGTGATTTCGCCAGCAAAACCAAGGTGAAAGTCGTGCGCGCCGCCGGGGTGAACGGCGAAAAACAAACCTTTGATTTGAACATGGAGGACATTCTGGAAAAGGGTAAGATCGAAAAAGACATCGTCCTCAGGCCCAATGATTTGATTATTGTCCCGACGCGGCTGGTGAATTTTTAAAATCCCACTTTCATGAGCGAAGCAGAATTATCCGACAACAAGCCCGGCCGGGCCGCCGGCATCAACAAATTTCACGCTAAATTCGAGCGTTACCGCAACCTGTTTTTGCGCTACTGGTGGGTGTTGTTGCTCACTATTCCGCTGGTTTTGGGCGGACAATATTGGCGGATATCGGTCGCCCCGCCGATGTATTATTCCGTCGGCCAGATGATCGTCAATATCCGGCTCAACACCCAGCAAGGCAGCATGGGTTCGATCTATTCGGAAGAGATGGGTAATTTTCTCGGCACCCAAGCAGCGCTCATGCAAGGGGGGACGGTTTCCACCCGCGCCCGGGATCGCGTGATCGCCGAAAATCCGGGAATCATATCTTGCGAGGTCAAGCTGACGGTGGAGGTTCTCCCCAAAACCACCATTTTTATTCTGCGCGCCGCCGGCGGGGAGTCGCAATACACGCAGAAATTCCTCGAAGCCGCCATGACGGAATACATCGACCTGAAAAAAGAGATGGCCTCGCATACTTCGGATACCACCATTGCCGGCATGACGGAGCAAATCCAAAAGTTGGAACCGGAATTGAACCGGGTGGACGATCAGATTACGGCCTTTTTAAGCACCAACGATCTCGGCTTGCTTGAACAATCGGAGGGCATGAATAATTATCTCGCCATCCTGTTTCAGCGCCTTGCCGATGCGCAGTCGCAATTTGATTTGCTGAAGTCCATGTCCTTGGATGAAAACCTGCTTATCGAGCAGCAGAATCAGCCGGTCCGCTTAGGGGACGCCTATTCCGGCGCCAATATTCTCGTTAACACTGGTCTTGGGGATCCGTCTGGCGTGAGTGCGGGCAATTCCATCGGCATGCAATATCTCACTCTCAAGCAGCAGATTCTCCTGCTTAAGGCCGACAAGGAACGCTTCTCGGAATATCTCAAGCCGCCGCATCCCCGCCTCGTCGCGCTCGACGAAAACACCGCCCGCATGACCCGCCTGCTGACGATTTATCGTGACCAGAGCGTTGAACAGTTGGCGGCACGGAAGAGTGCCCTGGACTTGCAGATTCAAAATCTTCAGAAGCAAACGCGGGATCTTAGCCATGAAAACCTGGAGCTGAGCCGCAAACGCCTCGAATACGACCGCATCAAGGCGCGTGGCCAGCGGATTCAGATGCTCTACGATCAACTGCTGACCAGCCTCCAAAGCTTGGACGTGAACAAACAGCTTAGTCCGGAAACCGTCACCGTCTATCAGCCGGCCAGCATGGCGTTGCCGCTGCCGCCGGAATGGCTCCGGAACCTGCTGCTCGCCTTGCTGGCGGGCTTTGGCTTGGGCATCGCCATCCTCTTCGCAGTGGATCGCATGGACGACCGCCTGAATTCCTTCACCGAACTTCAGGAATTTTTCGACGAGGAGGTGCTGGGACAGATTCCGCGTGAAGGCAGTCACCAGCGCGCCGGCGGCCTGCCGCTTATCCAGGCCGACGACTCGCGCATGGCGTTCGTGGAATCCTTCCGCAACCTCCGCTCCTCGCTGCTCTACCTCAAGCAAACCGGTCAGCAGCCCCGCACCCTGCTCATCACCAGTTCCGTGCCGAATGACGGCAAATCCCTCACCGCCTCCAACCTCGCCATCGCGCTGGCCATGAGCGGCTCCCGCGTGCTCATCGTAGACGCGGACTTCCGCAAAGGCTCGCTCCACAAACGCTTCGGCGTCACCGCCGAAATTGGCCTGAGCCAGATGCTGTCCCAAAAACTCGACTGGCACACGCTCACCCTGGAAACGCGCCTGCCGAACCTCCGCCTGTTGCCAAGAGGCGCCGCGGAACGACATTCAACCGAATTCTTTTTTGCCGCGGACATGGAGCGGTTCCTCACCGAGGCGGGTAAGGAATTTGATTATGTCATCATCGATACCCCGCCGGTGATGGCTGCGGATGATGCTTCCACGCTCGCGCCCCGCGTGGATGGCGTGATCTTCGTCATTCGCGCCGAGGCCACCTCCGCCCGGGTTGCCCGCGCCTCACTGGATATCCTGCACCAGCGCAGCGCCAATGTCCTTGGCATTGTCTTCAACTCCGTCCGTCCGGGGGCCGGCGACTATCACTACTACGACCGTTACAAGGATTACCATACTGCGTAAATTCGCCGACGCCATGCCGCAGGCTTCCCTGGCAAACCCGCCGTTGCCGGAGTGGTTTTGCCTGCGGTCGCAGCCCAAACACGAGCACATCGCCGCCGCCCACTTGCGGCAGCTCTCTGGAGTCGAGATTTTCCTGCCGCGCATCCGCTTCCAGCGGGCCACCGTGCGAGGCGCGGTGTGGGCGACCGAGGCCCTCTTTCCCGGCTATCTGTTTGCCCGCTTCGTCTGGCCCGCGGAACTCCGCCCGGTGTTGCACGCCCGCGGGGTGAGCGGCGTGGTTCATTTTGGCGACCGCTGGCCAACCATTGCCGACCCCGTCATCGCGGATTTACGCGCGGCGCTCGGCCCGGAGGAATTACGAGTAGTGGAGGCGACATTGACTCCCGGGGATGTGGTGCGGATTGCCGACGGCAGCCTGCGCGGGCTGCTCGCGGTGGTGGCGCAGGTGCAAAGCGGCCGCAACCGCGTGGCGGTGCTGATGGAATTTCTCGGTCAGCAGACGATGGTGGAATTGCCGGCCACCTCGCTGGTGCGGGAAGGCGAAGGTCGCTCCAGGGTATTATAAGAATCTTTCCCGGCTGGCGAGGCGGGTGGTTTATTGGCTGATAATGCCTTGGATCCAAGCGATACTCGCGGAGATGCGGGTGGCATAGAAATATGCCGGTCGCGCCAGGCCGTCGTCTGGCATTTGATAACCATTCACATAAAGGCCGTTTTCGTTGTAGATGGCCCCGTAAAATGCCGGCGTGTTCGAGCTGGCTGCAAACGGCCCATCAATCCCGTAATTCAGCCCGGCCAGTTTCCAGACCCCGTTATCCTGGATGAAAACTGCGCCGGAGGAATCGCCGGAAGAAAGATACGCTTCATTGACGCCATTGGTGCCGGTAAAGGCCCCCACCAGGCAGCCGCCGGCGGCATAGACCCTGTTCACGCCCCACCGCAGGGCTCCGTCAGCGGGGCCAGCCTGCCAGCCCTTGAGCGCCTGCACGGTATTGGTAACGAGTTCGCTGCTCACCACCGTCATGGTCTGTCCCTTGAAGGTGGCCTCCGGGAATTCTGCCTGGGCGTCTTTCTTGGAAATCCCCAGAGACTTCAAATCCACCACGTTTGTCAGGATGACCGTTTGGGCTTGCCACTGCGGCTGTGTCACCGGCTGCCCCCGCTGGGTGCCCCGTCCGAACACAACCAGAGTTTTGCCCGTTTCGTCGTCCAAGGGGTAAAGCGGGGCGTAAGCCGGGAAGGTTCCGGCAATCTTCCAGATACGCAAATCGGTGTTCGGGTCATCCCAGCGCGCCGTGGTGGGGTAGCTGACGCCGTTGAAGACAATGGCCTGGCCCACCGAACCGCCAATATGCCGGGCGGCGATAAAATATTGCGGCGCAATTGGGGTGCCCAGAAAACCGCCCCATTGGCCCTCGTATTGCCAGCCGCTGTCCTGCAGCGCGCCGGTGGGCGGGGTGGTATTATAAGCCGGATCACCGCTGCCATAAAGCATCACCGCCCGGGAAGTTTGAGTTACCAGAGCGAGCGCCAACAGTGCCGGCCAGCCGAAGTTAAGTTCAATCGTTTTATTTTTCATGCTGCTTAAGCATCGGAGCCGGCGGCGAATTTCTCGATTCGTGAATTTACCGTTGTTTCGCGCGGCCTTTTCCGTAATCCGGTAGCCGGCTTGCCCGATTTCAAGTAGCTGAATAAGGGGCAGGAAAAGCCTTTCTGTGGTCGTTTGGCCTGGTCACAAAAAACAGAAGGCCCGGCGGAGTCAGCCGAGCTATGGCCGGGTTGAAGGAACCATAATGAACAAAAAGAAAATCCGAAGGCCAAGCGTCCGGGCCGAATTGATGAGGAACGGCGTTTAAATTCCCTGGCGCGGTTTCACTAAAGCGGTAGCCGCTGCTTATAGCTCAAACTGCGAGGGGAGCGCGGGCTTCAGGCCGCTTCAGCGAGGATGTGCCAAGCGCAGCTCAAACGGCGTGAACGCCGCGCCCCGGCCACATTTTTTTGAAACCGCGCTGGGCTGTCCGGCGTCAGGGCTTGGGCGGCGGGTCCGGCACCAGCGCCGCCGTAAGCAATTGCTGTTCTTCTGGCAACAGATGGCCCTGGGCTTGGGCAATCTGAAGATAAAGCCTGGCCTGGTCCATTTTCCCAATGGCGGCGAGCAGCACCCCATAATAGAGGGCGACGGCGGGCTTGCCGAGTTCTGCCGGCGGCAATTGTTGCAGCACCGCCAGCCCCTGCTTGTCCCGGCCCTGCAAATGCAGCGCATAAGCGTAAGTGGAAGCCACCGCCGGATTGGCGGGATTCCGGGCGCAGGCCTCCGCCGCCCATTGACGGGCCTTGAGGACGTCTATTTTCAAGAGCAGCGACGTGGCCGCCACATTGTTCTGGTAGCTGAGTTCGGCTGGATTTTTTTCGCTTAAATGGAAATAAAGCTGGCGCAGGCCCGGGGTGTTGCCGCTGTTGAAATACAGCAGCTCCAGTTCCCTTTGCGCCCAGCGCTCCTCGGGAAAATTCTGGACCATCTGCAGGAGCAAAGCCTCGCGTTTTTGGGTCAGCTGCCACCGGTCCGCCAGGGCCATCAATTGGATCAGCGTCTCGCGGTTGCCGGCGGCTTTGCTCAGGGCGAGGTTCCAGTTATTGTCGGCCAAGCCGCCGCCCCCCAAATGCGACCAGGCCCAGGAAACCATGGCATACCGAAGATATTCCAGATTGCCCCAGTTGCTCTGGGTGGCAATGTTCAGCACCTTCATCCATTGTTTATTTTGCAGGTAGCCCTGCGCCAGGGCCATCTGAACTGGCATCTGATCCAGGAGAACGTTGGGCAACCCCGTTAACCAATCGAGGTTTTCCGCGAGGAGGCCGTTAGCCTGCATCCAGGCGGACAGCTCCGCCACGGCAATCGCATTGGTTGCTGCCTGGTGCTGGACGGTTTGCAATTGGTCGTCGAATTCATCGCTTTTGAGCTGCTTTAAAATCCCCAGATATTCCACCCGGTCGGTCATGGTGGCATGCGGGTTGGCCGCCAATTCTCCCGAATAAACCTTCGCCGCCGCCATCTCCCGGTGCAGCAACCGTCCGGCCACCAGGGCTCTCAAAGCCGCCAGGCCAAGGCGGTCATCCGTCCGCATTTGCTCCAGGATGGCCAGGGCTTGGGCCTGCTCCGTCTGGTTCGTCAGGGTCATTTTGAGAACGGCGAGGTTCATGCGAAAAAGCTGGTTCTTCGGTTCCAAGGCGGCGGCTTTTTCAAAGCGGGCTTCCGCCTCGGCCAGGCGCCCGAGATACATGGCGAAGCTGGCGGCGACCTCCTGATAGGTGGCGTTATTGGTGGCCGTAAGCGCCAGTTCATCCAGGATCCGGGCGGTCAGCGGGAACGGCGGTTTTTGGTATTTCAGCCCAGCCGCCGCCAGCAGCAATTTATTCTCCACGGTGGGTTCGATCTGCCCAATCCGCTGGAGCCATTCCAGCGTCACGGGCGAACGGTTGTGGTCGGCCATTTCCGCCTGGACGCGGCAGGCGGGCACGTTATTCGGATTAATGGTAAGCGTCTGCCTGGCACTCAATGAGGCGTTGCGATAATCGCCGCCGGCCAGAAACATCAGGGCCTGCTGCTGGCCGCGTTTCTCCATGTAATGCCGGTAATGGTGACGGCCAACCCGGGCCAGCCCGGCCAACCCGGCCAGCCCGACTAGGACGATGGCGATAAACACCAGCCAGCTTTTGAGCCGGTAAGCCCCCTGATTCCAGCTGTGGTAACGGGATAAGTGTTTCTGTTTTTTCTCGAGCAACCAATCCCAGCCCGCGATCACTTTCCGACCGCCGAAGCTTCTTTGCATCCAACCCTCCAGGCGGCTTATTTGTTCGTTTTCGTCCATCGGTAGCAGCCTATCAAACCGAAGGCAGATTATCAAAATTTTTGTCAGTCCATCGGTCGGCCCCTCCCCCCCCAAAAAAAAAGAACCGCCAGTTGCTGTCGGTAATTTTTTGTCGGTTCCGGCCGGCCTGTCGGCGACGGCTGGCAACCCCCGTCGCCGGCTTAATGAGCAGCCGAGGTTGCTATTTAGAGGATTGAAGGTTTAATAAAAAAACGGCCCGCTTTTCAGCGGCCGTTTTAAGCTTGAAGTGGGGTCTTCTTGGGCGTTCAGGCCTTTCTATGCCTGCGTGCCCAGCAAATCCGCCCGGTGCCGCTCCCCCCAATGATCAAGCCAAACCCGATCAAAGCATAAGTGACGGGTTCCGGGACCGCTGACGTGGTGTCAATATTCAAGGTCCAGCCGACCAGTCCGTTTTCAATGCCGCTGGTGCTGTTATCCCAAAGGTTCAATCCCCAAGTGGCATTTG
>CAIMLG010000284.1 GCA_903842235.1 uncultured Verrucomicrobia subdivision 3 bacterium
CCCGGACAGGTAACTCAAGCGGGTGCAGGCGAAGCATTTCAACTGGTCGCTGGGGTTATGGCTGGCGGCGCTGTTCCTGACGATCCTCGGCGCCAAGCTGTGGGTGATCCAGCTGTATGGCACCAACCTGCCGTATTGGGATGAATGGGACGAGGCGCGCCTCTTCTTTCGCCCGTGGCTAGAGGGGCAATTGCCGTGGAGCGCGTGGTTTGCGCCCCACAACGAACACCGGATATTATTCACCCGCCTGCTGGACGCCGTGGAATTGAAGCTCAACGGCCAGTGGGATCCGCGGTTGCAAATGGTGATCAACGCCCTCATGCACGCCGGCTACGCCTGCGGCCTGGCCATTGGCTTCTGGTTTTTCACCGGGAAAAAGCAGGCCGGCCGGATTGGCTTCCTGTTCGCAGCGCTGTTTGCGCTGCCCTATGCGGGGGAAAATACCGTTCACAGCTTTCAGTCGCAGATGTATTTTCTGGGGATTTTTTCGATGGCGGCAATGCTGGGGCTGGGGCTGGGCCGGGCAGGCGGCTGGGCGTGGGGGGGCGGCCTCCTGGCGGCCGGGCTGGCGATTTTCACCATGGGTTCCGGCTTTTTGGCTTCCGCCGTGGTCGTTGGTCTGGTCATCGTCCGGAGCTTAAAACAGCGGCGCTGCGCACGGCCCGACCGGCTGACCGCGGCCGTCGCGCTGGCGGTGGTGGGGCTCGGCTTGGCCATGAATGTCTCGGTGGATAAACACCACCAATTTCAGGCAAAAACGGCGGGGATTTTTCTTGGGGCATGGGGGGGCAATCTGGCCTGGCCTTTCGCGGACTGGCCCTGGCTCGGTCCATTGACCTGCCTGCCGCTGGCCCTCCTGGTTTTTGAATACTTTCGCGGCCAGGTCAAGAACACGCGCGCGGCGGAGTTGGTGCTGCTACTGGCGGGGTGGAGCCTCCTGCAAGATGCCGCCCTGGCGTATAGCCGGGCCAGCTTGTCGGGCAGCAGCCGTTATTTCGACACCTTGAGCATCCTGCCGCTCGCCAATCTTGCGGCGCTGTTTACCTTGGCCGACAGCGGGGGGTTGCGCCAATGGCCGGGCGCCCTGCGGCGCAGTATGGCGGTGGTGTGGGTCGGGTTCCTGCTCATTGGTTTCTGGCAGGTCTCGGAAACCACGCTCGCCGGCTATTTGCAACGGGGCCGGGCGTGGGCTTTGCTTGAGGAAGAAAATGTCCGCGCCTTTATCCGGACCGACAATCCGGCGCAGCTCAACGGAAAATTCGAGCAAGCGGTGCCGTATCCCGACCCCAATGGGCTGGTGGAGATACTGCGCAAACCAAGCATTCTTGCGATCCTGCCGCCGGATTGCCGCCGGCCGCTGCCGCTGGCAAACACCCCACCCGCCGATGGCGGTTTTGCCCGCGACGGTTTTGCCCCGGAAAAACCAAACCAGGCGTTCACGGAAACGTGGGGGAGTTTTACGACCCAGGGCGCGGCCGCGACCGGCACTTTTCTTAGCGATCCGCTGGAATCACGGTTTCCCCGGGTGCTGCTACCGGTTTGTTATGGCGACCAAGCGACCGGGCTGCAAGTGCGGATGGTGACGGCAGACGGGCGCAAAACCACACTGCCGATCGGCCCCGCCGGTCGCTGGCACGAGCTGGTGTTTGCCCCGCCGCCCGGCGGGTTTCGGCTGGAAGTGACCGATGCCAGTCCCACTGCATGGATCGCGATCGGGGCCGTCAAAGAGGCGGGCCGTTTCTCGGTCACGGCGCAAAGTTTTACCCGGCTAGGGGGGCCGATTTTACTGGCGGGCCTGGCCGGGTTCATGCTACTGACGGGGCGAAAATTATTCAGCCGAGAGGGTGATTTGCCGGAGGGGTTGATCCTGATCGTGGTCGCCGGCGTCTTGGTCGGCGTCGGGCAGGCGCGCAAGCTGGATGACTCGACGTATGCGGCCAAACTACAAAAAGCGTGGGCCGTCCGGGCGGCCCAGACGAGCGATTGGCCGGCCGCGCAGGCGCACTTGCGCGCGGCGCTCTGGTTCCGCCCGGACGATCCAGAAGCCCTCTGCCAGCTTGCGGAGCAAACGCTCGCGCATTCCGAACGGCCGGCGGCCGAGGCGCAACAACTGGCCGCCGCCTATTGCCGGGCCGCGTTGAAACTGCGGCCGGAATTCCCGGCCGCGCAGGCATGCCGGCAGCGGCTGAATTTCTGAAGTTCACGCCCTCAAACCGCGCCCGGCGGCCACAGACTCTGGCCGACGTCCGTGCGATAGTAGCTGCCCACGACGCGCAGCTTGCGGATATTGGCGTAGGCTTGGGCAATGGCGGCCTCCAGCTTCGGCGCCAGGGCGATCACGTCCGCAATGCGCTGCCCGGTGGCCACTAAATTTCCTTCCGCGCCGGCGGCGACTTCGTTCCACCACACGTCGCAATCCAGTTCACCCGTCACCTCCAGCGGCAAGTGCGGCCCGCGCACTTGGGTGAAGGGATAGCCATAGCCCGCCAGCGTCAGCGAGCAGCCGAAGTTCAGCCCGGGGTTGAATTCCAGCTTTAGTTTTTCGTTCCGCGCCGTGGCCAAAACCACTCCCGCCGGGTTTTTCAGCATCCGCAGAATCATCGGGCCGGAGGTGACGCCGATGCGGATGTTATATTCAATAACGTGCCACCGGCCGCCGCGCTGGATGGCGGTCACTTGCAGCGGACCGCTGAATTGGGCGGCGCGCAACCACGGCTTGAGCGGATGGATGAGCTCGCGGGCCAGGCCGTATTTGTCGTTTTCATCGCGCTCGACCAAGCCGCCGAGCGGCGCGCCGGCCACGATGCCGAGGTTGCCGTTGAAGGCGTATTTATATTCCTGATTGGTGACGAGCGAATGGATTTCCCCGCCGCTGACCAGAGCAATATGGCCCGCCTCGGCACGGCCCAAGTATTCTTGCAGGAAAACGCCTTCGGCATAATTCACCTGCCGCAGCCAGGCCCGCGTGTCCGCCACCGTCTCGCACATGACCGTGTGAATCGGGCTGGTCGGCGAGCAGAGCGGGTTTTTCAGAACGAACGGCTGCGGGTTGGCGGCGAGAATCTTTTCCGCTTCGAGGCGGTTGGAAGCGACGAAAGATTTGGGAAAGGGAATCTGGAACTGCGCACACAGGGCGCGGGCGAAATCGCGCTCCCGCTCAATCCGCATGGCTTCGCCGACGGGGCTGAAAATGCCCACGCCGGATTGGATCAAGTCCGCCGCCCACGGCTGGAGCGCCCAGTCAATGGACTGCGGGATGACCGCGTCAATCTGATGTTTCCGCAAGAGCGGCACCGGGCTGGGAAAGGCATCGTGCGAAAAGGTCTGGCCGACAAGCGCGGGCGAATAGTGGCCATAATTGCGCGTGAGGTAGGTGGAGACGCTGGCCCCCGCGTCCGCCAGCGCCGTGCCGAGGCTGTGGGCGAACGAGCCGACCCCCAACACCATGAGGGCCGGGCGGCGGGGCGTTTTGGAAATTTGGGCAGCCATGAATTTGACGGGGACAGTGTTTCGCAAATTAGCCCGCGACGCAACGCCAAGTCATTCCCCACAGTCGTTGCGGACCAAGGCGGAGTGGGCCATGAAAACTCGCTTGGCAGGGGGGGCGCATTCTGTTTAATTGGCCGCGCCGATGAAACTATTTCCCACCCTGGCGCCGGTCTTGGCCGCCGCGCTGCTCACCTTTTCCGCCGCCGCCCAGGAAAAAAATTCGTGGGACGTCCAGGCGCTGAACCAGATTCTTCCGGGGGCGCCGACAGGGCAGGTGTGGTTTGATCTGGCAACGGGCCTGGGCTGGGGCACCAACGGCGTTTATATCAACTACAATAACGGCGAGGCGGTGCTTACGGCGGATGCGGCATCTTTTAATCGCAACACCGGCGAAGTGCAAGCCGACGGCCATGTGCGCATTGAATCCGGTGCCATGCTCTGGGTGGGCGAGCACATTTTCTACAATGTCAAGACGCACCAGATGCGTAGCGAGCAATTCCGCACCGGGCAGGCGCCGGTGTTTGCCGGCGGCGAAGGCTTGACGGGTTCAATCGAACTGCGCAAAGGCGCCACCAACCAAGTCACGGCGCGGAAGGCGTTTGTCACCACGGATGATGACAGCGAGCCGGCGTATGTGGTGCGCGCCAGCCGCATCAAGGTGGTGCCCGGCCAGTCGGTGCAGATGTGGAACGCGGTGGCGTATGTCGAGGGCGTGCCCGTGTTTTATTATCCGTATTACCAGCGGAATCTGGGCCCGCGCCAGAACAACTTCATGTCCCGGCCCGGCTACCGGAGCCGTTACGGCGCGTTTTTGTTGAACACTTACACCTGGTATCTCGGCGACGGGGCGGACGGGAAAATTCATGCGGATTACCGCACGCGGCGCGGCGGCGGGGTGGGCCCGGAGGCGAACCTCCAGCTCGGCCAATGGGGCGAAGCGGCGCTGAAATATTATTACGTGCATGATCAACTACCGAACAGCAGCACGAATGTTTTTCCGCAATTCGGCAACATGCCCCACAACCGCCAGCTCTTCCAGCTGGGCTGGCAGGCGACCCCGGCCACCCACTTGAACCTCAAGGCGCTGGTCAACTACCAGTCCGATCCGCTGTTGATGCATGATTTCTTTGAAGGCGACTACACGGCCAATCCGCAGCCCAACACGTTCATCGAAGCGGAAAAATATTGGGACAACTGGAGCCTCAACGCGCTGACCACGCCGCGCGTGAACAGCTTTTTCAACCAGATTGAGCGCCTGCCGGACGTGAAGCTCACCGGCTTCCGCCAGCAGGTTTTGGACACCCCGGTTTATTACGACAGCGAGAGCACGGCAGGCTGGTATCGCTCGTTCATCACCACCGCCGATGGCTTCTATCCCGTGACCAACGGCTATTACGGCGATTCCGCCGGGCGCGCCGACACCTATCACCAGCTCACCCTGCCCTGGACCTTTTTCAACTGGCTCAACGTCACGCCGCGCGCCGGCGGGCGGCTGACTTACTACAGCGAACGCGCCAGCGCCTCCGGCCAGGAGGGCGAGGTCACGCGCGGCGTGTTCAACACCGGGGTGCGCACTTCGTTCAAGGCGGCGCGGCTGTGGGCGGAGGCGACCAATTCATTCCTGCAAGTGAACGGCCTGCGCCACATCGTGGAACCCTCGGCCGATTATGTTTACGTGCCGCGGCCGAGCACGCCCGCGGCGCAGCTGCCGCAGTTCGACGGCGAATATCCCTCGCTGCTGCTCATGCCCATTCGGTTCCCGGATTACAACAGCATTGATGCCATTGACGCGCAGAACGTCATCCGCTTTGGCCTGCGCAATCTGCTCCAGACGAAGCGGGGCGGGCAGCTGGATCAATTGGTGAACTGGAATCTCCTCCTCGACTGGCGGCTGGACCCGCAGGCCGGCCAGAGCCGGTTGAACGACCTCTATTCCCAACTCGCCTTCCGCCCGCGCACCTGGCTCACGGCGGAATCGCAACTGCGCTACGACCTGCAGCACGGCGATTTGAATCTGGCGTTTCACCAGCTAACCTTTGCGCCGAACAACCGCTGGAGCTGGGGCATCGGCCACTGGTATTTACGGGCGGGCGAATGGGGCAATAATCCCGTCACCGGGACGCCCTATGCGTGGACCGAAAACAATTACCTCACCAGCACCCTCTTCTACCGCGTGAACGACAACTGGGGCTTGCGCGCCACGCACAACCTGGATGCCAAATCCGGCCAATTGCAGGAACAGTTCTACACCCTCTACCGCGACTTCCGGAGCTGGACGGGCGCCCTGACCTTCCGCGTGGTGAACAACGTCGGCGGCCAGCAGGATTACACCGTCGCCTTTGCGCTCTCGCTCAAGGCCAGCCCGTCCGTCGACGTCGGCGAAGACACGGTGCATCGCCAGGGCCTCGTCGGGGATTCCTTCTAATGGTCCCCGGCCCCAGCTCCAGCCGCTGGCGACAATGAGTCGGCGGCGACATCACACCCGCGAAAGAAATTTTCACTCGACCGGCAGCAACAGGCTGAAGGTGGAGCCGCGGCCGACTTCGCTGACGACATCCAGTTCGCCCTGATGCTCGCGGGCCACGCGCTGGCAGATGGCCAGGCCCAGACCGGTGCCGTTTTTCTTGGTGGTGAAGAAGGCTTCGAACACCCGCGCCAAATTTTCCGGGACGATGCCCGCGCCGGTGTCGCGAATATGAATTTTCAGCCGGCTGACCCCGGCGGCGTTACGGCCGATTTCCGTGCTCACGGTCAGTTCGCCGCCCCCGCTCATGGCCTCGACCGCGTTCAGGATCAAATTCATGAGCGCCTGCTGCAATTGGGGTTCGTCGCCCAGGATCGCGCCGGGAACGGCGTGATATTCGCGTTTGAGCACAATCATCCGCCCGCTCATGGGGTGCTCCAGCAGGCGCAGCGAATGATCCAGCAGATGGTGCACATTCACGCGGCTCTGGGCCGCCGGTTTGGGCGCGGCAAACCGCAACATTTGGGTCACCAGCGAATCAATCCGCTTGAGTTCGCGCTGAACGACCCCAGCCATTTCCTGGTCCTCACTTTTTTCGAGGAGCATCTCCACAAAAGTGTTGATGGCGACGAGGCCGTTCTTGATTTCGTGCGCGGTGCTGGCGGCAATGAGGCCGAGGTTGGCCAGCCGGTCGAGCCGGCGAAGATGATCCTGCAAGTCAGGGCCGCCGGTAGAAGCTACCGCCGGACCCTGGGGATGTTTGTCTGCGTGGCTGGATGACATTTCGGTTCATGGCACCCGCACTCCCCGCCAAAAATTCAATGGTTATGGTTATGTAGGACTACTCTAAACGATCCCGCCGCCGGCACCAATAAAAAATCCCACAAATCCGCCGCCAGCGGGAGGAAGGGGGCGGAATCATAAAGGATGATATTTTCAAGTTGCCAGACCCGCTAAAACGAAAAACTTTGCCTCCCGGGGTAAATGGTGTTCAATCGGTGGCCGGTGAACCTGCTGGCCCAACTCAAGGCGAAATTCGTCCGCGCCGCCAAGCCCGAGCATTTGCAGCGCGGCGAATTGGGCGAACGCGCGGCGGAAACGCATCTGAAAGCGCTGGGGCTGAAGTTCCTCACCCGCAATTTCCGCTCGGCGCGCGGCGAGATTGACTTGGTATTCCGCGACCAGCAATGCCTCGTGTTTGTGGAGGTCAAGACGCGCTCGTCGGAGGAGTGGACCCGGCCCGCCGCCGCCGTGGATGCGCGCAAGCGCCGGCGGCTCTCGCTGACGGCGCTGGATTACCTGAGGCGGCTGAAAAATCCGCCGGTAAAATTTCGTTTCGACATCGTGGAAGTGCTGCTGCGCGACGGTGCGGTGCGGGAAATCCGCCATCTGCCCAACACGTTTCCCCTGAGCAAGCCGTATCGCTACGCGTGAATTTTGCTTGCGCGGCCCGCCGGGCCGGATGAGTTTGCCGCCAGACCATGAACTTTGCCTGGCTAGTTTCGCCTTTGGGGGTGCTGTCACTCATCGCCGTAACCTGGCTGCTCGGGCTCTGGTGGTGGGCTGCCCGGCGTCGTTCGCGCTCGGTCGGGGTGTTTTGCAAAATCGGGCTGACCTTGGCCTTGTTGGGCGGCGAAACCGAGCTGGCGCACCAATTGGGGGGCCTGTTGCAAGCCGGCGGCGTGGTGGAAAATGCCCCAGCGGCGCTGGCGTTGGTCACCTCGCTGGTGGTAGCGGGACTCCTCTTGAGCCTCTTTTGGACGCCGCAAATCGCCCGTTTACTCCTCAGCCCACTCACCCACCTGCTGGACGGCGGCCAGGAACCCCCAGTGCGGCAACCCGCCTATTCCGCCGCCATTTTTCAGCGCCAGCACCAACGGCCACGGGAGGCGATTTTGCGGATTCGCGAGCAACTGGCGGAATTTCCCAATGATTACAAAGGCATCCTGCTCCTGGCCCACATTCAGGCGGAAGACCTGGAGGATCTACCCGCGGCGGAGTCAACCGTGCGCCGGTTTTGCCAAGCGCCCGGCGTGCCGGAAGCGCAGGCGCTCGCCGCCTTGACGCAATTGGCGGACTGGCATTTGAACCGAACGGCCGAGGTGGATGCGGGCCTGGCGGTGATGGTGGAACTCATGACGCGGTTTCCGCATGCGGAAATCTCCCGGCGCATCACCCAACGCCTCGGGCGGTCAACCGACTGGTTTACGGCCTCGGGCATCCCCAGTGAAGCCGGGTCAGGCTCGGAACAAAAATCAGCCGGATCCCGCAAAGGTCACCGCGCCGGCTGAAGATTCTTCCGGTGGCAGCGTGACTTTCCCCCCGAAGCCCTGTCTAATCGGCAGTGAACGCACTCATGAATGAACCGGTTGCAGGTGAATGCCTTGAGGCTGGTCCGCCGTCCGCCTGGCCGGCGGCCGAACTGGCCGAGCTTTACGCCGAACACAGCCGCGCCATCTTTTACCTGACGCTCCGCTTTCTGGGCGACCCGCAAAAGGCCGAGGACGCCACGCATGATGTTTTTCTCAAAGCGTTCCGCAAGCTGGACCAGTTTCGCGGCGAAGCATCCGCCCGCACCTGGCTTTACCGCATCGCCATCAACCATTGTCAGAACCTCCGGCAATCCTGGCACGCTCGCCATATTCAGGCCAATTCCGAGGATGCCGTCTGGGAAAATTCCCCGGGCAAAACCGATTCGCCGCTGCGCGTGCTGGAAACCAAGGAACTCGGCCAGCGCATCCAGAAAACGCTGGACGGCTTGCCCGAGGAAGCCCGCCTGCTGCTGCTGCTGGTGGCGGACGCGGAATTGAGCTACGAGGAAATCGCCACGCTGCTGGGGCAAACCGTCGATGCCGTGCGGGGCAAACTGTATCGCGCCCGGCGGGCGTTTGCCGCCCGCTTTGAAAAAACTGCTTGAGGCCCTATGAAACAACGAACCAAACTTACGCAGGAACAGGAACTCGCCGCCGCCCACCAAAGCCAGCAGCCGGCCGGAACGGAATTTGCCACCGCCGAAGAATTGTTGCGGTTTGACGCCGCGCAAACCGCCGTGCCGCCCCAAATTGCCGATAAACTCAAACGCTCGGCCCAGCCGGCGGCGGCACCCCGAACCAGTTGGCTGAAACGGATTTTTGGAGGAACCAATTTATGAATAACCCCATCAAAACCCTTTTCGCGCTGCCGAAAGGCATGTTGCTCTTTCTCGGCATCTATGCCGTGAGCTTCCCGATCATCTATCTGGAATACAAATTGAACCACCGCTCGCTCACCGTCGAATGGCTCGGCCTTTCGCCCGCGCTGTTCTGGCAAGGCCAGGTCTGGCGCTTGTTGACCTACGGTTTGCTGGCGGCTGGGGTGCTGGGTTGGGCGATTAACCTGTTCTGGTTCGCCACGCTCATCAGCATTCTCCGCCGAGACTGGTCGTCCAGAAGCTTCTGGATTTACTGTCTCGTGGCCGCCGGCGGCGGGGCGGTGCCGCTCCTGCTGATTTTCCGTCAAGATGACCTTCCTGTGACCGGGGCGGGGGCGGGGGCGTGCGCCTTGCTCGTGGCTTGGGACCGATATTATCACCGCGAACGCATCATCATGCTCGGCCTGGGGGAAGTGTCCGTGCGGCAGGCCGTTGTTTTCATCGTGCTGCTCAATGCCGTCATCAGTTTCTTTTCTTGCGGCGGCTGGCCCTTCACGCTCTCGATGTTTTGCGGCGGCGGCGCGGGCTGGCTTTGGCTCACCTTCGGCCAGCGGCGTGTGATGAGCCGGGGTGGCCAAGTTGTGGAATCCCAACGCGCCGCGCGGCTGGAATTATGACCTGCGCCGCCCCGAAGAATATTGCGGGCAGCCCAACCGTGGCGCGCTCCGGGCTGGCGCGGGAACGGGCCAAGGTGGCGCACGCGGCACTGGCGGATTGCCACCTCTGCGCACATCACTGCGGCGTGAACCGATTGGTAGGACCGGCAGGCTTGTGTCATGCCGGTGCCGAAGCGCATTTTTTCCTCGCCCAAACTGAGGTGACCGATGAGCTGGAATTGATCCCGACCTTCGCCGTGGCCTTGAGCGGTTGCGACCTGCGCTGCGATTTTTGCATCACCGGCACGGAAAGCTGGAATGCGCGCGCCGGAACCCGCTTTTCCGCCGCCGGAATGGCGGTCCAAGCTAAAGCCGCCCTCGCGAACGGGGCGAAAACCATCATGGTGCTCGGCGGCGAACCGACGATTCATCTGCCGGCCGCCTTGGAATTTGTCTCGCTCCTGCCGGAGACGGCCAAGTTGATCTGGAAAACCAATGCCTACGGCGCGGAGCCGGCGCGCGAATTACTCGCGGGAATGTTCGATGTCTGGCTGGCGGATTACAAATTTGGCAGCGACGACTGCGCGCAGCGGTTGGCAAAAGTTCCGAATTACACCCGCGTCGTCCGAGAAAACCTGCTCTGGGCCAATGCCCACAGCGAACTCATCGTCCGCCACCTGCTCATGCCGGGGCATTTGGATTGTTGCTGGAAACCCGTGGCGGAATGGCTGGCGGAAAATCTGTCGGGGGGTAAAGTGAACCTGCGCTCCGGCTTCTGGCCAGGGTGGAAATCCGCGCGACACCCGGAACTGCGCAGCCCGGTTTCCGACGATGAAAGCCGCCGCGCGGGGCAGCTGGCCAGGGATCTGGGTTTGAATTTGATTCCATGAAGAAAAGGAAGAACATCTTGAGCGCCGAGCTTTTAATTTTGCCGGATGGCCGGATTCTGGTTCAGAATCTCACGCAACCGATGGCCGAGCTTTTGCGCAAACTGAATCCGCATGACCGGCAGATTGCTCCGCGCACGGCGGGGAAATCTGCTTCAAAGCCCGCCCGGCGCTGCCGACCGTAAATAATATCTTCGACCATGAACTTCCAAACCGAAATCGAGACGCTCATCCGCGCCCGCTACCCGATCCTCTACCTCATCACCAACGAGGAGATGCGGGTGCAGAACCTGCTCGTTGAAATCGCGGCGAAGCGGCAGAAAAAAGTGTTTGAGTGGACGTTCAGCAACGGCATCGTCCCGGCAGGCGCATCCATCCAATCGCAGAAAAACCGCAATGCCGCAACGAAAGACCCGCTGGCGGCGCTGGACCAGGTCATCGAACAGGTGGAGCCCGCGATTTTTATTTTCAAGGATTTTCACCCGTTTCTGACGAGAAACAACTATGCCGTCATCCGCAAGCTGAAGGACATCGCGCTGCACCTGAAAAACAGCTACAAGACCATCATCCTGATCTCGCCGGTCATGGAGATTCCGGCGGAGCTGGACAAGGAAATCACCGTCCTCAACTTTCCCCAGCCGACCAAGGACGATTTGGGCCTGATGCTCGACCGGATCATCGCCGAGGTCCGCGACCACAAGCAGATTCAAATTGACCTGGATGGCGATGGCCGCGAGAAGCTGTTGCAAGCGGCGCTGGGCCTGACGCTGGGCGAGGCGGAAAATGTGTTTGCCAAGATCATCGTCCAGGAACAGCGCCTGAGCGGCGACCATGTGAACGAGGTTTTCGCCGAGAAACAGCAGATCATCCGCAAAAGCGGGCTGCTGGAATATTACGCGGCGGAAGAGGATTTTTCCAATGTCGGCGGCTTGAGCGTGCTCAAAGACTGGCTGACCAAGCGCGCCATCGCGTTCACCGACGAGGCGCGGGCCTTCGGCCTGCCGGCGCCCAAGGGGATTCTGTTGCTGGGCGTGCAAGGCTGCGGCAAGAGCCTGTGCGCCAAGGCGGTTTCGCGCCGGTGGCAATTGCCGCTCCTGCGGTTCGACATGGGCCGGATGTTCGGCAGCCTCGTGGGCTCGTCGGAAGAAAATGTGCGCCGCGCCATCGCGGTGGCGGAATCGGTGGCCCCGGCGGTGCTGTGGGTGGATGAAATTGACAAGGCGTTTGTCGGCTCGCAAAGCTCCGGCGCGACCGACGGCGGCACCACGGCGCGCGTGTTCGGCACCTTCCTGACGTGGCTCTCGGAAAAGAAGGCACCGGTGTTCGTGGTGACCACCGCCAACGACGTTTCTCAATTACCGCCAGAACTGCTGCGCAAGGGCCGCCTCGACGAAATTTTTTACGTGGATTTGCCGAGCGAGGAGGAGCGCGCGGAAATTTTCAAAATCCATATCGCCAAACGGGGGCGCGCCCCGAAGCAGTTCGACCTGCCGGCCCTGGTCGCTGCCAGCCAGGATTTCAGCGGCGCGGAGATCGAGGAAGCCATCATCAGCGCGCTCTACGACGCGTTTTATTCGCGGGAGGAATTGTCCACCAGTTATGTGCTGGCATCGCTGGCCGCGACGGTGCCGCTGGCGAAAACCATGTCGGAAAAAATCAGCGCCCTGCGCAAATGGGCCGTCGGGCGGGCGCGCAACGCCAGCGTGGCCCACGCCGTGGTGATGGGCGGCGCGACCGATGGCGTTGCGCCCCAACCCAATGAGACATGAGCTATTTGGAAAATAACAGATTTGATTTTTTCAAAGATCGCCGTTTTGTGCCGGTGTTCTTTGTGACGCTGCTGGTTGTTTTTGGCGGCGTGCTCCTGGTGGGGGCAGTCGCTCCCTTGAGCTTGGAATGCGACCTGAAAACGTATTTTGTCGATGCCAGTCCCGGACTGGCGCTGTTACTGGGGGCATTGGTTTTGAAAATAACCCGTTCACGGCGGGCGGGCCGGCGCGGCCGATATGAGCCTTCACCGTTATCGCGTGACGAAAGGAGCAAAGCCCGGTCTAAACTGGTAAAGCAAAAATAAGTTTATGAGTTGTGTCTGCATCTTAACCCCGGTGGTCATTGCCTCGTGGCCCCAATTCAGCGCGGCCGTCGTCGCCGCCGCGACCACGCTCGGCTACACAGCGGTGACGGGTAAAAACGCCGCGACCAGCCAGGAGCGGCAGCAGGCGGTCAACCTGGAGATCGCCCAAAGCGAAATCGTCACGGGCCAGCTCGGGCGTGACCAGAAGATTTCCGTGACGCGCGGCGGGGTGACGGTGGCGTTTGCCCGCGATGCGCGCGGCAAGGCCAGCGTGTGCGTCACCGGCAAGGGCTACACCGACGCCGAACTCCGCGCCTTCGGCGAGGAATTAAGCCGGCGGGTCGTGCAGAAATATGTCCACCAGAAACTCCTCGATGAAATCCGTGCCCGGGGGTTCAACGTAGTGGAGGAGGAAGTGGACGAAAATCAGGCCATCCGGCTGAAAGTCCGCCACTGGGACAATTAAAAATTATGCCACAACGCGAATTTGACATCACGATCGCGCCCGATGGGAGCGTGGAAATCCACGTCAAAGGTTACAAGGGCAAAAGCTGCCTGGAGGCGATGAAAATCTTTGAGCAGGTGGTTGGCGAGATGAAATCGCAGCGCGAAACCAGCGAGTTTTACGAGCCGGACGAACAGGTGCAATTTAACCAGGAGCAACGACACTAAGCGGCTGGTCAGATTTTCCCGCGTGGCCAGATCCAACATTTCTGAGGAGCCTTCGCCCTTCTACCCGCCCCGGGCGCGGTGGTATTCGATGTTTTTTTATCTCGGCTACGCCGTCGTCCGGCGGCTCCCGCTGGAGCGTCCGTCACTGCCGCGCGAAATGAAAATCGGCGAGTTGGCCGCCGGTTTTTTGATTCCGGGGTTGGCCGTCTGGCGGCGCGGGCCAAGGCGCTGGGGAAAGGCGGCCCTGGCCGGCAGCGCCGTTCTGCTGTTGATCTTCATTGTTTGGCTGGGATATGCGGCGGCAAACCTGGCGTTCACCCTGCTGATTGCACTGCACGCCACGGGCTTTGTTTATTACTGCAATCCGCTCATGGCACGCAAGCCATTGCGATCGCGGATGATGTTTACCATTCTGGTGTTGCTGGCGCTGGGGCTGGGGCTGTATCGGCCCATCCAACATGCCATTCAAACTCATTGGCTGATGCCGTTGCGCAATGGCAATCAGGTGATTATCGTCGCCGTCCGCAGTCAGCCCGCCGGCTTAAAGCGCGGTGATTGGGCGGCTTTTATGACGGATAAGCGGGTGGTGTTTGGACCGATCATGGGTTTGGGCGGTGACCAGGTTAATTCGACAACCGTGCCGGAAAATCACTGGCTTATCCGCGAACAAATTGCCCGACGATATTATTACAACGTCTCTTTTGTGAGCTCCCACAGCGACATATTTGAGCAATTGACGGTTGTCTCGCCCGGGGAATTTGTCGGCACGCCGCTGCACCGTTGGTTCTGGCGGAAACAGATTTTGCCAGGAGCTGTTCCGTCCATCTGAAATTTTGAATCGCACGCATGGCCAGAACGCACATTTCGGAAGAGCCTTCCGCCTACTACCCGCCCCGGGCGCGGTGGTGGAGCCGCCTCTTCTTCCCGTGGTTCCGGCTCCAGCGCGCGCTGCATCTGGAAAAAATCCACAGCCCGGCCGGTTTCACAGCCGCCGAAACCGTTCTGGCGCTACTGGTGCCGGGACTGGCGTTCTGCACGCTCGGCAGGCGGATATTGGGACGGTCCATTCTGGCGATTTATGGCCTTTCGGTGCCGGTTTATCTCGTCCGGCTGGGGCTTGCGGAAGGCAACATCGCCTACGGCCTCATGCTGGCGGCGCACGCGACGAGTATTTTCTATCTACTGTCTCATTGGCTGGGCCAGCTTGAGTTTGGTGCCAAACTCGGCCTGGCGTTTGCCGCGCTGCTGCTGGTCTGGCTCGTGCTCTATGTTCCGCTGGTGAGTTGCTTTCAACACCGCATCGCGGTGCCGCTGCTCGTGCGCGGGCAGGTGGTGGTGATGCGGCCGCAATTGGTGCCCGCCGCCGTCAGGCGCGGCGACCGGATCATGTTTGATTTGGAGGAAGCGCGAATGGGCCAGGCGCACGGCGGCGGGGGCGCGGTGTGGGTGCGATCCGGCGTGGGCTGGGGTCCGGTGCTGGCGCTGCCCGGCGACCGAATCCAGTTCTCGACCAATGGCTTTTCCGTCAACGGCGTGCAACAAACCAATCTGGCGCACATGCCGATGGGCGGCGAACTGGTCATGGCGACAAACCGCTGGTTATCTGGCCGGAGCTTGGTATCAATTCGCATGGCAACGTCAGCGAGGGAAACATCTCGGCGATGATCACCGAGCTGGCCATGGTGTCCGCGACCCAGATGACCGGGCAACCTTATCCGACGTGGTTCGGGCGTCAGCAAAAAATTCCATGAGCCGGTTCATCAATCTTGAGTTGGGCGGGGAATCGGAAGACCAGTCGCACGCCTCACCGCAGGCGCTGGTCAAGGACGAGGCGTATTATCTGGCCGAGGCGCGCACGGCGTTTGAAACCGGCCACTTCGAGCCGGGCCTGCGCTTTTACTCCAAGGTGCTGGAATACAATCCCAAGAATGCCGCCGCGTGGACCGGCCAGGTGCGCATGCTCATTGAACTGGGCGAATACCGCGAGGCCAAGCTGTGGGCGGACAAGGCGCTGGAACGCTTTCCCAATGAGCCCGAACTGCTCGCCGCCAAGGGCGTGGCGCTGGGGCGCAGCGGGGATTTGCAAAGCGCGCTGGCGTTCTCCGATGCATCCATCGAGGAGCGCGGCGACACGCCGTATGTCTGGCTGGCGCGCGGCGATGTGCTGCTGGCCCGGTCCGAAAACCGCGCCGATTACTGTTTTGAGAAAGCGCAGCTGCTGGCCCCGCACGACTGGTTCATCGCCTGGCTGGCGGCGCGCATCCGCACCTATTACGAACAATTTGTGCTGGCCTTGCAGCTCCTGCAAAAAGCCGTGGAGCTGAACCCCGGCCACTATCGGCTCTGGCTGGAGCAGGGGCTCTGCCTGCAGGCGCTCGGCATGGTGGCGGCGGCCGAGCGGTCGCTCCAGCAGGCGCAACAATTGAACCAACATTGCCCGGAAATTGAGGAAGCCCTGAACCAGAATTCCCAAACCGGACTTTGGCCCCGCCTCCGCGGGCGGTGGCGCAAACTTTTCCAACGATGAGCACTGAAATCCTGAACCGGCTCTTTTCGGCCGTGAACGACTATGACGCCTCGGACCTGCATCTGGTGGCCGGCGTGCCGCCCGCCTTCCGGGTCAACGGCGAGATCATCATTGCCGATGGCGACGCGCTGACCGAGGCGGAGGTCACCGCCATGGCCGATAGCTTGTTAAATGATTTGCAGCGGAAGAAGTTCGAGCAGGAATGGGAGCTGTGCATCTCCATCCTGCACAGCGCCGCTGGCCGCATCCGCGCCACCTTTTACCGGCGCAACAATCACCCAGAATTGAGCTTTCGCTTCTGCGGCGAAAAAATCGCGGCCCGCCAGGAACTGGGTTTGCCGGAAAAACTGGACGAGCTGGCGCGCAAGCCCAACGGCCTGGTGCTGATCACCGGCCCCACCGGCGCCGGCAAAACGACCACGCTGAATTATCTGGTGGATCTGATCAACAGCGAGCGGCGCTGCAAGATCGTGACCATTGAGGATCCCATTGAATTTGTTCACGAGAACAAGCGGGCCATCGTGGTGCAGCAGGAAGTTTTGACCGACGTGCGCTCCTTCAACCGCGCGCTGATCCACGTCCTGCGGCAGGACCCGGACGTGATCGTCGTCGGCGAGATGCGCGATCACGAGGCGATTGCCACCGCCTTGACCGCAGCCGAAACCGGTCACCTCGTGCTGGCCACCATGCACTCGCCCAACGTCTCCCACGCGCTGGAGCGCATCATCGGGGTGTTTGAGGGCAGCGCGCAGAAGCAGATCATTTTGCAGCTTTCCAATGCGCTCCAAGGCATCATTGCGCAGGATTTGCTGCCGTCCGCCGACCGCATGAAGCGGGTGCTCGCCTATGAGTTGCTCGTGGCCACCGGGGCGGTGCGGAATCTGATTCGCGAAAACCAGATGCACCATCTGGAAAACGTCCTGCAAACCGGCCGCAAGGAGGGCATGGTGCTCATGGATAATTATCTCTACGACCTCTACTGCAAGTGCGCCATCACCTACGACACCGCCATCAGCCGGGCCCGGCACCCGGACCGGATTGCGCGCCAGCCCGCCTGACGGACGACCCGCCCGCCGCCGGGCAGGCTTCCGCCGATTGTCCGTTGTCCGTTTTCTTACCAAAATTGTCATCCCGAGGGCGAATGTGATGATTGTTGCCAATTGCCATTGATTCTTATCCCAGACCGGCTATTTATGGCGGATATTTATCATTTGTCCCTAATCGATATTGCGCCAATCCGCTTTTTAAATTTATGGAAAATATTGCCGAAACGAAACCCGCCGCCGGTTTGACCACCTTGCCGTCCGATGATGTGCGCCAGATCATGTGGCGTTTTGCCGACCGCTACGAGTTGCATATGCTGGTGCAATCGGCGCGCGGCGTGGCCCGCGGGCCGGTCGCCCGGCTGGTGGCGGCGGGCGGGCGCAACTCGCATGAATGGACGGCGGAAAAGAACGCCTTGCTGCAGCACTACGACGAAAGCGGCATCACCGCCGCCTCGCTGGAACCGGATCAAGGGGGGTTCATTGCCGGGCCGAAGAATTTGGCGCTCGCGCTCCTCGCCTTTGAACTCGCGTGGGTGGACGCCGGCGCGGCGACGGGCAGTCTGGCCGGCAATCTGGGTTTGGCACCGATCCACGAACGCGGCACGCCCGAACAGCGCGAGAAATACGTCGCCGGGGCCGCCCCGCTCAAGCCGGGTGAAACCCGCAGGCAGGTGCGCGCGGCCTTCGCGCTGACCGAGCCCATCCCGTTCGTCGGCGTGGAGACTGGCATGCTGGCCGGCAAGGTGCGCGTTTCGGAATGGAAAGACGGCGAGGAGCCGTTGCTGCAAGTGGAGAAGCGCGGCCGGTTCATCACGAACATGGGCTTTGCCAACGTCGTCACCGCCGCGGTGGATTCCGACGACAAACGCATCAAGGGCAGTTGCATGGTCATTCTCGAAGAGGGAGACCCAGGCATCTGGGATCGCGGCACGCCCACGAAGAAACTCGTCCATCAGCTTTCCTCAACGAATGATCCGGTGTTCAACCTGAAGGTTCCCGCCCATCGCATCGTCGGCGGCTACACGGTGAAAGATGGCGTGATCATTCCGAATTTTTCACACGGCGATGTGATTGAAGCGGTTTTCCGCCGCACGCGCGTGACGGTCGGTTTGATGACCAGCGCCAAGCTGCTGTCCGCCGTGGAGCCCGTGATTCTTTACCAGCGCCGCCGGTTTCGCGGCGGCGAAGGCGCGCCCGGCACACCGCGCTATGAACTCGGCATCCAGCAGAAGGAAGACGCGCTGCATCGCCTCGTGGATGTCTGGGCCACCGGGGAAGCCAGCGCGTCGCTCGGCTTCCATGCCGCGCGCTTGTTCGACGAAGTGGATCCGATGGAAAAACAGAAAGAGGCGTGGCTGGCGGGGAAAAATCTGACCGGCCGCGCCGCGCTCAAGGAAATGGCCAAGAAACAGGCGGAGGCCATGGAGTTGGTGAAGATCAATTCCCGGCCCGTCGGCGAACGCGATTTGAAACGGGCCGAGGTCTTGGAAGCCGATTTGATGGTGAAATACGCCCTCCTCGACTCGCTGGCCAATGTGTTCTGCCCGGCGTGCAAACTCTGGAACACCGGCCATGGCGCGAACATGATGCGCGAAGCCGTCAGCCTCATGGGCGGCTACGGCGTCACCGAAGATTGCCCCGGATTTCTCGGCCAGAAATGGATGGACGCCCAGCTCGAAGCCACCTACGAAGGCCCCGAGGCGGTGCAGCGCCTGCAGTTGTCACTCACCATGACCCACGAGCTATTTCTCGCGCAATTCCAGCAATGGATTGCGGATATGCGCAAGCTCGCCGGCGAGCGGCCCGGCACCGGCGCCTGCACGCTCGCCACCGCCATGCAACTCTGGCTCTGGACGGTCAATCACATCATGACCGCCAAGGATGCCGATGGCACCAAGCTGTTCCACAAGACCCGGCAGGGCGTCACCTTCCCGCTCACCGATGCGCTGTGCTGGCTGCTCGCCGCGCGGCAGTTCATTCTGGACGTGGTCGAACTGGAAGCGAAAGGCGCCGAAAACCCGGCGCTCGCCGAAGGATTGACTGGCACGGTCAATTTCTTCAACGACCTCGCGCACGTCCAGTGCGCCCGCGCCGCCGGGGAAGTCAGCCGCATCACCGCGGAAATTGTTTTTGGTTACAATCGCCATCCCGCGTGGGACGAAACGAGCTGCCACGCCTGCTACTGCGCCGAGGAACTCACCTCGCTCGAAGGCATTATTCCCGGCATGGCAGATTCCGCCCGCGCCTATTCCGATGTGTCGGAATCGGGCGAAGACCATCCGTGCAAGGCCGGCCCGTGCGTGAAATTCTACGGGCTGGAAAATTACATTCGTCTCCGCGCCAAGCTGGACGGCTGCCTCACCGGCTGCCGCCTCGCCAAGGATCGCGCCGCCGAATCGCTGACGAAGGTCATGACGCGCGAGGCGCTGGATTATCCGGTGTAGTCAACACAGGAGCCGACGTGAGGAGGCTCTAAATAAAACAAATCGGTTTATGCCCTTGTTTTCCCTGCCGGCCGCCGAGGCAACCTAAAGGTTGAACTCCAACCAAAACGCGCTCCGTGTCGCGTTGGGGTTCACGCTTTAGTGTGTCCCGGGGCCCAAGGGGAAACAAAGGCTAGCCAGAAAACTTGTTGGATCATGCCTAAAATCGTTTCATCAGGAAAATGTCGGCTCTGCGGCCAGCTCGTTGGCAAAGCGCAGATGGCCACCCACTTCAAAAAATGCTTCAAACGTAGTGCGACCGAGCCTGTTCTCGGCGATAAAGCGCCTCGCTGTTTCCATATCGTCGTAGGAGCGACCTACGATCCCGCTTACTGGCTGCACCTGGAGTTGCCCGCAACGGTCACGTTTGGTCGGTTGGATCAGGTGTTGCGCGACCTCTGGCTGGAGTGTTGCGGGCACCTGAGCACCTTTCGCTTTCCTCGGAAGCAAGTTCGCCCCTCCGCTCCCATGGCCTTTGCTCAGATATTTAAGCAATTCAGAACCGGGGGCTATATGGACGAACCGGACGATGGCGAGCAAATCATGGACGAGCGACTGGGCAAACGGCTTCAGTCTGGCATGAAATTCGATTACGAATACGATTTTGGTTCCACCACCAATCTTTCGCTACGGGTGATGGCCGATTATGTCAGTTTACAGTCAAAACCGAAAATCCGCCTGTTGGCGCGCAACGAACCGCCGGACATTCCCTGCGCGCGGTGTGGTAAACCTGCCACACAACTTTGCGTCGAATGTGAAGGAACGCCTCTGTGTGATGCCTGTGTCTCGGAGCATGAGTGTGGTGAGGAAATGCTCATGCCCTTGCTTAACTCCCCCCGCGCCGGCGTGTGCGGCTACTGCGGCCCATCGGTTGAACCGTAATCCTCAATTCCCATGAATCGCCCCACTGAAGCTTACGTCAGCGCCAACCTGTTCGAAGCCGGCATTGGCTACGTGGTCGTGGCCCGCCTTCGCGGCAACGGTGAAATGGAAGCTGGCGTTTTCCTCCTCGACGTCTTTTGCCTGGGAGCCAAGGACGCCTTCTACACCCGGGCCAGTGCGGCCGATTATGATGGCAGCCTCCTGGCGCGGCTGCTCCCCGCCGACAACCGCAAACCACTGGATCCGCCCACCGCCCGCAAACTGATTGAAGATGCGGCCGCCTATGCGCACAACCTCGGTTTGGCACCGCACCCTGATTACAAAATGGCCTGTCGTGTGCTCGGCGGCATCAAGAGCGCCGATTCCGCTGCCACGTTCACATTCGGCGAGAAAGGAAAACCGCTTTACGTTCAGGGGCCAAATGACTCGCCGGCTTTCTGCCAGCGCATCTTGAAGCAACTTCGCACCCGGTGTGGCATGGACGGATTCCATTACCTCATTGATGGCGAAGAAATGGAGGCCGAAGAACCCAGCCAAAATTGAATCGCATGAGCAACGAACCAGACCAAACAACTTCCCCCGTCGAACGCTCCCGCATGGACGTGGACATCGTCTGCGTCGGCTTTGGCCCGGCCACCGCCGGCTTTCTCACCACGCTGTCCAAGCAACTCACCCATCCCGACGGCACGCCCGTCGTGGAAAGCGCCGCCATGCCCGGCCTGCCGCCGCAGGTGCTGTGCTACGAGCGCGCCGATGATATTGGCTTCGGCGTGTCCGGCGTGGTCACTCGCGCGCGGGCACTGCGCGCCAGTTTTCCTGAAATTGATAAAGCCGGCATCCCCATGGCCGCGCCCGTCGGCGAGGAAAAGGTGCTTTACCTGCTCGACCCCGTCGGCGCCAGCCGCCGCTCGATGGCGCTGCGCCTCGCGGACTCGCTAATTCGCGCCACGAAATTTGCCTTGCCCGTCGAGAACCATGCCTTGAATCTGCCGTGGACGCCCTCCTTTCTGCACAAGCACGACGGCCTGATTCTCTCCATGGGCCAGTTTATGCAATGGGTCGGCGCGCAGGTGCAAAGCACCGGCACCGTCCAAATCTGGCCCGGCACGCCCGTGGCGGAAGCGCTCGTCGAGGAAAAGAAAGTCATCGGCGTCCGCCTGATGGATCAGGGCGTGGACAAAAAAGGCGCGCCCTCCGATGGTTTCACTCCTGGCATGGATATTCACGCCGCACTCACCGTCGTCGGCGACGGCCCCGTTGGCGCGATTGGCCAGCAGCTTGACGCGCAGTTCGGTTTGCCCAAGGGCAACCACATCCGCGACTGGGCCGTGGGCATGAAGTTTGTCGTGGATTTGCCCGCCGACACCACGCTCAAGCCCGGCACCGTGCTGCACACCTTCGGTTATCCCGAGCCGGAGATTTTCGGTTTTCTCTACGTCCATCCCGACCGCGTCGCGTCGTTTGGCATTTTCGTGCCGTCGTGGTTCGACAGCCCCACGCGCACCGCCTACCGCTATCTCCAGCATTGGATGCTCCATCCGTATCTCTGGCGCCATCTCCAGGGCGGCAAGCTCCGCTCCTGGGGCGCCAAGACCCTCGGCGAATCCGGCCAGCAGGGCGAACCGCACCTCACTGGCGATGGCTACGCGCGCATTGGCGAAGGCAGCGGCACCACGAACGTCCTCACCGGCAGCGGCGTGGACGAAGCCTGGGCCACCGGCACGCACCTTGCCGAGGCTGTGCTGGAATTGCTCAAGGCCAAGAAGCCCTTCACCAAGCAAAACCTGGATGAAACCTACGTCCGCCGCCGCCGCGCGAGCTGGGTGGAAGCCGAGGGCCGCATCGCCAAAAAATCCCGCGACGGTTTTCAAGTGGGCGTGGCCACCGGCATGATCGGAATGGCGCTCACCGGTTTGACCAACGGCAAATTCTCGCTCGGCAAGCAACCCGTCCAGCCTTGGAAACGCCTTCCCAGCGTGGAGGAGTATTATGTTGGACGAGTGTCGCGCGAAGAAATCGCGAAGGTTCGCGAAGAATGCAAAACGAAAAATGTTTCACTCCATGGCGCGCTGATGGACAAAGTCGGCTGGCC
>CAIMLG010000285.1 GCA_903842235.1 uncultured Verrucomicrobia subdivision 3 bacterium
GGGCTGATTGGTGTAGGGCGAGGCGGCATTGTTGGTGGACCAGGGACCCGTCACATTGGTCGCCTGCAGCAGCACTCCCTGCGGCCAACTGAGCACCAGATTGCCCCCGGCAGGCAACACATTGAGGGTTGCCGGCGGATTGACCGTCAACGGCACCACCGAACTCGTCACCGACAAACTGCTGGCCGTCAACGCCAGCCGGTAATAGCCGGTCTGGTTCGTCGTGACCTTGGCCAGCAGCAAGGAGTTGGTGGTGGCGCCGGGGACATTGGTGTAAGCCACGCCATTAGCGCCGGCCTGCCACTGGAAGTTATACGGCGCGGTGCCCGTGAAATTGGAACACACCAACGCCACGTTCATCCCGGCATATACGTTCGCCGACGGCACCGCCACCGCCGGGCTCAAGGTTGGCAGAGCCACCACCGTGACCACGGCCACGCTGGAGGTGCTCGCCAGATAATTGCCGTCACCTCCATACACGGCGGTGATCGCATGGCTGCCCGCGGCCAGACTGCTAGTGTTGTAGGTGGCGATACCGCCACTCAGGGCGCCCGTTCCTAAAAGGGCGGCTCCCTCCATGAACGCGACGCCTTCTCCATCCGGCGGCGCGGGCGCCACCTGATTGGTAAAGGTAACACTCGTGCCGGGAGCCACAGTGGCCGCCGAAGCCGTCAAGGTGCCGGTGGTGGTGGTGAGGTTGGCCACAATCTCGATGGCGTTGACGCCGCCACTATTTCCATTCGTGATCAGCAGGTCAAAGGCGCCGCCGGACAAATTGGTAAAGACAAAATAATTGGCCCCGGCGGTCTCCCCCGTCGTGCTGGTATTGGCCGGGGTCAAGTCCTGGGTAAACGTGCCGTCATTATTCGCATCCGTGGTGAACAAATTCCACTGCCGGGTGCCCAGCGCGGGGGTATTGGTCGTCGGCCCGGCATAATAACGGAGGTAATTCTGGCCGCCGTAGCCCGCCGCGCTGCCATGAAAATAGAAATAAACGCTGTAGCTGTTAGTGAAGGAGGAATCGAGGTTCGTCACCGACAGATACCAGGTGTTGTTGTTCACCCGGATCCAGCTTTCCAGCAACGCCACATTGTTGCTCTTGGCCGCATTATCAACCGTGTGCGTCTTTTCCTGGACCCAGCTATACGCCATCTTGGCGCCGGAGGCGTATTTCTCGCCATTGAGCGTGTAAAACGGCACGTTGGTCACGCCGGTGGCGCCGCCACTGATGCCGAAATTAAACCAGTTGGTGGTGTTCAACACGCCCGCCCCATAGCTGTTGTTGATGTAGTTATGATTGTAATTCTGATCGGAGGCAAACTTAATGGACATCCGGGAGCCTGGTCCGCCATTCCCATAGTTTATGGTATACGGCGACAGTTGCCGCAGGTTGGCCGTGACAAAATGCGGGTTATACCAGGACTTGTCATTACTCAATTTTGTGCCCCAGCCTTCGGTATCACCTCCGTTGTCGGAATAGCCAATTGTATAGACACCGTTGCTGCCGGTGCCCGCGCAGAGGTTGGGCATATACGCGGTAAAGATCCCTTCCCCGCCCTGGTTGTCCGCGGTGTATAGCAACACATCGCCGCCCCATGGCCCCATGGGCGAGGGCGCAAATTGCGCGTAGATACTCGTGCTTAAAACCGGCTTGTAAACCGCCACATAGTTGCTGGTCCCGAGCCGGGCGATGGACCAGCCCTGGAAATTGGGAATGGCCACATTCTGGGTATGGTCCGTGACCCAAGTGCTCCCGTTCCAATACGTCCAGGCTGAATCCACCGCCAGTTGCCCCGCGGGCACCCGCGCCACCTTGGCTGCGTTGTAGATGTAGTAATAGCCGTCATCCCCCCGCACCAGATCGCCAAAGTTATCTGTGCCCGGCGAGGTCAGATTTGTCACAATGCCATCCATCGTCAAGGCGGGCAGGGAGAAGGTCGCCACCGCCATGCAGATGTTGGACAGCGGACTGTTGTTAAGCCCGTTTAACAGCACATACAGCTTGTTGCTTTCCGCAATGCCGCCCCCAATCCAGTAAAGGCCATTCGGGTTGAGCGGCATCTGGGAATCGTTGGCATGGGACGGGAGAAAGTAGGGATTGTTTCCGTTGTTCAAGTAAACGAGGTTGGTCCCCATCTGATGCATCAGGACGTTGCGCGGCAACGAACTGCCCCCGCGGATGTTGGAATAGAAGCTGTTCAAGGTGGAGGAAAACGAATCGTTGAAAATCCATGCCACGCTGCCATCCGGCAACAACACTGACTTGTTATTGTCGCCGCCGGTCCAGCCGATCTTGAGACTGTTGGTCTGGGCAAAGTTCCACTGGCCCCACTGCCACAAATAGGTCATCGGCACATCAAAACCCGCATTGTTCGCGGGATCCAGAACCTCCACGTCATCCAGCCAGTATTGCGCCGCCGTCTGAAAATTGAAGGCAATGGCCACCGCGCCTGAGGCCTTGAAGGCATACAGATACTCCTGATAGCCACTCCCGCCAGCGGCTAACGTGTTGGTGGAGATGATAAAGGAGATTTGTGGATATACCGGCGTCGCCCCCATGAAGTTGATGCCCAGTTTGGCCCCCACCGCAGAGGTATTGGCCCAAAATCTCAGGACGTAGGTGTTCGTGCTGCTCGCGTTAAACGAGCCGCTGACAATTTGGACGGAATTGGAGGCCGTTCCCTTGTTGCTCACGGTCACATGCAGGGCATTGGCTCCTTTGTGAAAATAGGTCGGTTCATTCGCAAAGGTGGCCGCCCCGCCGCTGGCCAGATTGGTGGTCCAACTGCCCAAGCCCGACTCAAAGCCGCCATTCGTCAAAATTTGCGCGCCGGCCAGGTTGCTCAAAAATAACAGGGCGAAACCCGCCCACCGCCCACCACTCACCCAACTGGGCTGGAAAAAACCCAGAAATCTGGCGGGAGCGGAACGGAAGGGTAAGCGTAAATAGGTCATAAATTTATTTAAATGTGCCGGGCGCGGAATATCGCCGAAAGCTTTATATGTGCTGTTCATTATAATTTGCCGCGCCGGTCGCGCACGCGGCTTACGGCCCTGTCCACTCAATCGGAGCAGGGCCAATTTCCCAATGGTGCAATCAAACCCAAGGGGATATTGGATAAAGATAGCAGCAAACAACCGAACCACAAGGTGGCAACCGTGCCAAAACAGGCGGCTTATCGTGTCAAATCCATGATCCGGGGCTTTACCCAGCGAAACGCATTCACCACGACCGCAAAAACGTGACCCGCTCAGCCCCAACCATCGTAATTTGCAGGCAAAACGAAAATCACATGTTTAGGGGATGCCGGAGAGGCCATGCCTAAAGCATATTAACCCAACAGCCGACGAGCAGGGATTTTCAAAAATTACATGAAGCCGCCGAAAAGATTGGGCGTTGGTCGATCTTTTGGCGGCGGGGGAGGCTTAAAAGAACGCGGGGCTTGAGCGGTGGAAGCAGCTTTCACCATTGGCGGGCTATAGTCCCAAAACCGTTAAAGTGAAAATCCCGGGGGGCATAGTGATAAAATACTGTAACCAAAGCCCCTTATTTTCGTCCGCCCCATGACCTGCTTCATTATATTGTGAACTCAATGAATTACCCCAAAGCCATGCAATCCCGTGCCATGCAATCCCGTTTGCGACCTAGTCGGTTTGGCCACGCCTGCATCCTGACCGTGCTGGCCGGTTTCTGTGCCTTCCAAACCATCGCCAGTGCCGCCCCAAACGAACCGGCCAGTCCGGCCGAAACCGTTGCCACCAATGAAACGGCCGCCGCCGGCACCGAAGCCCCGAAACTGATGGCCATGCCCTCCTGGGCGGAGAAGCTCAAGCAGGCGGGCGTCACCGGCTTGGTGCAGATCGGTTTATCGATATTTGGGGCGAGTTTCATTTTTGAACGCCTGTTCCGGCTGCGGCGGAAGCACATTGCCCCGCAAGGTCTGAGCCGGCAGGCGCGGGAATTGTGGAGCGCGGGCAAATTCGCTGAGCTGGAGCGACTGGGGGAAACCCAGCCCAGCACGCTGGCCCGGGTGATTTCCTTCATCGCCCAAAACCGGCGCGCGCCCATGACGGAAGTTTCAGAAATCTGCGGCGAACTGGCGTCGCGCGAATTGTCCGGGCATTACCAGCGGGCCTATCCGCTGGGCATTGTGGCCACGCTGGCCCCCTTGCTGGGTTTGCTGGGCATGATTCTGGGCATGATTCATACTTTTGAAACGGTGGCCATGGCCGGGTCACTGGGCGATCCCACCCAACTGGCCGCCGGCATTTCCGAAGCCCTGGTGACCACCGGCCTGGGACTGGCCATCGCCATTCCGTTTCTGGCGCTCTACCATATTTTTAAGTTTCGGACGACGCAGTTCGGGGCCGAGCTGGAAACCGAAGTCACCAGCCTGCTGGCCGCGTGGCTGATGAAGGACAGCGCCGGCAGCGCCGCCGGCCCAGCCGCTGCGTCCCCGCCCGGCAAATAACTTTTCCGGCCATGCGCGTCAAAAAACCCGAGGAAGAGCCGTTCGAGATCATGTTGATCCCGATGATTGACTGCATGCTGGTCATCATCATTTTCTTCCTCGTGGCCACCACCCTGAAAAGTCACGAGCGGCAATTGCCCGTGAATCTTCCGACCGCCAGCGCCGCGCTCCAAGTGATTCAGCCGCCGGATATTTTTGTGATCGGCGTGGACAAGGTCGGCGCGGCGTATTTGAGCGACGGCGGCTATATGGTCCCGGTGCTCACCGAGCGGCTGCAGCAGCAGATCCGGGAAGTGGCCGCCGCCAATCCGGAACGACAAGTGCGCATCGATGCCGATGCCAACACCCGCTTTGAAGACGTCGTGCGCGTGATTGATTTATGCCAATTTAACGGCCTGAAAAATGTTGGACTCCACACCCAAGCCGCCGCCACCCGCTAACGCGGCGGCGGCGCTCCCTTCAGCCAACCGCCCGCCCCCGGCGTCCGCCGCCCGCTGGTGGCTGATATCGCTGGCGTTTCACGGCGGGCTGCTGGGCTGGCTGGTGTTTTTCTCCCCGGTGCGCTTTTTTAATCCGACCGAAAAAGCCAAGGTGAATGTCAGCCCGGCCCAGGCCCGGCAGATCATCCAAGAGGTCCAAGCCCGGCAATTGCCCTCCCTGGAAGAAAACTTGCGCGTCCTGGCGGACCTTCGCGAGCAAATGGCCGGGCTGGAAAAACGCAAGCAGCGCGAGTTTGCCCAATTCGCCCATGTGCTGGGCAAAGGCGCACCGGAAAAGGCCGCCCAGCAGCAGCAGACCATCGCCGCGCTTCAGGCGGCGGCGCTGGCGGCGCTGGACCGGGCGGACGGGAACTGCACCGAGGCCATGCAGACCCGCGCCAATCCTTGTTACGACGAGCTGGAAACCCAGCAAAAACTGGCGGCGGCCACGCAAATCCAGGTCCAGCAATTGCAGGAAAAAACGCAGGAATATCTTTCGTATGGGGATCAGCGGTATGCGCCCGCGCTCGAAGCCCAGATTGCGGCGAATGCGGCCCAGGATCGCGCGGCCCGGGCGCTGACCGAGGCGACGGCGGCCCGCCAGCCGGCCAAAAACACCGTCAAGCGCACCGAGCGCGAAAACCAGCTCAACACATACCTTGACCGGCGGCGCCACAACCGGGGCATCGTCACCAATGCCCCGGCCAATCTCCAGAAGCTCCAGGAGCAAGTCTCGCTTTCCGAGGCGTTGCTGGCCTGGGCCAAGACCAATGCCACGCCGGCGCTCACCAACGCCACGGCACGCAATACCGAGAATGCCAAGGCCGCCGCCGATAAAGCCAAGCGGATGGTGGAGCAGGCGGGAAAAGATTTGATCGCCGCCCAGAAGCGGGTGGAAAATTTACCCCGGGATGTGGCCTATGCCCAAAAAGTCATCACCGAAACCGAAGCCAACCTGAAGCATTGGCTGGCCGAACCAGAACCCACGCCGGTGGCGCTCTCGCCCGAGGAACAAAAACTGGCCGAACTGGAACCGATCGCCCGCCGGCTTCAGTGGGAAGCGCAGCTCGCGCAGGCAGCGGCGGCGCGGGTAAACGCCGCGATTCCCCCGGCGGAAAGCAACGCGGTGTTCGCCGCGCATGCGCCAACGGATTTGAATCAAGCCGTTTCCGCCAAGCCGGTCCCTGCGCCAAAGGCCTGGAAAAACCCGAGCCTGGCGCAGCTTTACAATGAGGCAGTGACCACCGAAGGCACCTTGGTGGAAGCTTACCGCCGCGTGCGAGCCACCCAGTTGGCGATTTTGCAGGATTTGTCGCTGGCCAAAGCAATTTATCTGACGGAAGTGGCCCGGCCGGAGCGCCCGGATCTGGCACCCGAACTACAGGCCCCCATCCGGTCTGGCGAACAGGCCCTGGCCGTGCGCAACGCGGTGCAGACCGCCAAAGCCCAGGTCAGCTCCATGGTGGAACTGGCCAAGTCCATGCTTAGCGAAGCCCAAGGTCTGGATAATCGCACCGGCACGCCCATCACCTTGGCGGAAATCAACAGCCAGTTCGAAGCCATGCGGGCGCGACTGGAACTGGCGGCGGAAGATAACGGGCAAAGAGCCAAGAACCTGGCAGCCGCGATGGCCGCCGGCAGCCATATTGGTCAAACCGGCAGCGGCAGCGGCTCCACCGGCCCCGCCCTGCCCGCCGGACCAATCGGCCCCGTCCCGGTCGCCGGCGGCGATAATGGTGAAAACACCAGCCCCGGCGGCTTTGAGCGCGATGAAAATTCGGATGTGGCCAAACGGGTCAGGCCGCTCCCCGGCCGGCGCGTGGCGGTGACCGCCGCCCGCTCGCCCAAATGGCTGTTTGCCGACAGTTGGTATATCATCGGCCCCTTCGACAACACGGAGCGTCGGAACATTGACAAAAAATTTCCGCCGGAAACGGTCATTGACCTGAACGCCACGTATCCCGGCAAGAACGGCGTCCCGGTCCGCTGGGAGTTTCAACAGTCCGGCGCCCCCAATGTCCGGCCGGAGTTCAATGCCTACACCAAAGCCACACGGAATGCCCGGCTCACCCCCGAGGAGAATTACAAGAAGGTTGTCGTGCCCTACTGCATCTACTACGCCTACACCGAGCTGGATTTTGCGCAAGCCTGCGACCTGTGGGTGGCCATCGGCAGCGATGACTTTTCCAAGGTGTGGATCAACGATTACCTCGTGTGGTCCAGCGGCAAGAACCTGAAATCGTGGGAGCTGGACGAAGGCCTGCGCAAAGTGCATTTCAACCAGGGTCGCAACCGCGTTTTCTACCGCGTTGAGAACGGCAACGACATCACCGAATTTTCGCTGGTGATCTCCCTGCTGCCGTAGGCGGTGTCGGCCGGCAACCCTGGGAAGCGATAGACTTCAACCACAGGTAGGGCGCGTCACTCCGGGCACGCCGTTTGTGCCCCAGACCCACGCGACCGCAACCTAGGCCACCGCCACCCCGTTCAGGGCAATAAAAAGCCCCTCCCGGCGAACCGGAAGGGGCCAAGGATTCTAAATTAGATTAGAACTTGTAAGCGATGTTCGCCGCAACCATGAAGGCGTTAGCATAGCCATTATAGAAGCTATATGAATCAGTGTTATAATTGTAAGGATAACCATCATAGAACCCAGTGCCGTGTTCCACATGATCCCAGCGGAATTCAACGCGGCTAATCACGTTTTCCCACAGGTTGTAGGCAACAGTCGCGGTGAGTTCTTCA
>CAIMLG010000286.1 GCA_903842235.1 uncultured Verrucomicrobia subdivision 3 bacterium
CGGTGATGATTGATGGCACGGGCATGTGCGGCGGCTGCCGCGTTTCGCTCGGCAACGAAATCAAGTTTGCCTGCGTGGACGGCCCGGAATTCGACGGCCATAAGGTGAATTTTGACGAATTGCAGGATCGGCTCTCGACCTACCGCGAATTTGAACAACGCGCCATCGCCTGCGCCAAAGGCTCCTGCCGGATGGACTCCGCCACCGCTGCCCCCGCCAAATAATATGCCGCCCCGAATCACCGCCAGAGAACGCATGCAGATCACCCGGCAAGCCATGCCGGAGCAGGACGCCGCCGCCCGCGCGGCCAACTTCCTAGAGGTCAACCTTGGCCTGCCCGAACGGCTGGCGCTGCTAGAAGCCGACCGCTGCCTGCAATGCAAAGATCCGAAATGCATGCAAGGCTGCCCGGTGGGCGTGAACATTCCCAAATTTCTCGATCTGCTCACCGCCGGTAAACTGGCCGAGGCCGCGCAAAGCCTGCTGGGCGACAACGCGCTGCCCGCCGTGACCGGCCGCGTCTGCCCGCAGGAAACGCAGTGCGAAGCCGTCTGCGTGCGGGCTGGCAAGGGCCTGCCCGTCGGCGTCGGCTATCTGGAACGCTACGTCGCCGACTGGGCCCGCGATCATCGCGATCAGTTGATGCAAGTAAAGCCGCAGCCCACGGGCAAGAAAGTGGCCGTGGTCGGTTCCGGCCCGGCGGGGCTCACGGCGGCGGGCGAGCTCGCCAAGCTCGGGCATGACGTGACCATTTACGAAGCTCTGCACAAGGCGGGCGGCGTGTTGATTTACGGCATTCCCGAATTCCGTTTGCCCAAAAAGATCGTGGCGCAGGAAGTGGAGCGCTTGCAGGAAGCGGGCGTGAAGATTGAATGCAACGTCATCATTGGCCGCACCTACACGATTCCAGAATTGCAGGAAAAATTCGACGCCATCTTCATCGCCAACGGCGCGGGTCTGCCGGTGTTCATGAATGTGCCCGGCGAAAATTTCAAAGGCGTCTATTCCGCCAATGAATATCTGACCCGCATCAACCTGATGGCGGCCTACGACTTCCCCCGTTCCGATACGCCGGTGCTCAATGGCCAGCGCGTCGCCGTGGTCGGCGGCGGCAACGTGGCCATGGACGCCGTGCGCACCGCCAAACGCCTCGGAGCCAAGGAGGCCATGATCGTTTATCGCCGCACGCACGATGAACTCCCCGCCCGCGCTGAAGAAGTCCACCATGCGGAACAGGAAGGCGTGCAGTTTGAATTCCTCACTGCTCCTATCGAAGTCGTTGGCAACGACAAACGCTGGGTGACCGGCATGAAGTGTCAGAAAATGAAACTCGGCGAACCGGACGCTTCCGGCCGCCGCCGCCCCGAAGTCATTCCCGGCTCGGAATTCGTCTTGGATTGCGACGTCGTGGTGGTCGCCATCGGCACCAAGGCCAATCCGCTGCTCACGGCGACCTGCCCGGATTTGAAATTGAACAAGTGGGGCAACATCGTTGCCGACGAAAATGGCGCGACGAGCATCCCCGGCGTGTTTGCCGGCGGCGACATTGTGCGCGGGGCGGCCACGGTGATTCTGGCAATGGGTGACGGCAAGAAATCCGCCCTGGCGATGGATGCCTACTTGAAGAAAACCGCCACCATCACGGCTTGATATTAACGACTAAAAACTCGCCCCAGAGGCGGCGCTCGATGAGGGCCACTTTTTGCACGGCGGCCAAAGCTTGAGGCAAAACGCCATTCCATCCGGCGGGATTATTTCGGGGTCTGCACGGTGGGCTGAATGATCTGTTGGTGCTCCAACTTTTGCAATTTGGGCGCGATCACCCTCTGACAGTAGGGTTCGTGGCCATGAGCATCGAAATAACCCTGATGATAATCCTCGGCGGGATAG
>CAIMLG010000287.1 GCA_903842235.1 uncultured Verrucomicrobia subdivision 3 bacterium
ACACATTTCTCCACGCCGCCGGTGACGGCGTGGACCGGCACAACCTCAATTTGCTCAGCCTCCATGCTGGTGAGTCGGTGCGGTTTGCCGATGGTAAAAAAGAAACCAACTTGGAACTCTGAACCGTCGTCATTGGTGCCGCTCATGCAACAGAAATTGCGCCAAGCCAGGTGCGCCGTGTTCAGGCCGGCTTCCTCTTTGAATTCGCGCCACAGGGCCGGGCCCGGCAATTCTCCGGGGTCGATCTTGCCGCCGATGCCGTTGAGCAGGCCAACCTGCCACGCGGGTTTTTGTTTGCGAATAAGGGCCACGTTGCTCATGGAGTCATCGAACATGAATCCCACGACGTATTTTTGCGTGCTCATAATTCGGTCAGCCCAACAATTCAGTCAGCCGGTCTATCTCGGCCTGGTTTTTTTTGAGTTTGGCAACGCGCAGTTCCTCCTGGATTTCTTCCCGTTCCTCGCGGTCCAAAGCGCGGCCGGCGTTTTTTTGAGGAAGGTCGCTGGTCGCCTGGGGGCGGCGCAGCCGGAAGTCCCGTTCAAATTCGACCCTCATCACCACCCGCCAGTTGTCCCAGGCGAAACGCGGGTTGCCCAACTTGCCGGCAAACCAACTGCTCCACCAGACGCTGGGAATTCCCGGCGGTGCGCCGATGGAAACATTGCCGGGGTATTTTTTAGATTCGGCTTCAACTTCAGCATCCGAAGGATGCTTGGCGATGTCGCCTAATAGCGGTTCTTCTTCAGTGGTGGTTCCTGATGGTTTAGGTGACATCTGCGACACGTCAATGTCACCACCCTGGGGGGGGTGACATATTGTCAGGGGTGACAATATGACGGGGGGGGGTGACATCCTGACGGGCTCCCCAAAGCAATAGATTTGGTACTTGTTGACACACATGGGACCCTCTCGCTGGAGAATCCGGATTTCCTGAAGCTCCACCAGACTTTGCAGGCAGCGCTGCACCTGGCGCTCACTTAAAAGGGTATCGCGCGCCAGGGTCTGTACGCTGGGCCAACACACGCCTTTTTCGTTGGCGAAGTTGGCGAGGCTCAGTAACACAAGACGTTCGCCCATGCGGGCTTTGCTGAAACGGAATACCCGGTCCATTGCGCGCACGCTCACGGTTGGCCTCCTTGCGTCGGGGGCGCGTTTTTTTCGCCGGGCCAGGGTGCCCGTGCGTCCGGTGGTCCCTTTGCGGAACATTCCCCGCTCAGCTCACCCATGTGTCCTAAAGCAGCGGAGCGCGCCGGCGCACCCCCCCCCTGGGGTCCGGCCGGCTCACCAGGTCCTGGAGCACCTACCACCGATGGACCAGCACCATGGCCGGCCCTTTGGTCCTGTCCAGGCACTGGTGCACTGTCAGTCAATGCCTTGGGCATTGTTTGCAAATCAGTTGGTTGCTCATTGGTGTGGATGGCGCGACGTGCTTGATCGAACCAGGCGCGCAGGCCTGACACGACCGCAGCGCGGTCCTCGTCCGCTTTTACAATCTCTTTTTCCGAGGTGTCACCCATCTGGCCGAGCATGTCCAGGTCCCTAGCCTTGTCCAATAGGATGCCCAGGCCGATGACGAGCTGCTGAAAGGATGCTTCATGCTCACGCGAGCGGGCGATGGCCAACCAACGGCTCGCCGTTGAGCGGAGCAGGTTCTTAAATTCACCGGAAGTCCGTGCTACTTTTTCAGTATCGGCCGCGGCCAGGGCGGTAACCGTTCGCTTGTTCAGTCCAAGCCGCCTGGCTATATCTTCCACCGGCCACATGGGCAAAAGCATAAAAACCGCCTCACGTACCTGACCCAGCTTGGAAATCTGTTTTGCGGTATAGCGCTTGGCCTTGAGCTGGGTTGGCGTGTACAGCAGTGCGCTGTCATCAATCGCATCAAAAAGCGGCTCGCTTTCCAGCGGCGTGGCCACATCCACCTTGTCCAGGCGCGGCAGGTCCGGTGCCGGCAGCTCTTTCAACGTGGTGGAATCGTTGCCCATAAAAATCAGCCGGCGAAATCGTGAGCGAATTGTTGACGGTGCGGCAAGGTGGTAACCTCGGAGCCTGGTCCAACCAGGTGCTGCTGCTGGAAAGTTTGAATGGCCAGCTCGCTGATCTCCCAGCCCTTGCCCATGCGCATGACCGGACCGTGAGCACCACCGCGGAAGGTGTTCCGAATCCATTTGAGCGAGCGAGACGGGAAAAACATCGTCTGCACGTCAGGAACGGAATAAAAACGGCCGGGTCGCTTATTGTTTGCGGACATGAGCACGGGCGCTGCGGCGTCTTTCAAGGAAGCCGGCGAGCGCTGCACGAATGACATCGGACCGGCAATAACGCTCGCCCTGGGAGCGGCGCGCTTTGACTTCGGCATCCATGCCGGCCACCAGGGCCGGCTCGTAGCGCAGGTCAATTCGGTTGGTCATTGTCATTTTCGTGGTGCCAGTGTCCGCCGTTGGCCGCTATTGTCACCACAAAAGATGGTTGACAATGTACGCCAACGGCGCAGACTCCGCCTGTATGTCAAAACGGGTGTTTAAGACGGTCCGGATTTACACGCGCATTACGCCGGCCATGTTCTCGGCGCTCACGGCCGAGGCCGGCGACGAGGATTACGGCCCCATCGTGCGCCAGGCGCTCAAAGAGCACCTGACAATGCGCGGTCACATCATCAATTCCAGTGCCGAGTCCCTTCCGGTGGAACCGCCGCCGGCGCCGTCAGCACCGGCCGCGGGAGGCGCGCAAGAACCACATTGGCGAAGCGGGCGAACCGCCGGCGCTCCATCACAAACTCGACCGCCAGCAAAATCCGGTCAACTTCGGCGTAATAGTCTTCGACACTCAAAGACTCCAGGTATTTGACAAGTTCTTTGTCCATGAACCCAACCAAAGCAAACCCAATGCCAACCACTGACACCGGCCGAATACTCGCACGCGTTGAATTCAACTCAGGCACCGAATTCCTTGAGGAAGTAAAGGAGTTGGCCCGGAGGCCCGGACTAAACGTGATCTTGGACAATGAAGTTCGCACCTGCATTTCACATGAAGGTTACCAGGACAAGCCGGTTAGCCGTGTCTATTGTGTGGCAACGGCCGTCAAAAAATCAGACAACGGCCATCTGCTGCTGCTGGAGCTGAAACGCTACATTGGTGACGATTGGGGCAAGGATATACCGGCAAGCAGAGAAACGCTGGAGCGTGCTGACGAGTACATCGGTCAACTCGAAGTCAAATTGCAGACCGGCGGCTTGCTGATTCGCCACGGCCGCGTGCGGATTGTATGAGCGACATCACAGACATGAGCTACGAAAACACCAAAACCGACACCACGAGTTAAAAACCCAACAAACAAGCGGTAAACCAGCTCTCTCTTAATCAGCACGATGGCCGTTCGACCCGGCCCCGAGGCACCCCGACAAACACCACAGATTTCTTCACTTTCCCCTTGCATCCATTACGCTTAAGCGTATTGTGGCCACATGAGACAACGACCGACAACGGACGACAACGGACCAAGCAACCCTGGCTTGGTGAACACCAAAACCGACACCACCGGCGAGTCGCCGGCTCCCATCACGGCTGCGCCGCCGGCAAGCGCTCGCGGGGAGGCCCTGGCCTGGCAACGCATCAAACAAATGTCCATCGAAACGGAGCGCGCCGAAAAACTGACGGACCTGGAACTCTCCTGTGAGCTGATCTCCACCGCCTGGCCGGCGCTGAGTTTCGGTTCACGGGCCGAGGCCCTGGTCAGCGAGGCCATTGGCCGGCTCCAGGGTGTCAACCTCAACCCCTCAAACAAAACGCCGCGCAGCTTTGCCGAACAAGCGGCGCTCGACCTTTATCACGACTTGCTCA
>CAIMLG010000288.1 GCA_903842235.1 uncultured Verrucomicrobia subdivision 3 bacterium
ACAATAACGAACGCCATGCCGCTGCCCGTCGGCACCCGCCCCAGAAACTGATCCAGGGCCTCGAGTCCGCCGGCGGAGGCGCCGATGCCGACGATGGGGAACGCCGCCGCGGCCACCGAAGTGACGGCGCTTTTGCGGCGCGCGGCCTGGGCCGGCTTTTTCGTGAAGGGGGCGGAGGAAGAAGGTTGCTTCATGCGCTTTTTAACCATGCTTCAGCATGACACTTTTGCGGCTGGCTGCATAGGGCGGCGTGGCCCATTCCGCCGGGTTGGCGGGTGCGGCGACCCGGCCTTTCAGAGTCGGTCGGCAACCCGTTGAATTTTTACTGCCCCAAACCAAAGCGATCAACGTGGGCGCGATTTCGTCCAGCGGCAGAATGAAGTCCACATCGCCCGTCTTGATCGAGGTTTCCGGCATCGAGAAGTTTTCCGACGTGGGCCGGTCTTGGGCGATGACGGTGCCGCCTTGGTCCTTGATGATTTGCACGCCGAAGGAGCCGTCGCCATCGCCGCCGGTGAGCACCACCGCGAGGGCATTCTTTTGGTAAACGCGCGCCACTGTCGCAAACAACGGTTCGGCGGAGGGACGGGCAAAATGGATTTTCTTCGCGTGGGCGGAAGACAGTTTCAGGCGGCCATCTTTGGCCACCGACAAATGGTGGTTGGGCGGCGCAACGAAAACGCGCGAAGCCGAAAGCCAATCGCCATTGTGCGCCTCCGTGACCACCAGATGCGAGCGGCTGTTTAAAATCTCCGCCAGCAGCCTTTTGCGATCGGGCGCCACGTGCATCACGATGGCAATCGCCGCCGGGAAATTTGGCGGCAAGCCGCCGAGAATGGCGGATAACGCCTTCAACCCGCCCGCCGACGCGGCCATGGCGATCACGGGAAACGAATGGCTCGCGCGCGAGACAGGAGTCGTCCGGCGAAAGGCCTGGGCGGACTTTTTTGATCGGCGTGCCGGTTTTGATTTCGGTTTCATGTTCATATTGACCCTTTCCCCGAGGCGGGGAGTTCGGTGCCGCATGGCCCGAGGCGCCATCGGGTGAATCAAGTATTTTTCGCCGGCCGTCGCAGGCGGATTTCACGCGCGAATCGCCGCACGGACTTGGCGGAGTTTACCACCAGTCTTTGGGTGCTGGCGATTTCATTCTTAAGTCCCCGAGTGCTGCAGCCGGCCTTTTGTTTAATTGAAATCAGCCGGACATTGATGCCCAGCAGGGTCTGGGCGATTTCATCCTGGAGTTCATGGCTGACTTTATAGCGGTCATCTTCCTGCGCCACCATCACCCGGTGGGTCAATTGCCGCAGATGGACTTGCAACTCGAGCGATTCCTCCAGACATTTTCGATGGCGCCGCCCGTTTTTCTCGGCGGCGGCCTCCAGGTCCTTGCGCAGGGAGATTCCGTGCTGCAATCGGCAATTGGACTCGGCCAGTTCCGCCGTGCGCCGATCCAGCGTGGCGTTCGCCCGTTGTAAGTTTGCCTTGCTCTGTTGCGCGGCCCGGTGCGTCTCCACAATCGGTATGATGGCCTCGTTGAAAAACACCTCCGCCCGCTTGATGAGCTGATTTTTGTTGTGGGATAATGCCATGGCCGCGAGGGCCTGCTCGTGAATGCGCGCCAATGCCAGCGTCTCCAGTCCAAGGCCGACCGCCTGACGGCCCAGCGCCAACGCCGATTGTACGTTCGCCCGCAGCCCCGGCTTCAGGTAGGTTTGTAAGGCGGTCACATATTTTTGTGACAGGATGATTGAGTTCTTATTCATCTGGTTTTGCCGAAGGCGGCGGTCGACCGCGCGAGCGCCGAAAGCCGCAGCGGCTCTGGCGGATCGCCCGACAAGCAAGCATCGGAAAATTGTAGTCGTCTGACTATGGGGTAAACACCCCATGGCGCACGGGAGGTTTTAGCTGATGTTGGCAACCGATGAAGGGCTTGCCGCTCTCCCCGGAGGTTCCGGACCCGTTTGGAATTTTAAGCGCGCGCCGAAATTCATGGCAAAACTCACTTCCCGCGGTATTTGTCGGGGTTGCGAATCCGGTCGAGCCGTTCCGCTTCAAGATCGTTCAGGGTGTTCCGCGCCTGACGATGCTTGGCGAAATCCGCGATGGCTTGGGGCAGCCGCCGAACTGGTTTGGCCAGTTGGCCGATGGTCAGGCAAATCTGCTTGATAAAATTCACACCGGTTTTCTGGCTCCGGCGGTGCGCCGTCTCAATTGCCGGTATATTTTTTGCACAAACGCGTCGGCGCGAAATCCGCTCGGCCCAACCCACGGTTCAAACCCGTGGCGGCCGTCCGCAACGAAGTCGCCCCGGCGCACCCGCTCATTCCATTTCAATGGCCGCAGGCGCGGCGAGACCGCCGCGGCCGGCGATGAATCGGCTTCGTGCATCAGACGCTTTTGGGTTTCACCAGCAGCAGCACGATGCCGCCGATCAGCGCGAGCGCGCCCACCGCCGGCGAGATGAAATGATGCGTGGTGGTCTCAAAGTGCATCCCCAGAAAGTCCACGGGTTGGCCCGGCGTGGTAAAACTCAAGCCCGAATAGGCAAGCACCACAATGCCGAGAGTGATGAGCAGGACGGAGATGATGGTCTTGGTGTTCATAGGAATGGTTTAGTTCATTGGCAGGCGGTTGTTAAACGAGTTTTCGGC
>CAIMLG010000289.1 GCA_903842235.1 uncultured Verrucomicrobia subdivision 3 bacterium
CGGATTGATCCTGGGGGGCGGTCAGGATCACAGGCGGAAGCTGGGCCAAGAGCGCCGCGAACGCGCTGGTCAGGCCACCGGCCGCATTCGAGATCAGCACCGAGTAATTCCCGGAATTGGACAACTGGACGCTGGGCAACTGGAGAACGGCATGGGTTTCACCGGGCAAGCTCGCGCCATTGAACAGCCATTGGTAGCTGAAAGGCGGCGTGCCGCAGACAGAAACACTGAATTGCGCCACCGTCCCGACCGGGGTGGTGATCGGCTGCGGCTGCTGAATGATGGTCGCCAGCCCCGGAACCATCGCCGGGGTGGGCTGCCCCGCCGTCGGAACGGTCGCGACCCAATTGACAGGATCGTTGCCATACTGGGTGGAATTGGCTCGTTGCAGGGAGTTGCCATTGCCACCGGAACCGCAGGGCCAGGGCATGCCATCCAGGTAGTCCACCCGATCCACCACAATGTAAGGCACTCTGCCAGCGTCCACCGCGGGCGGCGGGATGGGGGCATCCGGGCGGGTCAATTCGACCGTGTCATTCTGGTTGCCCAGGTGCCCGCTGAACGGCCCCAGCACCGGGATGCTGGTGGCGACCTGATAGCGATTGCGGAAGCCCGCCAGCGAGGCCGGGTCGTTGACGGGATCAAAGCTGACCAGCAGAGCGTAGCCCTGCGGCGGCAGCGTGACATTCATGGGGAAATCAAAATTCACGCCCCCACGCAGGTGCCAGGCGTTGGTCGGATAACCAGGATCAAACAGAGGGGCAGGCCCGTTCAGGATATTGTGGATTTCCACGAATTCGTTGAGAGTATCATTGACGAGATTGGTGCCCACCCAAACATCCGGGGGCTGATACATGATTTCGGAAATGACGACGGGTCCCACCAGAGGCAGGGCATTAGAAGCGCCGAGGGTGTTGGTGGATTGGGCCACAAAGTGCTCGGCACCGGTGCTGATGACGTAACGGCCAAACGTCAAGTTCGTCGGAGCCGCGCCAAACGTGAACCCGTGGTAATAGCCGGTCAGATTTGTGGTGGCGTCGCCCGAGAAGAGGTACACGTCATCTCCTTGGGCATTGAGGCCAAATGCGCTGCTCCCAACGCCAAACTGCGCCGCAGTGAAGACCAAGTACCCGTTTGCGCTGATGATCGTTCCGTCAGGAATGCGAAATTTCCTCGGGGTTTGTAAATCGTCAGAGAGGAACCACCCGCCGATATCCGCGTTGATCCCCGTGGGATTGAACAGTTCCACGGCGTCAAGCTGGGGAGCGATGGGGTGAGAGAGCACCTCGTTCACGAGAATGGGAGCCAGGACTGCCGGCAGCGGATCAGTGGCGCCAGGCGAGCCATAGAGTCGGCTGCTAGCCCGCCAACTCGAGGGGCTGCTCCACGTGCTCCAGAGAGCGTTTTCGTTGCCAATGACCAGCGAGAAGCCCAAGCCATCGGTCGTGGCATACCAGGAGTTATTAAACGTGAAATCGAGGATTTTCTCTCCGTTGCTGTCGTCCAAACGGACGGTTTCGCCCCCGTTATTCAGGTAGCCAAGGTATTGGCCCGCAATCCTCAAACCGCCGCCGTAACGAGCCACAAACGCGTTGGTGTTCTTCACAATCAGCACCGTCTGTTGCGGGCCCAGGTTGGTGACGGCGCTGCCGGTGAAAGTGAAGTCAATGCCGTTGGTAAAATGGATCCCGGTGAGATCCAGCGCGGTGTTGAGGCTGATGTTCTTCAGCTCAAGATATTCAAACTCCTGCGCCTCAAA
>CAIMLG010000290.1 GCA_903842235.1 uncultured Verrucomicrobia subdivision 3 bacterium
AGCACCGAAGCACGTTTCCCCCAGCCCGGCTCCAGAGTCGCCCGCGCGCCGCCCGAAAATAGGGTGCCAAAAGGTGCCAAAAGGTGTCAAAAAGCTCCAACCACCGTCATAAACCTGCTTGGCCTAGTTTCCGAGATTTGAAAATGAGTCATTGGATGTCATCGGCTGTCATCTTTGAGGGTGACCCCAAGTCCAAAAAATCCTAATTTTGGTGCGGTTTGGTGCGGGCGCCTCTTGACCGTGTCCTTGTAAAAACGTGAATCGGTAGGGCTGACCTGCTGGTCAGCTTGAGTTTGCTGGTAAATCACCTGCGGCGGCGCAGCCGCGCCGCCCTACCAAGGACAGTGTCCAGATGCACCCGAGTTCGGCCGCCCGCCGGTTGGCGGTTGTAATCCTGAAACCCCGGCGCTAGGATGGGCGTCCACCCTTATTATGAAAACCTCATTGGCTCTCGTTGGTATCTTGTTTGGCCTCGGCCTGCTGGCCGGCCCGGCGTTCGCCCAAACCGACCGTCCCTACCAAGTGCTCGCCACCACCCAGCTCATGGGCAGCGGCGGCATTGATTATGTCACCGCCGATAGCGCCGGCCGACGCGTGTATGTGCCGCGCGGCGGCAATACGTTTGTGTTCGATCTGGATGGTCACCAATACCTCGGCACCGTCACCAACCTGGGAGGGCGGGGCGTGGTGGTGGACCCGGCCACGCATCATGGTTTCGGCAGCAGCAGCCCGGTGGGCATGTTCGACACGGTGACGCTCCAGAAGCTCAAGGACATTCCCGTGACCAGCCGGCCCGATGGCATTTGCTTGGAACCGTTCACCGGCAAGGTTTTGATCCTGAGCCACACGTCCCCCGGCATCACCCTGATCGACCCCCAAGCGGGCACGGTGACCGGCACGATTGACGTTGGCGGCGCACTGGAACAGGCGCAGAGCGACGGGCAGGGAAAATTGTATGTGGCCGTGGAGGACGAAAATAAAATCGCCGTCGTGGACCTGAAAACGCAAAAGGTGCTCGCCAAATATGACTTGGGCGAAAAAGGTGAAGGGCCGGCCGGGCTGGGCTTGGATCTGAAAAACCATCGCCTCTTCGCCATGTGCCACAGCCAGAATTGCATCATCCTCGATGCCGACGATGGCAAAATCCTGGCGACTCTGCCCATCGGCAACGGCACGGACGGCGGCGGGTTCAATCCCAACACCATGGAAGCCTTCAGCTCCCAGCGCGATGGCACCCTGACCATCATCAAGGAAAGTTCGCCCACCAACTTTGTCGTGGCGCAAACCGTCCAGACCAAGCCGGGTTGCAAAACCTGCTCGCTGGACCCCAAGAGCAACCAGATTGTTTTGATCTGCACGGAACGGGCTCCGCAGGCGGCGGCGGACACAAACGCACCGGCCGGCGCCCCGCGTGGCGGTGGCCGGGGCGGTCCGGGCAATCTCGACGTCTTGTGGGTCGGCCGCTGATTTCCTGTCTCTCATAGCCTACTCGTTCCCGTTGGGGGCGGGCAGAGCTTCCGACTGAAAACCGGCCAATTGTCGGAGAAACCGCCAGTTTTCACCCGCCAGCAGGGGTTTTACCGCTCAAACGACCGGGGAAAAGCGGGAGCGGGCCGCCGCACTCCCGGACGCTGGCGCGGGGTGGGATGATGGCGCCCGCCGGGCGGGTGCGGCCCCAGCGGCGCGCGGGGGAGTGCCTCCAGTTTGAAGGCGCGCAGTTCCGGCACGGCATCACAAGCAAGGTGTTTTGAAATCAATGCACTGGTGATTCGTTTACAAAACTAAGACGATTAGCTTTTCCATCCGCATCTCGGACGTTAAAGACAATTAATTTCCAATCGCCGTTTACATTTCGCATGGTAAACGGCACAGAAACACCAGCCCCACCATTGCCAAACTTTGCATTGAGTTCCAACTGCACTTTGTCCGCTGCCATCCAAGTTTGGGAAATAATTTTAAAGCCCCCCACCCCGTCATTTGCCAAAGGGTGATTGGTTTTGTCGTCCGCGAAGTTTTGTAAAGCGTCTTGAGGCGGCGGATCAATGTCATCCCCAACAATGCTGTTTTTGATTTCGTTCATATTGCCATTGAGGGATTGAAAAATATAAGATTCAAGTGCATCCATTGGAGTTGTTCTTCCTACATTGGCCACATTGTTAGTTGTCCACTCTGGCAACCCGGATGACGATTGGTTTACCATTTTTTGCAGTGCCTTGACATCCGCCTGAAGCGGACGAAGGCGGGTAACTTCTCCCCGTAATTTCAACAGTTCGGTGCGTTCAGGATTTGATTTCAGCCGCGAATTTTCTGCGATTAACCCCGCTAGCCTGTTGGTCGCCTTGCCCAGTTCAGCCTGCAACTGCCGGATTTGTTCGGCCAGCGGCGCTTGTTGTTGCTGGAGCGTCTGAACTTCAGCGCGGGCGGCGGCGGCTTGTTTGGCTTCGTAAAGGCCCGCGCCGGCGACGATGGCCAGCGTGGCGGTGATGAGCGTTTTCTGGAGCGTAGTCATAACAATCGTTTTGGTAGCAGTGGCGATAACGGTGGCGGTGGAAACCGCCGTGCCCGCGAGCGCAGCGGCGGTGATGGTGGCGGCCAGGCCAATGGGCGCGGCTTGCACGGCGTTGGCGGAGATCAATACCGCGAGTCCGCTGGCGCCAATGGTGATCTTGCGCTGGGAAAAATATTCGCGCAGCCGTTCCAAGGCGCGCGTCACGCGCTTCTGCGCGGTGTCGTCGCTCACGCCCAGCGCCAGGCCGACGGCGCGGTAATCCTGATTCTGGAAATAGCGGAGGAGCAAGGCTTCGCGGTCTTCGTCGTCGAGGTGATCAAGGGCTTCATCGAGGGCCGGGCGGATGTGTTCCCAGTGGACGGCGGGTTCGGCGTTGGTGAGCAGTTGTTCCATGGCCAGCCTTTCGTTGGTTTGGCGACGCTGGGTGTCGCGCCGGTGGTTGAGCGCGGCAAAGCGGGTGGCGCGATGCAGCCAGCCGGCCAGCGAGCGGTCGCCTTGGACGTGGGCGGCCAGGGACGGAGCCTTGCGGGCGAGATCGGTGAAAACACTTTGCGCGAGGTCGCCGGCGACGGCGGAAGATTCCACCTGCCGCAGCGCCGCGGAATACACGAAATCCGTGTGGCGCCCGACCAGTTCGCGAAAGGCGGCTTCGTGGCCGGATTCAGCGTAGGCGCGGAGCAGTTGGGCGTCGGATGCTTGGTTCACTCACCTATTAAACAACCCGCCGGCGGAAAATCCGACAATCTTTTTCCCGGTATTTGCCGAAGCGCCGTTCGGCCGCCAGCGGGCAGGACGTCAGGCTTTGATGCCCTTGTCCTTCTCGCGCAGGCAGTGGGTGAGGTAGGGCAGGAGCTGTTTCTTGCGGGAAACCACATCGCGCAGTTCGTAAATGCCGGGTTCGAGGCGCGGATAATCAATGCGCCTGATGTAGGTTTCGTCGCCGACTACGAGGAGCAGGGAGCATTGGGTGACCACGTCGGTGACCAGCAGGGTGGAAAATAAGTAAGCCTTCCCGGCGCGGTAATCTTCCAGCGCGGCCAGCAGCTCGTCCTTGCGCTTCCAAAATTGGTCGAACCCCACCTCTTCAATCTGAGCCACGCTGAATTTGATTCCGTTTTCGGCGTATTCCTTGCAGTCGGTGGTGATGGCCTGGGGCGCGGGCTTGAGCGTGAGCAGGGAGCCGGAGGCAAAGAGCTTCTCCGTAAACTCGCGGGCGTTGACCTGGGAAATCTGCTCCAGCTGCTTGAGAATTTCCCGGTCGCGGGGCGTGGTCGTCGGCGAGGTCAGGTTCAGGGTGTCAGACACCACCCCGGCCAGCAGCAGGCCGGCGATGGGGCGGGGCAGTTCCACGCCGTGGCGGAAAAAGCAGTCGGCCACAATGGTGCTGGTGGAGCCCACGGGCTCATTGCGGAATAAAATCGGCTGCTGCGTGGCCAGCGCGCCGATGCGGTGATGGTCAATGATTTCAATAATTTCCACCTCATCCGCCCCTTGCACGGCTTGCGAGAGCTCGTTGTGATCCACCAGGATCAGCTTGCGGGAAACGGTTTTCAGAAAGTCGGTCTTGGACAAGATGCCCACGGTTTCGCCCTTGGCATTCAGCACGGGAAACGCCAGGTAGCCGGACGAGGTGGCCTCGTCCCGCACGGCGGCGAGCGAGGCGTTTTCGCGGAAGCAGAGAAAGGTCTCGTTCAGCACATGATGCACCGCCACCGCCGCGCGACAGAGCGACGCCGTGGTGGCGGTGTCATGGGGCGAGGTGATGACACTGACGTTGTGTTTGCGGGCCGATTCGATGACTTCCGGGCTGGCGGAGATGCCGCCAGTGACCACGAGCACGCGGACCCGTTCGCGGATGGCCACATTCTGAATGTCCAGCCGGTCGCCGACGATGACGCAGCATTTTTCCGGCGGAAACCGTTTCAACCGCGCCGCGAAGGTTTCCAAGCCCATCGCCCCAATCATCAGGATCAATTCCTCCTCGCGTTCGACTTCGGTGCCGGTGACGAGCTGGCCGTCGAGGGTGTGGGCGAGGCTGGTGAGCGAGGCGAGCACTTCCCGGGTGTTGGCGGCCTGGACGACGACCGGAAATAAAAATTTGCTTAGCTTGAACAGCGAGAGCAGGCCGCGGCACTTCATCCCGGCATCCATGACCGGCAAAATGCGAAGGTTTTTTTCATCCATGAGCCGCAGCGCTTCCGCCGCGGTCGAATCGGGCCGCACGCTCAGGATTTTCCGCTGCATCACATCGGCCACCTTCGGGGAAACGTCCGCCACAAACTTGGGCGCGGGCACGCCAAACGTGTGCAGCACAAAATTGATCCGGTCGTTGAGATCGCCGCAGCGGGCGGCCACGGCCTTGGGCATGCCGGTGCGGCGCTTGAATTCCGCGTAGCCGATGGCGGAGCAGATGGCGTCCGTATCCGGGTTCCGATGGCCGATGACGAGAATTTCGCTCATGCAATTTAGAGGCTAGCCTAATGCCATCCGCCGCCGGCGGCAAGTCTGCGGCTAAGGCACCACCACGCGCAGCTGCTGGGGCGCGATGGAAAACGTCACCGGCAGGCGGTCGACCCACTCGCCATCCAGCTCAAACGCGGCGGGGGCGGCGCTGGTGAGTTCGACGGTTTTGGCGGAGACGCGCCGGACCAATTTCTCCGGGAGCCGCTTCCGCAGCAACAGCCCGGGGGCGCAGCGCAGCAACGTCCAGAAATTCACGCGTGGAAACCCGCACACCTCCAGCCGGCCATTGGTCCAAGCTGCCGCCGGGAAGAGGGCATAGTCACCGCCGTAGAGTTTCCCATTGCCCAGCAGCACCAGTTCGCCGGTTAGCCGTTGCCCGTCTGCCAAGATGGCAATCTCCGGCTTGCGCTCCCGCAGCGCTTGCAAGCCGGCGACGACGTAGGCGAACGGTCCGATTTTCTTTTTCAATTCCCAATTCGCCAGCTCAATCGCCCGCGCATCCAGGCCCGCGCCCGCCATCTGGATGAAGTAACGGCGTTGAGTTTTTCCCTCACGGGTAAATTCGGCGACCGGCAGATCCAGGGCCAATTCCCGGCCCCGCTTGAGCATGGCCCAGGCGCTGGTCAGGTGCCGGGGGATTTTTAATTCGCGGGCAAAGACATTCACCGTGCCCAGCGGCAGCACGCCGAGCCGCGCTTGGGCCAGACCGCCCGGCGCCGTGGCCAGCCCGTTGACCACCTCGTTCACCGTGCCGTCGCCGCCGGCGGCCACGATTAGCTGGAAGCCTTCCGCCACCGCTTCCGCCGCCAGCCGGTGGGCGTCCCCGGCTTGTTGCGTCGGCTTGAGGGCGCATTCGCCCGCCCCGCGGTCCAGCCAGGCGCGAAAATGCCGCGCCTTATTGCCGCGGGCGACCGGATTGAAGATGACGCAAATGCGCATGGCGCAAATGATTTTGTTTCCCGGCCGATAGTCGAGCCAAAACGCGCCGTTGGCTTGCGCCGGAGGGACATTTTGCAGACACTGGACGCATGAAAGCAGTTTCCGATTGGAATGTCCCCAAGTGGCCGTTTTTGACCGCCAACGCCGCGTTGCTGGCGGCCGCCATCGCCGTGGTTTGCCGCGCGGCGAATACTTTAACCCCCGCCGACATCTATCTGGCCGCCGGCTTGACGTTCTTGGGCGGCGCCTTCGGTTGCCTGCCGTATGTGCTGGAATATCGCGCCACCAAAAAATTGGTGGAAATGAACGCCCTCACTACGGTGGCCGAGCAGCTTCAGGATCTTAAAAAATATTCCGGGCTCGTTTCCACCGCCACGGACCAATGGGCCCGCGTGCAGGAGTCCACCCAAACCGGCGCGGAAAAAACCGCCACGGCCGCCCGGGAAATCGCGGAGCGGATGACCACGGAAATCCGCGAGTTCAACGAATTTCAGGTCAAGCTCAACGACACCGAGAAAGCTGCGCTCCGTTTGGAAGTGGAAAAACTCCGCCGCACCGAGGGCGACTGGCTTCAGGTGGTCGCGAGGATTTTGGATCATATTTATTCGCTGTATCAAGCGGCGCACCGCTCCGGTCAGCCGGAACTGGCCGAGCAGATCGGGCAGTTCCAAAACGCCTGCCGCGATACCGCGCGCCGCGTGGGCATTACCCCCTTCAACGCCGAAGCGGGCGAAAAACTCGTGGCCGAACGCCATCGCGTTCATGGCCTGGAAACTCCGCCAGCCGAGGGCGTTATTGCCGAGACGCTGGCTCCCGGCCTGACGTTTCAGGGCCGGCTCATTCGCCCGGTGCTGGTGCGCCTCCAAGCGGAAGCCGCGCCGGTAGCGGAAGCGCCGGCGGCCGTTGAACCCGCGCCCGCCCCCGAACCGGCGCTGGAAACGGCAACCACAGAAACGGCAACCACAGAAACGGTGACGTCAAAATCGGAGTCTGCCGAAACCGGCCAGCTCCCGCTCGGCGCGGATTAAACAATCACCGTCTCCCGGACGGCGAGAAAGTGAAGGGCGCACAGCGTCACGGGGCGCGCGAAGGTTTTTTCGAGCGCCGCCGCGTAGAGCCGTAGTTGCGGCCGATAGATTTGGATTTTCTCCGCCAAATCCGTCGCGTTCACGGCATCCGTCTTGAAATCCACCAGCCAGATTTCGCCGGGCAGCAGCACCGCCAAATCAATCGCGCCTTGCACGACGATAAACTCTTCGGGGAGTTCGCCAGCGGCTGGGGGGCCGGTGATCCCCGCAATCTCCGCCGGGCTAAAGCGGGCCGTGAACGGCAGTTCGCGCCGCACCGCCGCCCCTTGGTGCCGGATTTTTCCGCCGAGTTCCGAATTCCAAAACTGCGCCAGCGCCGGCAAGTCCAGCGCCGCCCGCTCCTTGGACGATAGATAATTCTCCCGCTCCAGCCGCCCGGCTTCGGCCGCGAGATCGCCGGTTTTCGCCAGGGAAAAATGTTGCAGAAACTTGTGATGCGCCGTGCCGGTCTGCGCCGCCGATAGGGATCGTTCTTCGCTGTTCACATTGCGGCGTTCGGGGAACGACGCGGGCCGGGGTAAAATGGGTTCGGCTTCCGCGTCCGAAGCTTCCGCCGCCCGCCGCAATTCCGTGACGGACGCCTTGGCCTTGCGGTGGGTGGCCGCTGTAAACGGATAGACCTGGGCCAGCCGCATCCGTAATAGCTCGATGCCGGGATCCATTCCGGGGGTGCCGATAAGGGAAAGTTCTGGATTATTTTCGAGTTCAGGTTTTTTAACCTCGGCCAGCTCGGCCGATTCCACCCAGCGCCATCGCAGCAGCGGGGTTTCCCCTTGGGCTGCCGTTGGATCGCCGCCATGGTGGGCGAACCACATACCCAGCCAGTCGGCGAAGCAATTGGCGGCGACAATGGTTTGCGGCGTGGCCGGCTCCGGCTGGGTCCACAACGTTTCCCATTTTTTCTCGGTGGGTTTGGCGGACAAAATCAAATGGTCACGCGCTCGAGTCAGGGCGACATAAAGCAACCGCAGTTCCTCGCCGCGCAATTCACGTCGCTGGCGCCGCTGGGCGAGCCAATGAGGCAGGCTCGGGTAGCGCCGTCCGCTGGTGGGCGGCTTGACCTTGGGACACAGGCCGAATTCCTCGTCGAAAATAATTTCGCCCCGCAGATCCTGTTCGTTGAACGCCTTGGCCAGATCCGCCAGCACCACGATGGGGAATTCAAGCCCTTTGCTCTGATGAATGCTCATCAGCCGCACCGCATTTTCGGTGGCCGCCGCCGGCACTTCCGGCTCCGCCGCTGCCGCTTGCTGGGCCTCGATGAATTTTAGAAATCGGAACAGCCCCTGCCGTTGGAACTGGTCAAACTGCTGCGAAAGTTGGAGCAAGCCGGCGACGTTCGCCGCCCGCTGCGCGCCGCGCGGCTGGGCCCGGAGCCAGTCGGCGTAGAAGGTTTCCGCCAGAATTTCCTCCAGACCTTGCGAGAGCGAAATTTGTCGGGCGCGCTTCCGCCAGTGGGAAAATCGTTTTAGAAAACGATCCACCTTGATAAATAGCTTGCCCGCTTCCGGCTTCGGCTGGCTGCCAGCCAATTCGTGCCAGCGGCCCAGCGCGGTCCAAAAATGCTGGTCCCGGGCCGCAAGGCGAATTTCCGCCAATTCATCCAGCGACAGGCCGACAAGCGGCGAACGCAGCACCGCGATAGCGGGCACGTCCTGCAAGGGATTATCCAGCAATTGCAGCAGGCTCAGGAGGTCGAGAATTTCCGCCGTCTCGAAAAACCCGCCGCGCGCCACCGCCAGCGGCACGGCCACCCGCTCAAATTCTTGGGCGTAAACCGTCGCCTTGCCGCGCGGCGAGCGCAGCAGAATGACCATGTCGCGCCAGGCGGCCGGCCGCAAGGTTTTGGCGGTTTCGTCCCAGATTTCGTATTGGCCTGCGATCGTCTGAAGTTGGCGGGCGATGAGCCGCGCCTCTTTCTGGGCCTCGTCCAAGTCCGCCAGCTCGCTGCCGTCATTTTCATCGGACTCCTTGCGACCGGCTTTTCGGCGCAGTAGCAATTCGACGCGGGGCGCCGCCGCTTTTGCCACGCTGAAATCCCCGCGCCTCTCCGGCGCGCCGAATTTTAAGGCGGCATCGGCGTTGTAAGCCACGCCGCCCACTTCCTCGCGCAGGACGTGGCCGCAAACGGAATTCACAAAATTCAACAGCCCTTCCTGACTGCGAAAATTTTCGGAAAGCGGAATCGTGGTGCCGGCCGGGCCGCGCCAGTGCTGGGCGTAATCGCGAAAAATCTTCGGATCCGCCAGACGGAAACGATAGATGCTCTGCTTCACGTCGCCGACGAGGAAGCGGTTGGCCTCAGCCCCCACGCGGGAGAGGGCGGCGATGATTTTATCCTGCGCGGCGTTGATGTCCTGATATTCATCCACGAACACAAACTTAAGCCGGGCGCGCCACGCTTGGGCGGTGGCGGTTGGCTGATCCGCTGAAAAATCCCAAAGCAAGCGCAGAGCGAATTGTTCCAGGTCATGAAAGTCCAGCACGCCGGCGGCGCGTTTGGCGTCGGCAAACCGCGTGGCAAATTCCTGCGCCAACTGGAGCAGGGTTTCCATGTGACCACGCACCCAACCCCAATCTTCCGCCAGCGGATCGCCATCGTTTTCGACGGCTGCCAGCGAGACGAGAAACGCGGCATCAGCAAACAATCCTTCCAGCGGTTTGCGCAGCACCGTTTTTCGTTTGGCCGGCCAGTCGTCATCGGCAGAAACGACCTGTTCCAGCATTTCGGCGGCCAATTCCCGGGTGGGCAATTTGGGCAGCCGGGAAAGGATTTCGGCCAGCTTAGCCGCTTTTTCGTTGGCGGATTTGAGCTGATCCAGCACCGGCAGCCATTCCGCGCGCCAGCCAGCGATGGCTTCCCGCAGCCAGCGTTGCCAGTCCGTCGGCTGGGCGGCGGCAAAATGTTTGATTTGCGCGGCCAGCCAGCCGGCGGCGTCCGGCCGCGTTTGCGAATAGTGATGCAATCGCAAGATGAGCGCGCGGATTTTTTCATCCCGCCCGCCGCCGTGCGTGTGGATCAGCGCTTGAACGGCGACGGAAAAGGCGTCTTCACCGGCGTAATGCGCTTGGAATTGTTCGTCCAGTATTTCGCCGGCGAGTTGCCGGGCTTCCCCCTCGTCGAGCAGCGCCAGCTGCGGATCCAACCCCAGTTCGTAAAAGTGTTCGCGCACCAGCTTGAGGCAGAAGCTGTGCAGTGTGCCGATGTGCGCCAGATCAAACAAGGCGAGCTGGTGGGCCCAGTGGTCGTCACTGGGCTCGGCGGCGGCTTGAGTTTCCAGTTCGCGGCGCAGCCGGTGGCGCATTTCCGCCGCAGCGACCTCGGTGAAGGTGACGATCAGGAATTCATCGAGGGAGGCGCGTTCGCGCTGCAGGCAGTCCAGACAGCGCGAGACGAGCGTTTTGGTTTTGCCGGTGCCCGCGCCGGCCATGACGAGGACGTTGCCGCGCGCCGCCACCGCCTGCTGCTGGGACGCGGTCAGCGAATCGTTGGGTTTGCGCGCGGAATCCATGTGCCGAAATTTTAGCCACAGATGAACTCAGATGAAACACCGATTTCCCGCGCGAAGGACACCGGTCAGGCGAAAGGAGAATTCAATTTGGCGGGCTGGTTCCCTGAATCAACCAGAAATTTGGTTTCCAACCCAGCGGAATTTCCAACGGTTACAAGCAACAAAAAAACCGCTGGATTACTCCAGCGGTTGGTGGTTGAGAAATTGAATCAGTAAGCGGCTTGCGCGCCCTTGATGTTTTTCTTGCCCATCCAGGGCATAAGTGCGCGGAGCTTGGCGCCGGTCTTTTCGATCGGATGCTGTTCGCCCTTTTTGAGCAGCGCGTTGTAGCGTTTGTAGCCGCCTTTGTATTCGGAGACCCAGTTCTTGGCGAACTTGCCGGTCTGGATGTCCTTGAGCGCCGCTTTCATGCGTTTTTTCACGCTGGCGTCAACGATCTTGGGCCCGACCGTGATGTCGCCCCACTTGGCGGTTTCGGAAATCGAGAAGCGCATGCCGCTGATGCCGGATTCGTTCATCAAATCCGCGATGAGCTTGAGTTCGTGCAAGCATTCGAAATACGCCATTTCCGGTGAATAACCGGCCTCGACGAGGGTTTCAAAGCCGGCCTGTACCAGCGCGCTGGCGCCGCCGCAGAGCACGCATTGTTCGCCGAATAAATCGGTTTCGGTTTCTTCCTTGAAATTCGTTTCCAGAACGCCGGCGCGGGTGCCGCCGATGCCCTTGGCCCAGGCGAGCGCGATCTTCTTCGCGTCCTTGCCGGGGTTCTGGTAAATGGCGATCAAGCTCGGCACGCCCTTGCCTTCGGTATATTGGCGGCGGACGGTGTGGCCCGGGCCCTTCGGCGCGACCATGATCACGTTCACGTTCTTCGGCGGAACAATGGTCTTGAAATGGATTGAGAAACCGTGGCTGAACACCAGGGTTTTGCCCTTGGTCAGGTTCGGCGCAATATCCTTCTCGTAGCACGCCGCCTGCTTGGTGTCGGGCAGGGCGATCATGATGACGTCGGCTTGCTTCACGGCTTGCGCCGTGGTGACGACTTTGAACCCCTTTTCCCTTGCGACGGGAATGGACTTGCTGCCTTCGTAAAGCCCGATGAGGACTTTGAGGCCGCTGTCTTTGAGGTTCAGCGCGTGGGCATGGCCTTGGGAGCCAAAGCCGAGGATTGCCAGCGTTTTGTTTTTGAACACGCCGAGATCGGCGTCTTTGTCGGTATAGACTTTTGCCATAAATTCTTTATTAAATTATTTGCGGGGCATGGCCACTTGGCCGGTGCGGGTCAGTTCCTGCACGCCGAAAGCGCCCATCAGGTCGAGGAATTTTTCAATCTTGCTGCCGCTGCCGGTGATTTCGATGGTGAGCGATTTGGGCTGCACATCCACGATTTTGGCGCGAAAAATATCCGTGATCTGCATCACCTCGGCGCGGGACTTGGAATCCACGCCGACCTTGACCAGCACCAGTTCGCGGTCCACATATTCGCCGGTGCGGAAATTCTGTACCTTGATGACATTGGGCAGCTTGTTGAGCTGCTTGACGATCTGCTCCAAAGTAGCCTCATCGCCATGGGTGACGATGGTCATGCGCGAGAGCGCCGCATCGTGCGTCGGGCCGACATTGAGCGTGTCAATGTTGTAGCCGCGGCCGCTGAACAGCCCGGTCACGCGCGTGAGCACGCCGAACTTGTTCTCCACCAAAACTGAAATGGTATGTTGCATAATGCCGTTTGGAACGGAAGGAAAGCCTAGCAATCGCGGGCCAGACGGTCAATTTGCAAATCACGCGGACCGGCCAGCCCCGCGGCTTTCCAGCGCCCGCCGGCCGACCGGGAATACATTGATTTTGGAGGTGAAGCCAATATAATTAAAACCATTAAAGGATGCTATGACTTTTGCTGCCGCCCCCAACCCCTATAACGCGACCGTGATCGGCCGTGAGGAAATCAATCCGCAACTGGTGATTCTGCGGGTGCGACCCGACGCGGAACTGTTTGACTTCAAGCCGGGCCAGTTTGCCGTGCTGGGCCTGCCGGGCACCGCGCCCCGCGTGGCCGAGGCCGCGTCGGAAGACGTGCCGACCGAACCGGATAAACTGGTTCGCCGGGCCTATAGCATTGCGTCCTCCAGTCTGGAGCGCCGGTATGTGGAGTTTTATATCACGCTCATCACCAGCGGTCAGTTGACGCCCCGCCTGTTTGCTCTGCGGCATGGCAGCCGGGTGTTTCTCGGACCGAAAGCCAGCGGGCTGTTCACGCTCGACCAAGTGCCGCCGGAAAAAGCGGTGATCCTCGTCGCCACCGGCACGGGCTTGGCCCCGTATATTTCCATGCTGCGGACGATGCTGGTGAATGATGAACGACGGCGGTTCGTTGTCTTGCACGGTGCCCGTTATAGCTGGGATCTGGGCTATCGTGGCGAACTTGAAAGCTTGGCGCGCTTGCGTCCCAATCTTACTTACATTCCCAGCATCACCCGCGCGGATCAAGATCCCCATTTTCACGGCCGCGTGGGTCGCATCCAAGCGCTGGTGGAACAGGGGGTTTTGGAAAAAGAATCCGGGTTGACGCTCAATCCGGCGAAGGCCGAAGTGTTCCTATGCGGCAACCCGGACATGGTTCAAGCCGTCCGAATGATGCTGGAAGACAAGGGGTATTCTGCAGCGAAAGGCAAAGCCGCTTGCACCATTCATATTGAGGAATATTGGTAACGCGTTCCCCGGCGATGACGGCAACGGCGCTCCCCGGCGCCATTTTTTATTTACCGGCGAAACATGCCCGGCATGGCACCGCCCATTTTACCCATCATCTTGGACATCTTGCCCATCTTCTTCATCATCGTTTGCATCTGAAAGAATTTGTTGAGCATGGTGTTCAGTTCCGTCACCGTCACGCCGCTGCCAGCGGCAATGCGCCGGCGGCGGCTGGCATTGAGAATCACCGGCGTCAGCCGCTCTTTTTTCGTCATCGCGCAGACCATGCCTTCCATGCGCTTGAATTCCTTTTCCTGTTTGCCAATGTCCACTTGCTTCAGCGCCTCGCCGCCGCCGGGCAGCATTTTCAGGATGCTTTCCAGGGAACCGAGCTTTTTCATGGCGCGCAACTGCTCGAGAAAATCCTCCAGCGTGAATTCCCCTTTGCGCATCTTTTCTTCCATGCGCTTGGCTTCATCTTCGCTGACGGCTTCGGCGGCGCGCTCGACGAGGCTGACGACGTCGCCCATGCCCAGAATCCGCGACGCCATGCGTTCGGGATGGAATGGCTCAAACTCGTCTAGCTTTTCCCCGACACCGGCGAACTTGATGGGCTTGCCGGTCACGCTCTTCAAGCTCAGCGCCGCGCCGCCCCGCGCATCGCCGTCCAGCTTGGTGAGAATAGAGCCGGTGATATTTAGCGCCTGATCGAAATGCGTGGCCACGTTGACGGCTTCCTGGCCGGTGGCGGCGTCCAGCACGAGGAGGATTTCCTGCGGCTTCACCAAATCGCGCAACTGCACCAGTTCTTGCACCAGCGGCTCGTCAATCTGCAAGCGTCCGGCGGTGTCGAAAATAATGACATTACGCCCGTTCGCATTGGCAAACACCAGCGCCTCGCGGGCGATCTTGAGCACATCCGTCTCGCCGCGCTGCACAAAGACCGGCACGTCCACCTGCTTGCCCAGGGTTTCGAGCTGATCCATGGCGGCCGGGCGATACACGTCCGCCGCCACGAGCAGCGGCGCGCGGCCCTGCTTTTTCAGCAGCCGGGCTAGCTTGCCGCTGGACGTGGTTTTGCCGGAGCCGTGCAAGCCCACCATCAGCAAGCAAGTGGGATTGCCGTCGAGATTGAGCCGGGCATTTTCTGAGCCGAGCAAGGCGGTGAGTTCATCGCTGACAAACTTGATGATCTGTTGCCCCGGCTGGACGCTGCTGATGACTTCCGCGCCGAGCGATTTGGTCTTCACCCGCTCAATAAAATCGCGCGCCACCTTGAAATTCACATCCGCCTCCAGCAGGGCCATGCGCACTTCGCGCAAGGCATCGCCGACGTTGCTCTCGGAAATTTTCCCGAGCCCGCGCAAATTTCTAAAAGCGTTCTGGAGTTTGCTGCTTAACGAGTCGAACATTTATTCAGCCTAGGGCACCGAGAGTGAATTGACAAGGCGCCGCCATCTGGCATTATTGTTGTCCGCTGCAAGCGGGGGGTTGGTAGGTTATCCAAGTGGCTAAAGGGTGCAGACTGTAAATCTGTCGGCTTACGCCTTCGATGGTTCGAATCCATCACCTACCACCACTTCAACGTTTGAAGTGTCACCAATTCGATTTTTTGCCCGGTAAGTCCATCATGCCCACTCTCATTTCCGCCTCCGATGTCACCGTGCGTTACAACGAGCGCGCCATTCTGGACACCATTACGTTGGGCATTCAGGAGGGCGACCGCATCGGGCTCGTCGGGCGCAATGGCTGCGGCAAAACGACGTTTCTGAAAATCCTCGCCGGCTTGCAGGCTCCCGACAGCGGGGAAATCTCCCGCGCGCACGGCCTCGTGGCCAGCTATCTCCCGCAGGATTTCATGCTGGATGCGGCGAAAAATGTTTACGAAAACATCCGCGACGGCGCCCAGCACGTGTTCGATTTGATCGCGGAATTTGAAGCCTTGCCGCATGATTCCAAGCGCCACGAGGTCTTGGAGCATCGCATCGCCACCCTCGAAGGCTGGACCGTGGATCGCCGCATCGAGGTGGCGATGTCGCACCTGAACTGTCCCGCCGGCGACCGCCGCATCGAAACGCTGTCCGGCGGCGAAAAGCGCCGCGTGGCCATGGCGCGCGCCATCGTTTCCCGCCCGGACTTCCTGATGCTCGACGAGCCGACGAACCATCTCGATCCGGAATCCATTGAATGGGTCGCCGAGTTTTTGGAAAATTTCGGCGGCAGCTTTCTCGTCGTCACCCACGACCGCTATTTCCTCGACCGCGTCGCCTCCAGCATTTTGGAGCTGTGCGACGGAAAATTCTTTTCGCACGCCGGCAATTACACCGATTACCTCCTCGACAAAGCCGAGCGCCAGGAAGCCGATGTCGTCATCGAGCACAAGCGCCAGATGTTCCTGAAAAAGGAGCTCGCGTGGGTGCGGCAAGGCCCGCGCGCCCAGCGCAGCAAACAGAAGGACCGCTTTGAGCGCTACTACGACGAAGCCGCCAAGGACGGGCCGGTGATCGAGGAGGATGTGGAATTGTGCATACCGCCGCCGCCGCAACTCGGCAACCGCACCGTTGAGGCCATCGGCTTGGGCATGGAACTCGGCGGGAAGCCATTATTCTCCGGCTTCAACTTCGCGTTCGAGAACGGCAAGCGCGTGGGCATCTGCGGCCGGAACGGCCTCGGCAAATCCACCCTGCTGCGCATCCTCATCGGCCAGCTCGCGCCCACCGCCGGCGCGGTGAAGATCGGCCCGCTCACCAAATTCAACTACGTGGATCAAGGCCGGCTCCAGCTCAACGAAGCGCGCACCGTGCTCGACGAGGTGGCCGACGGCACCGAGTTTGTGCAATGGGGCGACGCCAAGCTCTCCGTGCGCTCCTACCTCAAGCGGTTTCTCTTTGCCGACGACCGCATTCTGACCCAGGTGCGAAAACTCTCCGGCGGCGAACGCAGCCGCCTCCTGCTCGCGCGCATTCTCAAGAGCGGCGGCAATTTCCTCATCCTCGACGAGCCCACCAACGACCTCGATCTTCCGACCTTGCGCGTCTTGGAAGAGGCGCTCATCGCGTTTCCCGGCGCGGTCTGCGTGGTGAGCCACGACCGCTATTTTCTGAACCGCGTCTGCACCGACATTCTGGCCTTTGAGGGCGACGGAAAAATCCACCACAGCGTGGGCGACTACGATTATTATCTGGAGAAAAAGGAAAAAACCGCCGTGGCCGCGGCTCGGGTAGCCGCGTTTCGTAAGAGCGCGGATTACCTCGCCATGAACCAAGCCGCCGCCGCGCAGAAACCCAAGCCCCGCAAACTCTCCTTCAAGGAACAGCGCGAGCTGGAGGGCATGGAAGCACAGATCCACGCCGTCGAGGCGGAAGTGGCGCGGATCGAAGGTTTGTTTGCCAACCCGGAATTTTTCCGCAAGCACGCCACCCAGGTTCACCAGCTCACCACCGAGCTGGACGCCGCCAAGGAAAAAGTCACCCAGCTTTACGCCCGCTGGGAAGTCCTCGAAGCCCTCCGTGCCGCTGCCAGCGCCTGACCGCCGCCCCGCACCCGCCAAGACCCCTACCGGTGAACGGTTGTTCCTTTTGAGCCTCGTTGGGCCCGCCCCCCCCGGGGGGGGCGTTGGCGGCGTCCCCCTTTTGGCCCGGGGTGAATCTTTTTCCAAAAGGGGCGGCGGGGCGGCCAAATGGGTGTCGCCCCCTAATGGCTGGAGGTGCAACCCTTGCGTCTGGGGGTACCCCCCTTTTTTTTACTAAGAGGGGTGCCCATTTCAGTTCGGGCGACGCCTGGTCAACGACAATTATTTCTTTCCCTGGAAAACTTAACCCTAGATTCCGCAGTTAAGGCTGGAATGGGAGAAAATCCCGAGGCGAAACCCATTGAGAACCAATGCGCTGGTTCGTTTTTTGCCACGGCGCCGCCGTTGCCAGCTTTCCCCATCCCGTGAACCGGCGAATGTTGGTCAGGGCTGGCAATCCATCCGTGGTTGAACTGCGGTTTTAGGTTGATGGGGTTTTCAATTTTCGTTCCCTGGTTACGGGGATGGGCAACCGACTCGGCTTCCGTCCGGCCCGGAGGCGGGGCGAGCGTCCCCGCGAGCCGTTTCCCGTGCCTGTTTACGGGGTGGTCGGGACCGCGCGCTGCGCGGTCCTCGGCCCCGAACGCAGCGTCCGGCAGCGGAACGAATATCGCATAAGGTTCCCACCCCAACCCGCCCATTGCTGATTAGATGCCCTCAGGATGTTGTTAGCCTTAGCGTAGATTCCACTCGTTCAGCAGGGTCAGGGGAATTTCAGAGAGAAAGCGCGACGGCGTTTGGTAGGTGTCCATGCCGGCGGCGCCAAAACCGGCGCGCAGGTTTGGATAACACAGGTAAAGTTCGTTCTTCGCCCGCGTGATGCTGACGTAGAACAGTCGCCGCTCCTCTTCCTCCCCGTCGTTGCTCTCGGTGGAACGGACGGAGGGAAATAATCCATCGCAGAGCATGATCACAAACACGATCTCGAATTCCAATCCCTTGGCCTGATGAATCGTGGAGAGCTTGATTTTCTCAGTTTCATCTTGGGGGTCTTCCGCGGCCTCGACATTCGTGAGCAGGGCGAGTTGCGTGAGAAACTCCTCCACTGTGCCGAATTGAAAGGCGAACTCGGCAAGCTGCTGGATTTCGTCCAGTCGGCGCTCGTAGTTATCGTAGGTCTCCTTGAGATAATCATCGTAGCCCGCGTCCATGACCAGCCGCAGCATTTTCGCCGCGCTCCGGCGGGTGCTGTCCGCCTCCAGTTGCGAAATCGTGGCTACAAACTGCGCCCATCCGCCGGCTGCTTTCTTGGGCACGGCTTGGGCGCCGGCTTGCAGCCCTGCCGCGATTGAAAGTTGGGCGTTGGGCGTTGCGTGTTGAATGTTCCCCTCCATCTTCAACCCGCCCTCCTCCATGCTGGCCTTGAATCTTTGGAAAAGCTTCTCCGCGCCTTTGCCGCCGATGCCCGGAATCAACTGCACCAGCCGTTTGAAGGCCACTTCGTCGCGCGGGTTGGCGATGAATTTCAGATAGGCCGTCGCATCCTTAATGTGCGCCTGTTCAAAAAAGCGGAGGCCGCTGGTGATGGCGAAGGGAATTTGTTGCCGCCTCAGTTCCAGTTGCAGCTCCAGCGCGTGAAAGTGCGACCGGTAAAGGACGGCGATGTCGTTCAAGCTCGTGCCTTCGTTGCGCAGTTCCAGTGCGCGCTGGGCGATGAAGGCCGCCTGTTGGCCAGCGTCGTGGCACTGCACCAGCGCCGGTTTCACGCCGGACTTGCGCGCCGGCGCGAGCGCCTTGGCAAACTGGTTCACGTTCGCGGCAATGGCGGCATTGGCCACGTTGAGAATTTCCGGCGTGCTGCGGTAATTGGTTTCGATCTTGAACACCTTCGCGCCGGGATAGCGCTGGGGAAAGTTGAGGATGTTCGCGAAGTTCGCGCCGCGCCAGGCGTAGATGCTCTGCGCGTCATCGCCGACCACGGTGACGTTGTGATGCCGCGCGGCGAGCAGGTCAATGAGGTCGCCTTGCAGCTTGTTCGTGTCCTGATATTCGTCCACGAGGATGAACTGAAACCGGCGCTGATAATGTTCCCGGATGTCGGTGCGTTCCTGCAACAGCTTCAGCCAGAGCGCCAGCAGATCGTCGAAATCCATGCCGTTCGCCGCGCGCTTGCGGGCCAGGTAGCGCTTCTGCTGGTCGGCAATCTCGGCGGCGAACTGGGAGAAATAACTGAACTGCCCGTCCACCAGTTCCGCCGTGGTCTTGTGTGTGTTGGCCGCGAGCGAGAAGATTTCATTCAGCACGTCCGGCTTGGGAAAATGCTTGTCCTGCTTGTCAATCTTCGCGTCGGCCAGGCCCGCCTTGATCAAATCCTTCGCATCGTCGCGGTCAAGAATGGTGAAATCCTTCCGGTAGCCGAGCGCGTCGGCGTGCAGCCGCAAAATCCGAGCGCCGATGGAATGGAAGGTGCCGCCCCAGAGCGCGCGCAGTTCGTGGCCGAGCAGGTCCGAAACCCGCCGCATCATTTCGGCGGCCGCCTTGTTGGTGAAGGTCAGCAGCAATATTCGGTCCGCCGGAATGCCCTGTTCCAGCAGATACGCCACGCGGTAGGTGAGCGTCCGCGTTTTGCCGGAGCCGGCCCCGGCAATCACCAGTGCCGGCCCCGGCGGCGCGGTGACGGCGGCGAGTTGCTGCTCGTTGAGTTCGCGCGGATAATCAATGTTCAGCCGAATTTCCGGCGTGAACGGTTTCAGGACGTATTCGTGCGACATGGGCGGAAATTGAAAGGCCAAACGCCCGCCAGCGAAAGGAAAAAGATGCGGCAAGTCAGGCTGACAATACCGTGGCGCGGCTGGTCCGTTTGGCTGGGGTGCGGACGCCCCTGGCTGAACTAGATTACAAACCGTTTCCCGTCAAGGCCACCGCATTGATGATCAAGGCGGTGGCGGATTTCGTTTTCAATTTGGCGGGTTCCCGTTAGGTTCGCGGCATGGCATTGGTGCGCATTCTCGTCGATGGCTACTCGCTACTCCACCGTTGGCCGGAGCTGGCGGCGGGGGCGCCGCGCCATTCCGAGGCCGCCCGCGATGCGCTGGTGGAGATGCTGACCCAGTATCAGGACGCGTGCGGCACGCCGGTGACGGTCTTTTTTGACGGTTCCAGTGGCCGTCGCCGCAAGCCCAAGGATCAGTCGGGGCAGGCGGTGGAAGTTCTATTTTCCAGTGCCGGCCAGACGGCGGATGACTTGATCGAGCGTGCGGCGCACCGGTTTCAGCCATACGGCGAGGTGCTGGTGGTCACGGATGATTTTGCGGAGCGCAACACGGTGAGCGGGTTCGGCGGCTCCGTGGCGAGTTGCGATAATTTTATCCGCCTGATCCAGAATGCGCTGGTGGTCTTGGAGGAAAACCTCAACAATCATAACCGCGCCGAGCGCAACCGCTTTTCCCGCTCCCGCTAAAACGCCATGAAACTCCATCGCTTTCATATTTCCATTCCGGTCGCGCGCTGGCTGCTGCTGGCCTTGGCGGCACTGACGCTGGTTTCCCGCGCTCCGGCCCAACCGCAGCAGGAAGAGCGCTGGCTGCTCGTGTTTGATACCGCGTCCGCCATGAAGAAACGGCTGCCCGCCGTGGAATCGGCGGTGAAAGATGTTTTATCCTCGAGTGTGAATGGCCGGATGCATGCCGGGGATAGCGTGGGCATCTGGACTTTTGACCAGCAACTGCACACGGGTCAGGTTCCCCTGCTGATCTGGAATCCGGCGGGCGCGGCCGGCACCGCTTCCAACTTGGTGACCTTCCTGCGCAAACAGCGTTATTCGGGCCTCACTTCGTTTGCCCCGTTGCAGCCCATGTTGAACCAGGTGATTGAAAATTCGGCCCGATTGACCGTGGTGATTGTCTGTGACGGCCAAGGCGAAATCACCTGGACGCCCTACAACGACGGCATCAACCAGGCTTTCCGGAAGAGCGCGGATGAACGGAGCAAGCTGCGGCAGCCCGTGCTCCTGGTGTTGCGCACCCAGCGGGGCGAATACGTCGGTAGCTCGGTCAACTTTCCGCCCGGGGCGCTGAATGTGCCGGCATTTCCGCCGTTGCCGCAGGAAATCAACCCGATCCCGACGAACCCACCGCCGCCGGTTCTTCCGGTCGTCAAACCGCGCCCCGTTCCTCCGCTCATCATTATCGGCACCAAGACGCCCCCGGTGGTGAAGCCAGCCACCAATGAGCCGGTGAAACCAATGGTCGCCCCCAACCCGCCCGCGCCCCCGTCGGTGGCCGTGGAAACCAATTCAGCGACCTCCAACCCAGTGGCGCCAGTGAAACCCGTAATTCTGGTTCCCCCGCCGCCCGCCCCCGCCACCAATAATCCGGCCACGAATCTGCCTGTCGCGGTTGTGCTGCTTGTTCCGGCACCACCGGCACCGGCCACCAATCCGCCGGAACTGGAAGTTCTGGTGACCAACCCGGTCGTCACCAACCTGATGGCGCGCACGGCTACTCCCACCAATGAGGTGGCCGGCCCGGCCAACCCGAATCCGGCCGGTTTTCGCATCTGGCTGGTCTTGGGGGCGGCTGCCGTGGCGGTTCTCCTGGTGTTGGTGGTCATGGTTGTGGGGCGCTCCCGCCAGCGGAGCCAGAGCAGCCTGATCACTAGTTCCATGAGTCAGGACCGCCGGCCGCCGCCGCGAAATTGATTGCAATTCCCGCGTGACTTTTGGTGCTGGGTATGGAAAATTTCGCGGCCATGAAAGCATTGACATTCATTACCACTTGGACGGCGGCCGTGCTGCTCGCCGCCGGTTGTGCCGACAAGCAAGCCCCCGTGCCCGCCGCCCCCGCCGCGAAGACCAATGAAGTCGCGGTGATCACGACCAGTGAAGGGGTCATGGTGCTGGAGTTTTATCCCGAAGTGGCGCCCGGCCACGTCGAGAATTTTAAAAAACTGGCCAAACAGGGTTTTTATGACGGCACCTGTTTTCACCGTGTGATCAAGGGTTTTATGATCCAGGCCGGCGATCCTAACACGAAGGACGAGGCGGCCAAGGTATCGTGGGGGCAGGGGGGGCCGGGCTATACGATCAAGGCCGAGTTCAATGCCAAGCATCACGCCCGCGGCATTCTCTCGATGGCACGCACGCCCGACCCGAACTCGGCCGGCAGCCAGTTTTTCATCTGCCACGGTGACGCCAACTCCCTAGACGGCCAATACACCGTTTTCGGCAACCTGAGCAAGGGCGACGACGTGCTGGAGAAAATTGCCACCACGCCGACCGAAGGCCCTGATCGCCCGGTCAAACGCGTCAATATTGAAAGCATTAAAATCGTCCCCGCTGACAGCGTAAAATAATTTAGCCAACCCCAATTCCAAGAATATTTATGAGCGAAGTTGCCATCCTTACCACCAGTGCTGGCGAAATGATCCTTGAATTCTGGCCCGACGTTGCGCCCGGCCACGTCGAGAATTTCAAGCAGCTGGCGAACCAGGGCTTTTATGACGGCACCTGTTTCCACCGCGTCATCAAGGGCTTTATGATTCAGGGCGGCGATCCGCTGACCAAAGATGACTCCAAACAGCGTGCTTGGGGCACTGGCGGCCCGGGCCATCAGATCAAGGCCGAGTTCAACGACAAGGCCCATACGCGCGGCGTGCTTTCCATGGCGCGCTCGCAGGACCCGAATTCCGCCGGCAGCCAGTTTTTCATCTGCCATGGCGACCCGCGCTTTCTCGACCGCCAATACACCGCGTTCGGCAAGCTGATCAAGGGCGACGACGTGCTGGAAAAAATCGGCACCACGCCCACCGTTCCCGGCGACCGGCCCGTGACAAAACAAACGCTGATCAGCGTGAAAATTGTCCCGGCGGACTCGGTGAAGTGATTTTCAGCCACAGATTTTCACAGTTGCACACCGATAAAATGCTCGTGTGCGAGACACAAAATCATCGGTGTCAATCTGTGTGCCTCCGTGGCTAATTTCTATTGTGGAACTCGCCCAGCTCGCCCAAGTCCTCGTCGCCCTCGGTTGTCCGGCGGAAAAATCGGCCGAGATGGCCGCCCAGCTCGACAAGCGCGCCCGCCAGCTTTCCGATGAAAAGAGCCGCAGCTATGAGGAAGCCTTGCAGCATTTGGTTGCCCTCATGCGCCAAGGCTGGTCAGCCAAGGAAAAGGGTTTTAATTTGTGATTTACGATTTACGATAGACGCGCCTCAATCCATGCCGCTCGTAAATCGCAAATCCAATATCGAATATGATCCAGCCTTGGAAAAAAATCGGTTCCCAACCCGTCGGCGATTTCCGCATCTTCAAAATACGTTCCGATACCTGTGTGCATCCGCAGACCGGCCGGGAACATGATTTTTACATTCTCGACAGCGTTAACTGGGTCAATGTGATTGCCCTCACGCTGGACCAGCAACTGGTGATGATCCATCAATACCGCTTCGGCTCCGAGACCGTGGAACTGGAAATTCCCGGCGGCATGATGGACCCGCACGAAACCGATCCGGTGGCCGCCGCCATTCGCGAGTTGCGGGAGGAAACCGGCTACGAAGGCGAAAATGCCCACCTGCTGGGCAAGATCTACTCTAATCCAGCTATCCTGAGCAACACCACCTTCACCGTGCTCATTGAGAATTGCCGGATCAAGCACGGCACGCAGTTTGATCCCGCCGAAGATCTGGCTACTCAGCTCGTGCCAGTGGCGGAGCTTCCCCAGTTGGTTGCCGATGGAAAAATCAGCCACAGCCTCGTCGTCGTGGCCCTGTATCATTTCGATCTGTGGCAGCGGGGGCTGAAGCAGGCCTGACCTGTTGGCATGCCGATTTTTCTCGAATGTCAACGGTGCGGTGCCTGCTGTCGCTGGCCGGGGCAGGTGCGTCTGTCTGAGGCGGAAATCACCCGCATGGCCGCGTTCAAGGGCCAGAGCGAAACCGATTTCATCCAGCAATTCACCCGGCTCCGCTGGGATCGTGGCGGCTTGGCCTTGCAGGAGCAACCGGACGGCGCGTGCGTTTTACTGACCGGCGAAGGCTGCGCGGTCCAGCCCGTCAAGCCGCAGCAGTGCAAAGATTTTCCCAATCTCTGGCAATTTCCCGGCTCCGAAAAAACCTGCCAAGCCATCTCGCGCGAGGTCAGCGCGGAGGAATACGCGCGGCGCATCGCGTTGATTCGGGCGAAGGGAAACGATCGGGCTGCTGATTGATGCAGTCCGCCGGGAGCCCGGGCGGGACTACGACAGGTTTACCGGGTCAATGTCCACCGCCAGCGTTATGTCTTCCGGCCAGGTGAGCGTGTCCACCACCTTCGCCAGTGCCTGGCTCAAGCGGCTCATGGCCCGCGTTCGCAGCATGATCTGGTAGCGATAGTAGTTTTCCGCGCGTAGCAGCGGGGCAGGGGCCGGCCCGGAAATCACCAAGTCCAAAGTTCCAAGTCCAACGTCCAAAGTTTTCTGGTTGGTTGCGCCTTTGGACTTTGGACTTTGGACTTGGGACTCAATCACCCGTTTCAGGTGTTCAGCGGAGAATTTCACCTTGTCTTCATTCCGGCCCTTGAGGGTGAGCAGCGCCACGCGGCTGAACGGCGGATAATGCAATTGCTTTCGGAATTCCATTTCCTGATCAAAAAAGCCAACGAAGTCATGCCGCCGCGCGTATTGAATCGCCGGATGAAAGGGCGTAAAGGCCTGCACGAACACCTCGCCCTCAATGTCGCCGCGCCCGGCCCGCCCGGCCACTTGCGTGAGGAGTTGGAAGGTGCGTTCGCCAGCGCGGAAGTCCGGCTGGTGCAGCGCCATGTCCGCGTAGAGAATGCCCACGAGCGTGACGTTCGGAAAATGCAGCCCTTTGGCGATCATCTGCGTGCCGATGAGGATGTCAATTTTCCCGTGGCGAAACTCGCCGAGCACGCGGCGGTAATCGTCCTTGCGCTTCATCACGTCCGCGTCCATGCGCTTGATGCGTGCGTGGGGGAACAGTTTGCCGAGGATGTCCTCGACTTTCTGCGTCCCGGTGCCGGCGAAGCGGATGGCGGGATTCTTGCATTTCGGCTCCGGGCAGACGGCCGGAACTTTCTCGTTGTGCCCGCAAATATGGCAGGCCAGCTTTTGCTCCGGGCGATGATAGGTGAGCGTGATGCTGCAATGGGGACAATTGGCCACATAGCCGCATTTCGGGCATTGCAGCGAGGTGGAATAGCCGCGCCGGTTCAAAAACAAAATCGTCTGCTCCTTGCGCTCCAGGCGTTGGGTGATGGCCTCCTTAAGCTGCGGCGAAAACAGCGGCGGGCCCTTGCCGTCGCGCACGGACTGACGCATATCCACCACGCGGACGAGCGGCATTTTTTGGTCGTCCACGCGCTCCGGCAGTTCCAGCAGGGTGAATTTCCCCTTGTTGCAGTTGTAATAACTTTCCAGTGACGGCGTGGCCGAGCCGAGCACGACCACGGCGTTTTCCATCTGCCCGCGCATCACCGCCACATCGCGGGCATGGTAGCGTGGCGCTTCCTCCTGCTTGTAGGTGTGCTCGTGTTCCTCATCCACGACGATGAGGCCGAGCGGTTCCACCGGCGCAAAGATCGCCGACCGCGCGCCGATGACAATCCGCGCCCGGCCCTGGCGGATCTTGTGCCATTCATCGTGCCGCTCGCCGGCGGAAAGATGGGAATGCAGCACCGCCACGAGCGTCTGCCATTTCCCCGAACTGAACCGCGCCTTGAATCGTTCGACGGTTTGCGGGGTCAGCGAAATTTCCGGCACCAGCACGATAGCACCTTTGCCTTGCTCCAGCGCGTGCGCGATCGCTTGCAGATAAATCTCGGTTTTGCCGGAGCCGGTGACGCCGTGCAAAAGAAAAGTCGAAGATGGGGGATGAGGGATGGAGGATGGTTTTGCTCCCTCTGCGGGTTGCGAGTCGGTGAGCAGTGGGGAGAGAGCCGTGGGGAGGTGTCGGCCATCTTCCCGCTTCAATCCTCCACCCTCAACGGCATTGTGATTCATCGCGTGTTTGACCTTTTCCAGCGCGGCAGCTTGCGCGGCGTTCAGCCCGATCGGCTGGGAAGCGAGAATGGTTTCCTGCGCGTAGGGGTCGCGTTCGGAAATCTCATTGGTGATGCTTACCAATCCGCGATCCTCCAGGTTGCGGACGGTGGCGGCGGTGGTTTCGGCCAGTTCCACCAGTTCGGAAAGCAAAATTCCCCGGCGTTCTTCGATGATATTCCAAACGTCCTGCTGCCGCTTGGGCAATTTGGGGAAATCCCCGCTGAGGGGCAGCCCCCGGACGAATAGCCGCTCGCGCCAGCCGGCGTCTTCCTTGCGCACGGCTTCAGGCAGCACTGACTTCAGGGCTATTTCCGGCGCACAGCAATAGTATTCGCCGATCCAGCGCGCGAGTTTTAGCACCTTTGGGGTGACCAGCGTTTGCGCGCCGATGACTTTGATAATGGGCTTGAGCTGGGCGTGGCCGGATTCTTCCGCGATGGCGGTGACGACCCCGAGAATTTTACGCGAGCCAAACGGCACCTGCACGCGGCTGCCCACGTCCACCTGGCCGGCCAGGGCCGGTGGGATGGCGTAATCAAACTCCTTGCGGAGCGCGATTTCGAGTGAGACGCGGGCAATCATCGCCGCCATTAAAAGTTAAATAATAACAATTAAAAAGGAAAACCGCCGTCGCAGTGGGCGGTTTTCAAAGCTTGCGCCAGAAACAATGTAACGGGCGCCGGTCATTGGGCGTCCATCTTTTCACCAGCGCATCTGGCTCGCTCGGCCGATGGATGAAAAACCGGGTTCGCTGGACGGCTATCGGCGCGTTTTTGATGACAACAACAATCGCCCTGTTTGCAACCAGAGTCTTGAATCGCCTTTGATTAAAATTATGAAAACGCATCGATTTCCACCCACCTTTGCCCCAATGACAAAATGTTTTCTGATGTGCCAATTGGTCAGCCTGGTTATCAGTGCGGGTGTCATCCAAGCGGCGCCGTGGAATCTGGTTGGCCCAGCGGTGGGCGGAAAAGCTGGCGAGGTCAAAACGCTGGCTCCAAACGGATCGGCGGCGGCGTTGCCTCCGGTTTGCAAAATGCTCTTCTGCCCCGGCGGCGAATTTCCCGTCGGGCTGGCCAACGTGCAAACCAAAACCCTCGGCAGCTTTTGGATTGGGGAAACCGAGGTCACTTATGGCTTGTGGTTGGCGGTCTGTCAGTGGTCGGCCACCAACGGTTACCATTTTCAAAACGCCGGGGTCACGCCGGGAACGGCCCAGCACCCCGTTTCGTCGGTAAGCTGGCGCGATGCGGTGGTCTGGTGCAATGCGCTTTCGGAAATGACGGGGTTGCATCCGGTTTATCAAAGTGTGACGGGGGAGATCATCAAGGATTCCCGCGACGCCAACGGAACCGTCTGCGACCAGGCGCTGAACCATCCGGGAAACGGATTCCGCCTGCCGACCCAGTGGGAATGGGAATGTGCCGCCCGCTGGCAGGGCGATAAAAACGACGGCGGGGCCCGGCGCGTCGGCAGTTTGTATTGGAGCAACGGAACCTATCCCGCCGGCGGCACCAGCGGCGGCATCAATGCGCTCAATTCGGCCGTTCCCAACCGGAAAGGAACGGCGGCGGTGAAATCCAAACCTCCAAACATGCTGGGTTGCTATGACCTGACCGGCAATGTGGCCGAGTGGTGCTTCGGCACGACCTCCGCCAATGCGCTGGTGCGGAATTTGCGCGGCGGGGCTTGGTATCAAAACTATCATTATCTGCGGATCGCTTGCGGGCTGGCCTTCTTTCCGAATTCTGCCGGGACTGGCACGGGGTTTCGCCTGGCCCTGTCCGGAACCAGCCAGGGAAATGATTATGTGGTCAGCGGCGGAGCCGTCACCAACCCGGTGCCAGCCCCGGCGCGGGAAATCCGTAATGCCCGGGTCTCGACAAAAATTCTGTATCAAAACCAGAGCGACGCCTGCCTGGAGAATCCAGACGGGTTTCCGATCTGTCGCCGGGGCATCGGTTTTATCCAGCTCAATAATGTCCGCGAGGAGATTTATGACCAAGCCGATCCCGCTCTCGTGGCGGATATGGACCGGAAGAACCAGTTGCTTGACGATCTGTTCCAATCCGGCGCGCAGGTCTTTGAAACTTTTGCCAGCGGAGTAAAAAATCCCGGCATGTCGGAGCAATTTGTCGCCGGCCGCATCCAAATAATGAAGGCGGCGGAAGCCGCCGGCCGGACGGTGTATGGCTTTTGGACGTTTCGGGAAGACGCCTTTCTTTTTCCGCACCGGGATAAGAACGGAAATTTTGACCCGGCCTATTATGGAAAACACCTGCCGCCGTTCCCCAAAGTGGATCCGCGTATTCTTTCGCTGGAAGATATCAAGAACTTCCGGACCCAGATCGCGGCGTCCGATCTGAGTTGCCGCACAAACTGCAAAATGATCCAGCTGTTGTTGCAGGGCACCATGCTGAAATTGCTGCATCCCGAGCTGATGCCGAACGCCAAAGGGAACACAAACGCCCTCACGCTGGCGGAGCGGAACGCGGTGCTGGAGTATCTCTGCACCAATTTCGACGGCGTGGGCGAGGAAGTGCATATTGGTTTTCACACGGCGCCGCCTAACAGCTTCGGCGGGCTGGCCCCGGTATCGCAGGCGGCTTACGCCAAATGGTGTTTGGACAACGGGAAAGTGGCGTTCATGTTTCTGGGCGGCGGGCAGACCACCTTCGAGAAGAAAGGCTTGGGATTCGCCAAACAAAGCTACGAGCTGCTGTTCAAAGACCTGCAAGCCCAAGGTGTCGCTCCCAACAGCACCAACCTCATCTGGTTTCGGCAAGGCGGCTTCCAAGCCATCGCGCAGGGGCCCGAAGAGATTCATAATGATGCCAGTCCCACCGTGTTCAGCGAGGTGGCTTGGCTGGACAAGCGATTGAATGGGCCGGTGATTATGAACCGTCCGACGCTTCCAATCACGGCAGGTCAGCCTTGGCGCCATCAACCGGAAGCCGCCACGTTAGGAACCAGTCCGCTGTCTTGGAGTTTGTCCAATGCTCCCGCTGGCATGACCATTGACGCAAAAACCGGATTGATTCAGTGGACTCCGGCTTCCCCAAGCACCACTTCGGGAAAAGTTACGCTGACCGTGACTGATGGAACAGAGAGTGACGCGGAGACCTTTGAAACGGGAACGACGCTTGCCCCAAACAACACGCCGAAAAGACGGCAATGAAAACACCGAAGCTATTTGCTACCGGTAGTTTTTTACTGCCGCTTGCCGTGGTCTTCCTCAACTCTACACTTCAGGCTCAAGTCGCCCCGGCCATAATTATTGGAAAACAACTCGTCGAGAACCGCATTGCGCCGGTGGGACTTGATGCGCCGATGCCGCGTTTCTCGTGGCAACTGCACGGTGCCGCCAATGACTTGCGGCAGACGGCTTATCAAATTCAAGTCGCCCTATCGGCGCAGGACTTCGAGACAAACGCAAAAGTGTTGGCTTGGGATTCCGGCTGGGTAGTGTCCGATCAGAGTTGTCTGGCGGCTTACGCCGGTGAAACGCTGCGCTCCAGCATGCCGTATTTCTGGCGCGTGCGGATCAAAAATCAGGACGGCGTGATTTCGCCATGGAGTCCGGTTGGGCGTTGGGTCACCGGCCTGTTCGACGCCGCCAAGGAATTCAAGGCCGACTGGATTGGTTTCGATCAACCTTATCCGGACACGCCGCATGGTGCCGATTGGTTCGCCATAAATCAGGCCCAATGGATTACTCATCCCGCGTTGAAACCGGGCCGGACTGCGGTCTTGTTTTATCGCACGACGTTTCAGGTGTCGGCGGACACCACGCGCGTGATGATTGGCATGGCGGCAAACTGGTGCGGCCAGTTTTTCGTCAATGGCATTGAACTGTTTCAAGGTGGGAAAATGGCGGTGCCGCGATATTTAGATGTCACACCGTGGATCCGATCTGGAACCAACCAGCTTGCTTTTCGCATCAACGCCATCGAGCAACGGGAAAACCCCGGATTGATCGCCGCTGTTCGCATCGAACAATCCGGTGGCAAGGTCAGCCGGCGCTTCACCGATGCAAGCTGGGAGGCAAGTTTGAAACCGGTTAATCTCTGGGCCGGCGGCGAGAAACCTGATGATGCTTGGGTGCCGGTCAAAGTTCTGGGCAAACCCGGCGAGCCAAACCTGAGCGGGCAAGGTGGAGAAAAACTGGCCGCACCCAAGTTTGACAGCAAGTCATTTATGCCGCCGCTGGTTTATTTGCGGCAGGAAATCAATCTCCCGAAGCCAGTGCGTTCCGCCGTCTTTCACGGCACGGCGCGAGGACTTTATGATCTGCATATCAATGGCCGCCAGATGACGCCAACCGGCTTCCAACCGGGCTGGACGCAGTTTGAGAAGCACACGGATTATGTCAGCACGGACGTGACGGACGCGCTGAAACCCGGACGCAATGCCATTGGCGTTGTGCTTGCCGACGGCTGGTTTCGTGGCAATGAACTTTGGGTGGGCCGGGAAAACTTTGCCAAGGTTTTTGGCGACAAGTTGCGTTTCTCCGGCCAGTTGGAAGTGGAATACACCGATGGCGCGCGGGAATCTTTTCGCACTGACCCGACCTGGAAAGCCGCCTACGGCCCGACGCTGCAAGCGGACATTTATAACGGGGAAATCCATGACGCCCGGCGCGAGCAAACGGGTTGGGATCAACCCGACTTTGCGGACATGGCCTGGCATCCGGTCGTGGCGGAAAAACGGCCGGTCAAGGAGGAATTCATTCAACGCGCCCATCCCGCCGAAACCGTCAGGCAGGACATGGAATTGACGCCCAAAACCGTCACCGAACCGCATCCGGGAATTTACGTCTTCGATTTTGGCCAGAACATGGCGGGTTGGACGCGCTTGAAAGTTTCCGGCCGCGCGGGACAGACGATCTACATCCGTTTCGGAGAGGATGTGAATCCCGACGGCACCGTTTACACTGACAATCTGCGCACTGTCAATCCGGCGGACCGCTACATTTGCAAAGGCGGCGTTGTGGAGACTTGGGAGCCGCGCTTCACCTATCACGGATTTCGCTACGCGCAAATCGTCGGCCTTACAGATAAGCCCACGAAGGAAACGCTCACCGGCATTGTCGCCCATTCCGGCGGGCCGATCACCAGCACGTTTGACTCGTCGTCGCCGATGTTGAACCGGCTATATCAAAACATCCAGTGGAGCCAGCGCGGAAATTATTTCGAGACAATGACGGATTGTCCGCAGCGCGACGAACGCTACGGCTGGGTGGGCGATGCGCATTTCTTCATGGCCTCATCGGCTTACAACCAAAACGCTGCCAGTTTCTTCACGAAATGGTTTCTTGACTGCGTGGACACGCAAAAGAAAAAAGACGGCAACATCAGCAACGGTGCGCCCGGCTACCGGCCCGGCGGCGGCAACGCGTCGCTCGATTGGTCCGCCGCCATGATGATTACACCGTGGATGATCTGGCAGCGTTATGGCGACGCGCAACCCATCCAGGAAAACTATGCGGCGTTGCGCTTCTACATGACGCAATGGCAAAAATTCGCGGTGGAAGTGGACCAGCCGAAAAGGGGGAAGCCGGACTACCGGATCATCGGCGACTGGGTCGCGCTGGAGAAAGGCACATCGCGGGAATTCATCGGCCGCGTCTTCGGCTATATGCTCAGCGGACACATGGCTGATTTCGCCCGCCTCACCGGACATGACGAGGATGTCCGCCCGTTCACGGCTTTGGCCGCGCATTTCCGATCCGAAATCATCCAAAAGCATATCGCCCCCGACGGCACGGTGACCGGAGACACGGAGACGGCTTACGCGCTGGTCTGCCGTTACCATCTTTACGAACCGACGCAGGAAAAATTGATCCGCGAAAAATTTCAAAACCGGATGCTGGCCGACCATTACACCGTGCTGACCGGTTTTCACGGTGCGGGTAATTTATTGCAAGGGCTGACCGAAATCGGTCTGCCGGCGGATGCCGCCAAAACCATCTTGAACGAGGAGCCGCCAGGCTGGGGCGGCATGGTGAAACTGGGTGCGACGACCATTTGGGAACGATGGGAGGGCAAAAACGCGGACGGCACTTTCTATTCACCCGGCATGAATTCATTCAACCACTATACCTTCGGTGGTTGCGGCGAGTGGATGATGGGTTATCTGGTCGGGTTGCGCCCGGAGACGCCCGGCTACAAAGTGGTTCATGTCCAACCGACCATCGTTCCCGGTCTCAATTGGGCGGCGGGCAGCTTCGAGACGCCGTATGGGACAGTCTCGAATCGTTGGGAACGAAAAGACGATCGCATCACGATGCACGTGATCATTCCACCGAACAGCACGGCACGGGTTGTTCTGTCATCGGCTGCGAAAAGTATCACCCTTCAAGGGAAACCTGTTTCCCTGTCCCAAACTGGCGGATTAGAGGTTGGATCAGGATCCCATGAATTCACTTGGGCTGAATAAAACTAGACGCCGAAAAGGTGGACATTAGTCCCGCGTGATTTCCATCAGCCGCTGTTGCAATTCCTGCCGCAACGTGTCGCGTTCGGCGTCGCTCGCATTTTGGGGCACCCGGAGGGCCGGGCCTACGCAGACTTCGCAGCGGGCAAAGGGCAGCGGAATCTGAAACCGATCCCAGCTCTTCACGGAGATTTTCCAGTTTAGGTTGAACGCGACCGGCACGATGGGCAGGCCGGTCAATTGCGCGAGCGAGGTGATGCCATCCTGATTTTTGTAGCACGGGCCGCGCGGGCCGTCGGGGGTGATGGTCAGGTCGTAGCCCCGCCCGGCCCAGGTCGTCATTTCCAACATGGCCTGCGCGCCGCGCCGGCTGCTCGAGCCGCGCACCGGCTGCACCTTAAACCATTCCAGGATGCTGGCGAGGAAGGCGCCGTCCTTGCTGGCGCTGATGAGCGCCGCCATGCCGGCACCGGCGTTGTGGGGCCGCCGGTGCACGTCCAGCACCTTGACGCAGGTGGCCAGCCGGTTGTGCCAGATGCAGAAAATCACCGGGGTCGGCGCGTTGGGGGCAAGGTATGCGGACGGCGTTTTCAACCGGCAACGGACGGTGGCCAGCAGCGCCCGCAGCGAAAGGAAAAGCAGGAAAGCGCCGAGGCGCTGGTGCCATTTGGGCGCGTGCGGGACAATGACGCCGCTGCGCCGTTGAGTTTTGGGTTTGGACGACATCGGTAAGCTTCAACCTTTCTTCAAACAGGCCCGGACCAGTTGTTCGACCGTCGCAGTCGCCCCGAGCATCGCCTGTGCGGCACGGACGGCGTCGTGCGCCTCAACTTGCTTGAAGCCCAGCGCCATGAGTGCGAGCGTGGCGTCATTGGTCTTCTGGTCGTCGGGCGACAATCCGTGTTTGGCACTCGCGGCTTCCAGCGCGCCAGCACTGCCGATTTTGTCGCGCAATTCCACGACGATGCGCTCGGCGGTCTTTTTGCCGACGCCGGAAATCTGGGAAAGCGATTTCACATCGCTGTTGGCGACGGCACCGCGAAAGGCGGTGGCGTTCATGCCGCTTAAAATGTTCAAGGCCGTCTTGGGGCCAATACCGCTGACGCTGTTGATGAGCAGGCGGAACAGATCGCGCTCCGTTGCTGACATGAAACCGTAGAGGATGTGCGCGTCTTCGCGGACGATGAGCTGCGTGAGCAACTTCACATCCTGGCCGGGCGGCGGCAGCTTGTCGAACGACGACAGCGGAATCAGCACTTCATAGCCGACGCCGTGGACTTCCACCACGACCTGCGTGGGCAGGGATTCGACGAGTTTGCCTTGGAGAAAAGTAATCATAAACAATCACGAACGGACACGAATGGACACGAATGGACACGAACAATCTGGAAAACTGAACCGCCGCCGACTCGCGGCGGGAATTGCGACTGCGAAATTGCCAGCGCTATCAGCGGCTAGTGTCTCCGGAAACTTGTTTGGCCAAGGTCTCATAGTTTCTGTGTATAGTTTGGTAAACTACCGTGATTGTGGTTTCTGTCCCACTTGTCTAAGAATGCCGCCAAGCCGTCTTCGCTGGCAAACGTGTCAACATAACGCATCGCATCAGCAGAAGAATCACCGGAAATCTCAGCTCGACGTAAGGCCCAATAACGCGTCTTGATCAAAGCAGACTGTGCTGCATCAGCATGGCCAAGCCGCTTCTCCAACAAACAAAGACGGCCATACGCCAACCAAAGTCCTAGAGCTTGCGCGCTTGATGAAATCTTCGCGTTATTATGAATCGCTATAATCTGAACCAAACTGTGACGTGCCTCGGTCAGACCGCCATCCAAATAAACCTGATACAACCGGTCTATTTCCCCGGTGACATCCTCTTGCTTCGGATGCGTTTTGCATCCTGTAAGCGACAGCATCAACAGCGAGATGAGAAGTAACGCGCGCATAGAGGCCTAACAATTGAATGAGCACCGTTGCGTATCATTCCCTGATTCGTGTTTGTTAGTATCCATTCGTGGTTAAATTTTCTTCGGCGTGTTTAAGCTAAACCGGCTTTGCGCCTGCACGTGAACCAGCGCCAGCGCCAGCGCGTCGGCCGCATCGGGCGCGGGCAGTTCGGGGAGGTTCAGCCTCCGTTGCACCATTTTGGCGACGGCGAGCTTCTGCGCGGCGCCGTAACCCACGATGGCTTGTTTCACTTTGCGCGCGGCGATTTCATAAATCTCGAGGCCGCCTTCCGCGATCGTGGCCATCGCCGCGCCGCGCGCTTCGCCCATGATGATAGCGGTTTTCAAATTCTGCGCAAAGAACAAGCCTTCCACCACGCAGACCGTGGGCTGGTGGATTCGCACCAGCTCCCGGAGCGTCTGGGAAATCTGGGCCAGACAGCGCGAGCGCGCCCAGTCTTTCGGACAAACAATGGTTCCTTGGGCGAGCACCACCGGATTGGGGGAGCCGGGGCGAATGACGCCATAGCCTGTCCCGCGCAGCGACGGATCGACGCCGAGAATAATTTGGGCGGCCGGGGCGACCGGATGTTGGGCCGGGGCGGCCGGCCGCATGGCGGAACGCGGCTTTTGGCCATTCAACCGTTCCTGTAGCTGTGCAAATTGTTGCCGGGAAATACCCACGCGAACAGGTTGCCAGCGGCGGCGCGGAGGCAAAAGCAAAAACGCCGCGCGGTTGGCCGCGCGGCGTTGGGAAAAGGACCGTTCAGCGATTTTGTTTATCTTTGTCCCTGTTGGAATTCTGACTTGAGCCGGAACTGCGGTCTGAGTTGCGCGCCGGGCTGGGGGCCGCTGCCGGGGTGGAAGGGGTGGGTGGCGCGCTGATGCGCGGCGGCGTGACCGTGGGTGGCGATTGCGGCGGCGGGGTGTGGTTGGGTTGCGGATGGGTTACCGGTGCGCTCGCTTCGGAATTGCGCGGCGTATTGAACGCCGGCGCCGATTGCGGTTGGGCCGGCCGGTTGGGTTGCCAGTTATTATTGGCCGCCGGACTGTGATTATTGGCGGTGGGCTGGGATTCCGTGCGCTGCGGATTGCGATTGAAGGATGCGCCTGACGGTTGCGAACTGCCCGGCTGCGCACGGTTCATCGGTGGCGTGACCACGGGGGCGACCACGCGCGGCGGTAATTGTGGCTGGCTGATCCGGCTTGGCTGGTCGCGATTGACTGGCGGCGTGACTAGTGGCGGGGTTACCGGCGCTGGCGCTTGCGGCTGCGCGGGGCGGTTCGGCTGGCCATTGTTGGCCGGTTGGCTGCGCTCGCTAGCGCCAGGTTGGGGCGTTACGCGCTGGGGGTTGTGATTGCCAGTAGCGCTTGGGGCGGGATTATTTACCGGTGGCGTGAGATTGCGATTGGCGTCTTCGCGCGGCCCGGTTCGATTGCCGGGTTGGGTGGAGCCGGTTGGCCGGGACGGCGAGATTTCGCTGCCATTGCGATTGGGAGTTGCCGACGGCTGGCCGTGTTCCGGCGGGCGCCCCGGCTGGGCGTCATGGTTCTGCCCGTTGCGAAGACTCGTCGGGTTGGGACGATTTAGGCCCGGAGGATTTTGTCCTCCACTTCCGCCGCTCGAACGACGATTAGACCAGTCGTCATCATTGCCGCGCCAGCCGTGGCGGCTCGCATTGGGAATTTGGGAGATGGCCACGGGCTGGATGGGCCGATGACTGCCCGTGTTGATGCGGTCAATCGAGATGCCGCCGTTGATGATGGTGCGGTTGTGCTCGTTGTAATTATTGATGACGGTAGTCTGGTTGAAAATTTGCGTCACGCGCGACCCTTCAGCCCGGAAATAGCGCGGGCGGCGGTCACACAGCCGGTCCGTGGTGACGAAGGTGAAGCAGCTCGCTTCCAGCCCGAAGCTAAAACCGACGGACACGCTGGCATTGCGGTAGAAAAAGCCGAGGCCCGGCCGGTAGGTGGTGAAGGGCGGCAGCGGCGCCCAGCCGCAATAATCCCCGCCGGACCGCCAGGTGACCCAGGATGGAGCCCAGACGGTGTCGGGCCACCAGCACCAGCCGTAGTGCGGATTCCGAAACCAGCGACCATAATGAAAGGTCGAACCCCAGGAATAATCGGATTCCCAATACCAGCCGTAATCACTGTAAACCCAATGGCCCCGATCGCTGTAGGGCTGCCAGGAAGAATCGTAAATCACCGCAGTCGGCCGCCAGCAGCGGCCGTAGCCCTCGACTTCCACCCACGAGCCATAAGGCGTCAGGGTGTCGTAAAAATAATTCACCGTTACCGCGGAGGCCGGTGCGGGTTCGAGATTGCTGGTCGGGGGTGGCGGAGTCGCGGCGATCGGCGGTGGCACCTGTTTGTCGTGGTTTAGCATCGCGTTGATGAGGTCAACGGGCACGCCCAGATCGTTGAGGTAAATGATTTTTTCGGCGTCGAGGCCGAATGGCCCGGTCGTATTCACGATAAAATTCCGCATGATTTCCGGGGCCACCCCAGCTTGGGCGAGCTTGATGATTTGAGCGAGCGGGCTATTGGGCTCGATATTCGGTGGCAACGCCTCGGCCTCGGCTGGGGGCGGCAGGGGCTGATCTTGCGCTTGCCCAATGTTCCCAGCGGCGGCAACCAGCACCGCCGCCATCAGTGTTTTGGCAGAAAAGAAAATCTTCATAAAGGTGTGATGTGTTTTTGTAACGGTCATTAATATCAACAACCAATAGACCTGGAAGTTGCGTTAACTGTTCATAAAAACATTGCATGTTTTTATCATACAGCAACTTAAAATTGGTGCTCCCACCCGGAATTGAACTGGGATCAACGGTTTAGGAAACCGGCTACCCTCCTTTCATAACGGTAGCAAGAAAACACAATAAAAATTGGGTGGTTTTCACTTTGTAATGATTCCGTTACACCCAATCTGATACCGCCATCTGATACTGTTTCCATGAAAACTAAAAATCCTGAATCTGAAAGCCTCTGGACAAAAGCTCCCGTCGCCAATCTGGTTCGCTACGAACCCTCTGGCATATATTTCGCCCGCGCGAAGGTGCATGGCAAGCTTGTCCGAAAATCACTCGACACCAACATCCTTTCGGTCGCCAAACTGCGGTTGGCAGACGTGGTGGATGCCGAACATCGCGCCGTCGCGCCGTCGCAAACCAAGATTATCGGGAAGATGACTTTTGCCGATGCGCTTGGAATTTTCAGAGAACGCCAAAAACACGCCACTGATATTAAGGAAAACACGAAAAATTACAATGAGCGAGCCGCCAT
>CAIMLG010000291.1 GCA_903842235.1 uncultured Verrucomicrobia subdivision 3 bacterium
CGGTGCCGGCAATCTTGCAGTCCATGTCGCAATACGCGTCTTCCCAGCCGATGATGTCGGTGAGGAGTTCGTATTTGGAGATTTTCTCGCCGCTGTATTCCGTGCAGATGCCCACGCTGATGCCGGCCACCGGGCGGATCATCGGGACCCCCGCATCCAGCAGCGCCAGCGTGCCGCCGCAGACGGAGGCCATCGAGGTGGACCCGTTGGATTCCATGATCTCGCTGGTGACGCGGATGGTGTAGGGATAATTCGCCGTCGGAATCATGGATTCAATCGAGCGTTCGGCGAGCGCGCCGTGGCCGATTTCGCGCCGGCCGGGGCCGCTGATGCGGCCGGTTTCGCCGACGGAGAAATTCGGGAAGTTGTAATGCAGGATGAATTTCTTCTCGGTGCCGCCGCCGGTGTAGGAATCAAATTCCTGGGTGTCGTCGCCGGTGCCCAGCGTCACGAGGGAGACGGCCTGCGTTTCGCCGCGGGCGAACAGCGCCGAGCCGTGGGCGCGGGGCAGAATGCCCACTTCGCTGGTGATCGGCCGAACCACGTCAAACGCGCGGCCGTCCAGCCGCTTGCCGCTCTCGAGGATCAATTTGCGGACCGCTTCCTTCTGGATGTAATAAAACGCGTCATTGATGACGAATTGCGTGACCTTCTCCGCGCCGTATTTGGCGACCAGCTTTTCGCCGACTTCGTTCTTGATGGCGTTGCAGGCGCCTTCGCGATTGAGCTTGCCGGGCAAAAGCAGCGCGGGCACAAAACGGTCGCCCGCGAGCGCTTTCGCATCGGCGAGAATATCATCGGGGACAATCTTGAGCGTGATTTCACGCTTTTTCTTGCCGACTTTGGCCACGAGCTCTTTCTGCGCGGTGATGATCGGCTGGATGGCTTCCTGCGCGAATTTCAGCGCGGCATTGAAGTCGGCTTCGGAAATTTCCTTGGCCGAGCCTTCATACATGACGATGTCTTTTTCGTTGCCCACATAGACGAGGTCGAGGTCGCTTTCCGCCTGTTCGGCGTGCGTGGGGTTGGCCACGAACTGGCCGCCGATGCGGCCGATGCGCGCGGCCCCGAGCGGGCCGGCCCACGGAATATCGCTGACCATCAGCGCGGCGCTGGCGCCGACGATGCTCAGCACATCGGGATCGTTCTCCCCATCCGCGCTCAGGAGCACGGTCTGGACTTGCACTTCGTTATACCAGCCTTTCGGAAAAAGCGGGCGGATCGGCCGGTCGGTGAGCCGGCAGGTGAGAATTTCTTTTTCCGTCGGCCGGCCTTCGCGCTTGAAATAGCCCCCGGGGAATTTGCCGGCGGCGGCCGCCTTTTCGCGGTAGTCCACCGTGAGCGGGAAGAAGTCCTGGCCGTCTTTGGCCTTCGTCGCGGCCACGGCGGCCACGATGACTATGGTGTCGCCCATCTGGACGGTCACGGCCCCGTCCGCCTGCTTGGCCAACTTGCCGGATTCAATGGTAATGGATTTATCGCCGATCGGGGCGGTAATTTTATGTGACATAACTGACTTTCTTTTACCGCCCCCAGAGGAACTTCAGTGAGCCCCGAAATTTTTCGGAGCTGAATGAAATTTCCCGAAGGCGGTGTTTTTCTACGCGAGGTGTTTGGTTAAGGAATCGGGCAGTTCGCGCGGGCTGTCTGAGTCCAAAGACGAAAGGCGGGCTTCGTTAAAAAGCCGCGCCTTCCGTAAATCATACGAGCGAAATTACTTGCGCAGCTTGAGCTTCTTGGTGACCGCCTGATAGCGGCTCACATCAGTGTCCGCCAGGTAGTCCAGGAGGCGGCGGCGCTGGCCGACCATGAGCAACAATCCCCGGCGGGAGCTATGGTCTTTCTTGGCCGTCTGCAAGTGTTCGGTCAAATGGTTGATGCGCTGGGTCAGCAGGGCAATTTGCACGTCGGCAGAACCCGTGTCCTTGGCGTGCGTCTTAAATGTTTCAATCGTCTTCGTCTTGGCTTCCATAATTAAATGAGGGGTGAAGTTAATTATTCACAGCCCGGCTGTAAAGCAAATTCATCCCCAGGAACCGGATAATTGAGCCCGCCCGGGTGGCGAACGATCCCGGGCGGACCCCAAACCCCATCCCCCGGATGCGCTTGTTGCGGGAAATTAATTTAAAGGCGGTTCCCCTCGGGGAAACCTTGGGGGAGATTTCCCCGCCCTCGCCGCGCCGCGCGCCGTGAATATCTATTGCTCCCCGAGTCAAACCGTGGAATGGTCGTTTGACTTGATCCATCCCATGCTTAAAAAAATCCTCCTGGCCGCGTTTGCCGCCGCCCTGTTTCTGGGGCCGCTCGGCTGCCAGAAACCAGCCGCCGCCACCGGTGACACCGCGAGCAACCCGCAAGCTCCGGCCACCCATGCCCCCGGCGCCACGCTTGATTCCGGGTTGTCCACGCTGGTCCAAAACATTAACGCCAAACTGAAAGCCGGCCAGACCACCCCGGCAGACTTGGCCCCGGAAATCAAGGCGTTGGACCAGCTGCTGGCCAATCAGGCCGGCGCCAAGACCGAGGCGGCCGCCCGGATCCTGTTGATGAAAGCCATGCTTTACCTGCAGGGGCTTAACCGTCTGGACCAGGGCAAGTTATTGATCCAGCAACTCCAGAACGACTACCCCGCCACCGGGCCGGGGAAACAAGCCGGGGAGATTTTAGCGCAGCTTGCTGCGCTGGAAATCCAGGCCGCGCTGGTCCCCGGCCGGCCCTTCCCCGACCTCAACGAAAAGGACCTCAGCGGCCAGCCGCTCACGCTGACCAACCTTCAAGGCAGGGTGGTGCTGGTGGATTTCTGGGCCACCTGGTGCCCGCCTTGCCGGGCCGAACTGCCCAATGTCGTCGCCGTCTATGAAAAATATCACGCCCGCGGCTTTGATATCATCGGCGTGAGCCTGGACACCAAACGCGCCGAGCTGGAGGATTTTTTGAAAAAGCATCCGGAGCTGGCCTGGCCCCAATATTTTGACGCCGAAATAGAAAAACGGGCCGCCCTCAGCGACGATCCCAATCTGGCCTTTAATAACCAGCTCGCCCGCAAATATGGCATCAGCCAGATCCCCACCACCTTTCTCCTCGGGCCGGACGGCAAAATCCTCGCCCAAGACCTGTTCGCGGACCAGCTCGAGGCCGCCGTGGCGCAGGCGGTGGCAATAAAATAAACCGCCGCGGGTTCCATTTTGCCGCGACCCGGCCGATTCCGGGCGAATAAACTTTCCGCGCGAACGACTTTTCCTAAACTCTGCGCGTGGCACTTAAACTTGGCGATTCCATCACCTTAAACATTCACGACCTGGCCTTCGGCGGCGAAGGGGTCGGCCGCCTGGACGATTTCGTCGTATTCGTCCCCTTCGTGCTCGTCGGCGAAACCGTGGCAGCGGAAATCACGGAGGTTAAAAAGAACTTTGCCCGCGCCCGGCTGCTCCGGGTCATCACCCCCGCGCCGGAGCGCGTGGAGCCGCCGTGCCAATACTTTGGCGCCTGCGGCGGCTGCCAGTATCAGCACCTTGCCTACCCGGAACAACTGCGCGTCAAACACAAGCAAATCGCGGATTTGTTTGAGCGGATCGGAAAAATTCCCCACGAAGTCGTGGCGCCGGTCATCCCCTGCCCCGCCCCCTATGGCTACCGCAACCGCATCATGATCCGCAGCCAGTGGAACGGCCCGGCTCAGCGGCTCGAGATCGGCTTTGTGGGCGTGGATAACAAACATGTGGTGCCGATCACCGGGTGTAAAATCGCGGAGCCGGCGTTGAATGAACAAATCACGCAGGTCCGCGCCAATCCGCCGCCCAAGGGCGGGATCAAGGTGGTGCTGCGCGTGCCGCCGGAAAACTGGTCCGTGCCCAGGGATTCCTTCTTCCAGAATAATTACTTCCTGCTGCCCAAGCTGGTGGAAACGGTCAAAAGCCGCCTGCAAGCCAGCGGCGCCAGGCATTTGATTGATTTGTATTGCGGCGTGGGCTTCTTCGGCATCGAGGCGGCGGGCGGGGTGGAATCCTTTGTCGGCGTGGAATACGACCAGCTGGCCATCCGCGCGGCCCGCGAAAATGCGGCGGCGCGAAAAATCACCAACGGTGAATTCCTGGCCGCCAAAGCCGAGGCAGCGTTGCCGGAACTGTTGAAAAAATTTCCGGCGGAGCAAACCGCCGTCATCCTCGACCCGCCGCGCAAGGGCTGCTGGCCGGCGTTGCTGGAATTGCTGCGCCAAACCCGGCCGGCCCAGGTGATTTATGTGTCCTGCCATCCGGCGACCATGGCGCGGGATTTGAACATCCTGTGCGGCGATGGTGTCTTTGAACTAGCACAGGTGCAGCCGCTCGACATGTTCCCGCAGACCCAGCATGTGGAGTGCGTGGCCGACTTGCGCCGCCGAAACTGAACTTGCCAACGCGCAGTTCTTGGATTCAACTGAGCAACAGCCATGACCACCGATCATCCGACCGACCCGCGAAATCAATTTGTCGCCCGCCATCTGCCGTGGCTGCTGGGCGCGGCGATGCTCGTGGTCTATGGGTGCACCTTGAACCACTGGGTAAATACGCTCAACGTCACCCAGGTGGCCGCCGCCTCCGGCTACATCTGGCAGCCGCAATTGTATAACCCGCTGGCGTGGCTCGCCATCGCGCCCTTTCGCCTGCTGCCGGCCGCCCAGATTCCGCTGGCGTTGAACCTGTTTGCCGCCATTTGTGCTGCGGCCACGCTGGCCATGCTGGCGCGGTCGGTGGCCCTGCTGCCGCACGATCGCACGGAGAAGGAACGCCAGCGCGAGCGCAGCGATTTCGCCTTTCTCACCGGCTGGCCGGCCTGGCTGCCGCCGGTGCTGGCGGTGGCCCTGGCCGGTTTGCAGCTCACCTTCTGGCAGCACGCCACCAGCTACACGGGGGAGCTGTTCGACCTGCTGCTGTTTGCCTTTATCCTCTGGCAGCTGTTGGAATACCGCCTGGATGAGCGGCCGGGCCGGCTGACCCTGTTGACGATCGTCTATGGGGCCGCCCTCGCCGAGAATTGGGCGATGCTGGCCTTCCTCCCGGTTTTTATCATGGCCCTCATCTGGCTGCAGAAGCTGGAATTTTTCAACGCGCGCTTTCTCGCCCGCATGGCGGGCTGCGGGCTGGCGGGGATGCTGCTTTTCCTCCTCTTGCCCACGGTGGCAAAATTCTCCGGTATTTATTCGGTCAGCTTCTGGGAAGCCCTCAAACCCGGCCTCAAAATGGAATGGGACGTGATGCGCGCCATCACCGACGGCGACACCCGGCACACCCTGGCGCTGATGTCCCTGACCACGCTGCTGCCGCTGCTGATCATCGCCATCCGGTGGAGCGCGTCTTTCGGGGACAGCAGCCATCTGGGCGCTGCGCTCACCTCCAATCTCTTTCATCTCGTCTATGCCGTGTGCTTTGGCGTCACGGTGTGGGTGATGTTTGATCCGGCCTTCAGTCCGCGCCAATTGAGCAAAGGGCCGCCGGCGTTGACGCTGTATTACCTGGCCGCTTTGAACCTCGGCTATTTCTGCGGGTATTTCCTGCTGGTTTTCGGCAAACGCGCCGTGGCCACGCGGCGGAATAGCCGCCCCCCCCAGCTGATGCCCGCCGGGTTACAGTGGCTTTGCCCCGTGGTGGTGGCGGGCACCTTCGGCCTCGCCGGGCTGGCGACCGCCGGGTTGATTTACAAAAATGCCCCCCTCGTCCGTCAGGCCAATGGCGACGTCCTCCTGAAATACGCCCGGCTCGCCACCCAAAGCCTCCCGCCCGGCGGCGCGATCCTGCTCAGTGACTCCGACCAGCCCGGCAAGCCGGACCCCACCCGCGCCTATTTGATTCAAGCCCTGCTGGCCCGCGAAGGCCGGGCCCGGATTTACCCCGTGGTGGACACCCAATCCTTGAACTGGTCCCCCTACCTGCGTTTTCTCCATCAGCGTTACCCGGACAAATGGCCCCAAATTGTTGAGAGCAAGGCTTTCAACTTGGTCAATCCCGCCGGCCTTTTCGGCCTGATCAACCTCCTCTCCCAAAGCAACACGATCTGCTACCTCAATCCCAGCTATGGCTATTACTTTGAGCAATTTTATCAGGAGCCCCATGGCTTGATCTACCGGTTGAAACCGCTGCCGGCCGATACGCTGATGGCCCCGCCGCTGGGTGAGCCGCTCCTCGCGGAAAATGAATCCTTCTGGGCTCAAGCCACCCCGGCCGTCCGCCCGGCCATCGCCGCCGCTTTAAAAATCCAGCAGGACCTCAGCGCTCCTCAGGCCCAGCGGCTGAATAATTTTGCCGACTGGCTGCTGCAGCATCTCCATATCGTGAACGAGCCCGATCCCAATGCCCTGCTGGCCGGCGCGATCTATTCGCGCGGTCTGAATGCCTGGGGCGTGGCCCTCCAGCGCGCCGGGCAACTCGACCGGGCGGCCGCCCATTTCCAGACCGCCCGGCAGTTCAATCCGGACAACGTCGCGGCGGACATTAATCTCAAGTTCAACCAGGCGCTCCGGAAGGGGCCCGCCGCCACGGCCGACATCGGAAATGTCTCCGGCGAACAGTTTGGCAAATACCGCGATTGGAACCAGGTGCTCAACGCCTGCGGCCCGTTTGACGAAACCAGTTTCGTCTTTCAAAACGCCCTGTCGCTCGCCCAAAACGGCTACCCGCGCCAGGCCATCGCCGCTTTCACCCGGGTCCGCCAATTGGCGCCCGACAATCTGGCCACCCGGCTGTGGCTCGCCCAGCTCTACTCGTATGCCCGGCTGCCGGACCCGGCGCTGGAAGCCTTGCACGACCCGCTCACCCAACCCGCCCGGTATGGGTTGACCGCCCAAAATTCGACGGAATTGAACGTCCTCGCCTCGGCGGCTCATCTGCAAAAAAATGAAATCGCCCGCGGCGTGGCCCTGCTGGAAACCGAGCTGGCCCGGCATCCCGATGACGATACTTTATCCACCGTCACCACGCAGGCCTACCTGATGCGCGGGCTTTATACCAATGCCCTGCAAGTCATTGAGCGCAAGCTGGCGAAAGCCCCGGATTCCCCGCAATGGCTCCTGGGCAAGGGCTATGCCAGCATCCAGATCCACGCCTACGCTAATGCTATTACGGCCCTCACCCGGGTGCTGGAACTCCAGACGAATGACGCCACCGCCCGCTTCAACCGCGCCCTGGCC
>CAIMLG010000292.1 GCA_903842235.1 uncultured Verrucomicrobia subdivision 3 bacterium
CGGCGGGCTTCGTTTCAGTTGTGGCGGCGGTGGACATTGAAATCAGTGGTGCGCGGCTTCCAATTGTTTTTGTTCCGGCGCGGAAACTTCCTTCGCACGACGATCTTCATCGGCGGCACCTTTGGCGACGAATTCATCTTTGAACTTCGCGAGGAAACTTTGCACCGGCCAGGAGCAGGCTTCACCGAAGGCGCAAATTGTGCGGCCGCCGGGAATGTTGTCAGCGATCTTGCCGAGGTAATCCGCGTCGCTGGCGCGGCCATGGCCGTGTGTGAGGCGATGCAGCGTCTTGTTCATCCAGAGCGAGCCTTCGCGGCACGGCGTGCATTGGCCGCAGCTTTCGTGCGCATAAAATTCGGAGAGGTTCGCGAGCGCTTTGACAATATCCACGCTGTCGTCCATCACGATAATCGCGCTGGAGCCGCTCATCGTGCCAGCTTGCGCGAGCGAATCGAAATCGTAAGGCAGATCGAGCATGTCGGTCTCGACCAAAATTTCTTTGCCCTCGGCGTCCTTCTTCTTGAGCTTGAACTTCTCGCCGGCCTTCAGAACTTTCGAAGACGAACCGCCGGGAATGATGGCTTTGAGTGATCGCCCGGGGCGCAGCCCGCCGCCGAAATTTTCGTCGAAGAGCAATTCGCGGAGGGTCGCCTTGCCGACTTCGATTTCGTAATAGCCGGGGCGCTGAACATGGCCGCTCAAGCTGACGATGCGCGTGCCGGTGTTGTTCGGCGTGCCGAGCTTGGCGAATTCCGCGCCGCCCATGGCAACGATGTGCTTCACGTTGCAGAGCGTCTCGACGTTGTTGACGATGGTCGGGCACATCCACAAACCGAGCACGGCGGGAAAATACGGCGGTTTGATGCGCGGATACGGCCGCTTGCCTTCCAGCGATTCGATAAGGCCGGTTTCCTCGCCGCAGATGTAGGCCCCCGCACCGCGATGAACGTGCAGCTCCAGATCGTAACCCGTGCCGAGAATATTTTTCCCAAGGAAATTTTTAGCGCGGGCTTCCTGGAGCGCCTGTTTGAGAATCTTCGCGCCTTCGGGCATTTCGCCCCGGATGTAGATGTAGGCGAGCTTCACATCGTTCGCGAAGCAGGAGATGATCATGCCTTCGATCAATTGATGCGGATCCTTGTGGATGATCTGCCGGTCTTTGAACGTGCCGGGCTCGGATTCATCGGCGTTGCAAATCAGGTAAATCGGCTTGCCGCTCTTGCGGTCCACAAAACTCCATTTAAGCCCGCACGAGAAACCGGCACCGCCGCGGCCGCGCAGGCCGGAGGTCATCACTTCCTGACGCAGTTGTTCCTGCGGCGTCTGGGTTTTGCCCTCGGCCAAAGTCTTGGTCTGGGACGCCAGCGCCTTCTTGAGCGTCGCGTAGCCGCCATGACGCAAATAGCACTCAATGTCGGGCGTGTAACCCGGCTCATCGGCATGCTTCAAAATTAATTTGTATTCTTGCGCCATATCAGCAACTTGACTCTTCAAAATTATTCTCTAGGCTCATTCGTCCCATCCTGCCCGATGGTGTAACGGTAGCACAGCAGACTCTGAATCTGTTTGTCTAGGTTCAAATCCTAGTCGGGCAACCACTCACTGGCAGCCAGCAATAATTTCATCCGCCTTCTGCTGGCTCACCCCCTCGTAAAACTTTTCGCCGACCATCATCACCGGCGCAGTGCCGCAGCTCGCGAGGCACTCCACGAATTCCACCGTGAACTTGCCGTCCTTCGTCGTCTGCGGGCCGTGCGCGTGCGCGTTCAGGCCAAGCTTGTCACAAAAATGTTGGTGCAGTTCATACGAGCCGCCCAGCGCACAACTCAGCGTGCGGCAAACCTTGATGGTGTATTTCCCCTGCGGCTCCTGCCGGAGCATGGGGTAAAACGTCAGGATCTCAAAAACATTGATCGGCTGGAGCTCCAGCTTTTTCGCGGTCCATTGCACGGCGGCGGACGAAATCCAGCCAAACTGTTCCTGGATGGCGTGCAGCACCATCAGCGACGCGGCGCGCTTCACTGGATAGTGCGAAACCAATTCGTTCACTTCCGCTTCGAGTTCAGGGGTGGCTTGGAAACTCATCGGTCACATTCTCCCATGACAAAGTCCAGCGAGCCAAGAATCACCGGCACGTCGCTGATCATGCAGCCCGGCAGCACTTCGCCCAGGATGCTCAAGTTTACAAACGAGGGGGCGCGAATCTTGAGGCGATACGGTGTGCCGCCGCCTTTGCTGTTGATGTAAAAACCTAGTTCGCCTTTCGGATTTTCGTGGCCGAAATAAATTTCGCCGGGCGGGCAATTGACTCCTTCCGTCACGAGCATGAACTGATGGATTAATTCCTCCATGCTCGACAGCACTTTCTGCTTTGACGGCAAGGTGATTTTGCCGTCGGCAATGGAAACGGGCTCTTTTGCGTCGTTCACCCAGCCCCCGGGGATTTTCTCCAGGCACTGGCGCAAAATGCGGACGCTCTGGCGCATTTCTTCCTGACGCACCAGATAGCGATCGTAGCTATCGCCCACCGAGCCCACCGGCACTTCAAATTCAAAATCTGCGTAGCACAGATACGGCTGGTTTTTGCGCAAATCCCAATCCACGCCGCTGCCGCGCAAGTTCGGGCCGCTCAGGCCGTAGTCCATCGCCATCGCCTTGGAAACCACGCCGACGTCGCGCAGGCGATCCACCCAAATCCGGTTGCGCGTGAGCAGCGTCTCCACTTCCGCCAGCGTTCCTTCAAATTCATCGCAAAACTGTTTCACCTGCGCGCACCAAGTCGGGGGAATATCCCGCATCAGGCCGCCAATGCGCGTGTAACTGGTGGTCAAGCGGGCCCCGCTGGCGGCTTCGGCCAGATTATAGATTTTTTCGCGCTCCGTGAACGTCAGCAGGAATATGGTAATGGCCCCCGCATCCATCCCGAAGGCGCCGAGGCCGAGCAAATGCGCCGAAATCCGGGCCAGTTCGCAGCACATCACGCGGATGTATTGGCAGCGCGGCGGCAGTTTGTCCTGCACGCCGAGCAATTTTTCCACCGCCAGCGCGTAGGCGACGTTGTTGGCCAGCGGCGCGAGATAATCCAGCCGATCCGTGTAGGGGATAAACTGGGTGTAGGTCATGTTTTCGGCAATTTTTTCGTCGCCGCGATGCAGATACCCCACGTCCGGGTCCGCCTTGGTAATGACTTCGCCATCCAACTCCAGCACGATGCGCAAGACCCCGTGCGTGGCCGGATGGGATGGCCCCATGTTCAACACCATTTTCTCACCCTGCACGTCCTGAAGCTCCTCCGTTGCCGCCGCCAAGCAGGCGGCGGAATCGCGGATTTCAATGTCTTGAACAGTGGCCATGTAGATTATTCTTCGGGCGTCCTCACCCGAGGTTCGCGGTCAATCGCATTCTTGCCGCCAGCCACCGTCACAAACGGTCCGCCTTCCATTGGGGTTACGCGCGTGAACGCCACGCCCGGCAGCTCCGTCGGCTTGCCGGCCAGCGGAAAATCTTTTCGCAGCGGATGATACGGATAGCCTTCCCACATCAAAATCCGGCGCAAATCCGGATGGCTGCGGAAGCGAATACCCATCATGTCGTAAATTTCGCGTTCGTGCCAATTGGCCGTGTGCCAAACCGATAAAACGCTCGGCAACTCGGATTTTTCCTCGCTTACGCCAGTTTTTAATCGAATTTCAGCTCCATTACCGTTACCGACCTGTCGAATATGGTAAATAACGGACCAGCGAGGGTCTTCGCCGTAATTATCCACACTGGAGATATCAACCAGATAATCAAAGACAAGCTGCTGTTTAGCGAAGCGGCAAACCACGTTAATCTTCTCCGAATCAGAAATTTCCAGCGCAACTTCCCCGCGAAACTCCACCGGTTCAGAGATCAAATCTCCGAACTTGGCTTTGATTTGGTTGGCGGCTTCGAGGGCAGTCACAAAATTAGGGCTGGGGCACATTCAAGAGCTTGGCGGCAACCAATTCCTGCAAAACGGGTTGTTTCTTGATCTTTTCCTGCAATTTCATCAGCGCATCCAGCACGGCTTCGGGCCGGGGCGGACAGCCGCTGACGTAAATGTCCACGGGCACAATGTTGTCCACCCCTTGCAACGTGGCATAGCTGCGATACATACCGCCCGTGGAGGCGCAAGCGCCCATGGCAATAACCCATTTGGGTTCAGCCATCTGATCGTAGATGCGCTTGAGCGAACTGGCCATTTTGTAGGTGACCGTGCCCGCGACAATCATGCAATCGGACTGGCGCGGCGAAAAACGCATGACTTCCGAGCCAAAACGGGAAATATCAAAACGGCTGGCTCCAACGGCCATCAATTCAATGGCGCAGCAAGCGAGCCCCATCGGCATCGGCCAGACGGAATTGGCGCGGAACCAAGCCAGCGCGGCATCCACAGTCGTCAGCACGACGTCGCCTTCGATCTTGGAATTGTAGCCGTATTCGCTTTGAGACTGCATGGTTTACGCGCCTAAAAAAACGCGGTTTAGCCTAGCGGCCAGCAAAAATGCCAGCAAGTTCAAATTTGTGATTTTTTCCACAAGCAAAACTGTTGAGCTGTTGGTTTATGAAGTTGGCAGCGCCCTTCAACCCGCAAACTGACGACGGCCCCTTTACCGACCAGTTGCGGGAGAATATAATTTTACTTACTAGGGTTGGCTGCTTGCGGCAAATGGCTTGGGAGGCTTGTTCCGCTTTAGAAACCATTCACGGTCTTTGCCGGCAAGGGCCGCCTTCAAGCGCCGCACATAATCATGCCATTCGGATTGCACCTGATCCACGGGGCCGATGATTTTCTCAAAGGCGGCCAAGTCGCCGCCGCTTGGCACCAACCGCAGGGCCGGGTCATGATATTTTTCACTTTCGAAAATAAAGTAAGTCAGCGTCCACCAATGAAGATAGTAAAGGTTAAATTCTTTGCTCCTGCTGGGGCCACCGCGGTCGCTGAGAATGGCCCGCAACGGAATGACACTGCCATTCTTCAAGTTTTCCGTCAGGTTGGAACTGGTCGCCAAGGTGTCCATCCACCAAACCGGATAGGTGTTCAGGTCAATCCGGCCCACAGCCAACTCGTTAGCCATAATCCGACTCGTGGAAAAATATTCAGCCAGTCCTTCCTCCAGCCACTTGGCGAGGCGGAAGTGAGCCACTTCATGATTCAACTGATGAACGGATTCATGGACCATCCATTGGTAAGGGTTAATTTCCCCATCGGAATAATAGGCGCGACAGAACGGTTCACGGTAAAAAGCCTCCGCCCAGCCCAACCCGGGATTGATGCGGCGCATTTCCGCCCGGTCGCGGTAGAGTTTGAGTTGCAGTTTGGGATGATCCCACTGCCAACTGCTGATCGAGGCGAAATGGTTGGAATAAGCGGTGTAGAGGTAGTTCAGCGCGCGAGCCGTGTCTTCGGTTTGCGATTGGGTGGCCGTGGAATAAATTTTGTGGTGCGCGGTTTCAATGATCCTCGTTGGATGCCACGGACGCGGCAAGAACCGCCAGGCGGCCGCCGCCAGCACAACGACCAGATAAATGAGCCAGCGAATTTCACTGAGCCGCAATTTCCTACGAAAGAACGGTGGGCGCGATGACATTGGCTGGAAGCATCCCAATTCTTTCAATTGCTCACAAGCCAAAGCCCGCCGGCATTTGCCAGCGTTCAAGCCGCTCGACAAAACCGGGCCGCCGCGCCATCCTGCCAGCATGGCATTTGAATCGGAATCGCCCCTTAATTCGCTCTGGCTTGAATACAGTCAGGCCTTTCAGGATTGGGACGATCTCACCCTCGGCCGATGGCTCGCCCAGACGCTGGGCCAATTAGAGGGCCGGGCCTGGCGGCTTTCGCATCCGCTGGTCGGGGCCTACCGCCTCGCGGCCCAGGTGGCGCATGAAAGGCAGATTTGGTTCAAGCGCCTGGCCACCCCGCCCGCCGCCTACGCGGAATCGCCTTGTTGTCGCGCGCCGTTTCTGCCACTGCTCACGCGCGATGTCCGCACCGAGGGCCTCATTTGCCAGCATTGCAACGAAATCCTGCTGCCATACGCCGAAACCCCCGAGGATCTGAAGCTGGAACTGGAAGCCTGGGCCAACCAATACCAGCCGGTGCATGACGTCGCCCATTGGGATGACCGCCAGCGGCGGCGCGCGCCCAATTACGACGACGCCTATGAAAAAGCCGCGCAGCAGGCGGAAGGTTTGCTCGTTTACGTCGGCCAAAAGCTCGCCCCGCGCCTGCTCGATCATTATCCCGCCGTCATTTGGGAAGATCAGGATGAATGTCTGGAAGTGCGCCCGGAAGACGTCAAGCTCGCATGAAATTCCTGTTCAAATGGCTGTTCCGGCTCACCCTGCTAGCCGTGGTGCTGCTGGTCATTCTGCTTTTATCGCTCGATCCGATTTTGCGGGTGGTGGTGGAGCACAACCTCCGCTCCCAGACCGGCCTGGAAGCCGAAATTGGCAAATTCCACCTCGGCCTGCTCGAACCCGTGGTGCAGATCGAAAATCTCAGGCTCCACAACCCGCCGGCTTTCGGCGGCACGCCGTTTCTGAACATTCCGGAAATTCATGCGGAATACGACCGCCCGGCCCTGTGGGATAAGAAAATCCACCTCACGCTCCTGCGCTTCAACCTCAGCGAATTCGCCATCGTGCGAAACGAGGCGGGTCAGACGAACCTGTTTGCACTCAGCCTGGCCCTGCCCACCAGGGAAGCCCTCGTCCAGAGCCGGGAGATGGCGGAATTCAAAAAACAAACCCACCTGGATTTTCTGGGGGTAGACACGCTGAATGTGTCGGTGGGCACGGTTAAATTCATTGATTTGAAAGACCCGCGAAACAATCGGGAACAAAAAATCAGCATCGAAAACCAGGTCCTCAAGAATGTCAAAAGCCCCGCTGACCTGGCCGGGCTGGCGGTGCTGATCGCTTTGCGCAGCGGCGATTTCTTTGGCTCGCTCGTGTTGCCGGCGGCCTGGAAATAAATTTTCAACGAGTTTTGCGCTTTTTCGCGTCCCGGCTTTTCTCTAAACTCGCCGGGTGCATCGCGACTCCCTCAAATCCGTTTCCCGCATCGTCGTGAAGCTTGGCACCGGTGTCCTGACCGACAGCCGGAAGCTAATTGACCCCGCGCAACTCGAACAGCTCGCCGCGCAGCTCGCCGCCTTGCGATGCGCCGGCAAGGAAGTCGTGCTGGTCACCAGCGGCGCAGTCGGGGCCGGCATGGGGGCGCTCGGCTACGAAACGCGGCCCAGCCATCTCGCGGAGAAACAGGCTTGCGCCGCCGTCGGGCAGTCGCGCCTGATGGCCGCTTACGACAAGCTGTTTGCCGCGCACGGCCTCGTCGTGGCGCAGGTGCTGCTCACGCATGCGGATTTGGAACATCACGAGCGGCATCTCAATGCCCGCAACACGCTGGTCACCCTACTCAATCGCGGCGTCATTCCGATCATCAATGAAAACGACGCCGTCTCGTTCACCGAAATCAAATTCGGCGACAATGACAAGCTGTCCGCGCTGGTCGCCTCGCTGCTGCCGGCAGATTTGCTCGTTATCCTGACGACCGTGGCCGGCGTCATCGAAAATTTCGGCAAGAAAAATGCCCGGACCCTTTCGGTCATCGAAAAAATCAGCGCGGCCGTGGAGAACCTGGCCGGCGGCACCACCAGCGCCACCGCCGTGGGCGGCATGAAATCCAAGATCGACGCGGCTAAAATCGTTGTGCGCTCCGGCATTCCGCTCGTCATTGCCTCCGGCAGCAAGCGGGACGTGCTGGCCCGCATTTTGGCCGGCGCGGACGAAGGCACGCTCTTTGTCGCCCAGCCAAACAAGCTGCAAGGCCGCAAGCGCTGGATCGCATTTTTTCATCATCCCAAAGGCGCGTTATTCGTGGATGACGGCGCCAAAAAAGCATTGCGCGAATCCGGCAAGAGCCTATTGCCACCCGGCGTCACCCAGTGCGAAGGCAAATTCTCTGCGGGCGACGTGGTGCGGCTCTGCGATCACGACGGGATGGAATTCGCCCGCGGGATTGCCAAATACAGCGCCGCCGCCATCCGTGCCAAGAAGCTGGCGCGCGTGGAACTGGTGCACCGCGACGACTTGGTGATCCTGTGATTGGCCGCCGGGACACCGAGCGCACCGAGAAAATTCCTTTCAGGACCCCCGTGTCCTCGGTGGCTCTGCGGCCAACATTTTTATGAAAAAAAACCCTGCGATAAACGACCTGCTCAAGGTCATGGCGAAGCTGCGTTCGCCGAAAGGCTGTCCGTGGGACCGCGAGCAGAATCATCACAGCCTGCGCCGCCACGCCATCGAAGAAGTCTATGAATTGATTGACGCCATTGAGGCGCGGGACGACATCGAGATGGCGGAGGAATTGGGCGATTTGCTGCTGCAGGTGGTGTTTCACTGCCAACTGGCCCGCGAGCGCGGCGCGTTTGATTTTGAACAAGTCACGCGGCATCTCGTAGACAAGCTGATCCGCCGCCATCCGCACGTTTTCGGCACCACCCAAGTCAAGGATGTGGACGAAGTCTGGGCCAACTGGGAAAAAATCAAGCGCGCGGAAAAAGTCGGCACCCAACGCGAACGGGCTTCCGCACTCGACGGCATTCCCAAACACCTGCCCGCCCTGCTTTACGCAGAAAAACTGCTGAAGAAAGCCCGGAAAGCGCAACTCGTTCCCGAGCCAAAGACAGCGCCACGCAAACTGACCCAGGCCGCTCTGGCACAGGATTTGTTTGAACTGGCGGCATCCGCCCAGGCGCGCGGTTGGAGCGCGGAGGAACTATTGAGCCAGGAAATCAAGCGGCGCGAGAAGCAACTGCGCCGACGGGAGCAGGGAAAGTAAAATCCCGTCCCACAGCGGACTGCGCCTCAATAATCCAGCTCCGGCACCGGAATCTCCCGCGCCTTCTTGAACAGCGGCGAGCCGTCCGTCGCCTCGGGGTATTCGAAGATTTTTCCCTCGAAATTGCGGATGACGACGCGGTCCGCATTGCGGCTCAGAACATATTCCGGGCTGACCGGCACCTTGCCGCCGCCGCCGGGGGCGTCGATGACATAGGTCGGCACGGCGTAGCCGGTCGTGTGACCGCGCAAGGCTTCCATGATCTCAATGCCCTTGCGCACGCTGGCGCGCAGGTGGGAAGAGCCGGCGATCAAATCGCACTGGTAGATGTAATAAGGCCGCACGCGGCACATGAGCAACTTTTGCAGGTGCGCCTTCATCACCTCGGCATCGTCGTTCACATGCTTGAGCAGCACCATCTGGTTGCCCAGCGGAATGCCGGCGTCCGCCAACCGGCCCAAGGCGTCGCGCACCTCGGTGGTCAGCTCGCGCGGATGGTTCGAGTGAATACTGACGAATAGCGGATGAAATTGCTTCAGCATCGCGCACAATTCCGGCGTGATGCGCTGCGGCAGGAAGACCGGAATGCGCGTGCCAATCCGCAGAAATTCCACATGCGGAATCGCGCGCAGCCGGCTCAGCAAATTCTCCAGCTTCTCATCGCTCAGGAGCAGCGGATCGCCGCCGCTCAACAGCACATCGCGGATTTCCGGATGCGCCGCGATGTAGGCGATTTGTTTGTCGTATTCGGGGTGGAAATCGTAGCCGCTGGCGTTGCTGACCAGCCGGGAGCGCGTGCAGTAGCGGCAATAGCTCGCGCAGCGGTCCGTCACCAAAAACAGGACGCGGTCCGGATAGCGGTGCACCAACCCCGGCACGGGCGAGTGCGAATCTTCACCGCAGGGATCGCTCATTTCCCAGGCGGCCGTTTGCGTTTCCTCAATGCGCGGAATAACCTGCCTGCGAATCGGGCATTGTTCATCCGCCGGATTGATGAGGTTGAAAAAATACGGCGTGATGCCGAGGGCTAGCTTGTGGTTGGCAAGCCGCGCTCCGGCCCGTTCCTCCGGCGTGAGCGTGGGCAGGAATCTTTCCAACTGCTCGACGGAACTAATCCGGTGCTTGAGCTGCCAGCGCCAGTCGTTCCAATCGGCCTCGGAGACCTGGTGCCAGAACCCGCGGCCGGCGGAATGAAACGCCTTCAAGGCCTTAAAGGGATGGCCAGCGGGCGGCTCGTCTTCGGCTTTGGATGAATGGTCGGCCTGCATTTCAGTAAGCGCACTATAAATTTGATTACCGCCCTGTCAAGTTGACCGATCAAGGCCCGGTTCGGTTCCGATTTTGCGGCAACGCCTCAGACCTCACCCGCGCATCCAGCTCCCGGCGGCGGGCGTCCAGCGCGTCCAGCTTCTTGAGGGTCGTTGGCAGGGAAACCTGACGGCCAATCGCCGTCGCTTTTTGACTGGCGGCGGAAGGTTTTTTCCGTTCGCCAAAATAATCGGCCAAAACCAGCCGGTAACTCCCGGCGAGCCCGGCGAAGGGCTGGGCCAGCCGAAACTGCGCCAGCGCGAGATCGCGCAGTTTAATCGCCAGCACGTCCGCCTGCTGCTCTCTGGTGAAATTGCGGAGGGCGGCTTGGAAGGGGATTTCCGCGCGGGTCGGGAGCGCGTTGGAATCGCTGCGGTATTCCACCGGCACGCTGAGCAGACCGGCCAGGCGTTCCCGGCTGTCGGCCAGCGGCCAGCCCGGGCCGGGATCGTGGGCGGCAAAGGCCACCACCTGCAACGCCCACCATTTTTCCACCTCCACCGGACTGCGAAAATCTTCGCGGAAAGCCGAGAAGAAAGCGGTCTGCCAGTTGAGGCAGCCCGGCAACTGGGCCAGCAGGCGACGACATTTATCCGCGCCGTTGTTGAGGGTAAGCAGCTCGTGGACGAACAGTTGGGCGCTGGCCAGGTAGGCGCCGCCGTCTTCGCCATCCATCTGGGCGTCGGCGGGCCAGCTCATTTGATCAAAGGTGAGCGCGGTCGAGTTTTGCAGGATCGGGCGCGCGCCAGCGAGGGGGTCCAGGCCGCGCTCGGTGGCCTCGACCCACTTGTAATTTTTTTTGGCTGGCGCCGACAGAATCATATTGCCGCGACTGGTGGCGAGGGTTTGGCACGCGAGGCCATCCACCAGCCACGCGGGTATTTCCGCCGAGCGCCCGGGCGCGGGGGTTTCGCGATTGGCGATTTCCAGCAAGAGCACGGCGGACAACGCCCGGGAAAAACGGGTGCGGGTGACCACCTCCGGCATCGCCACCCGATAGTTCCAAACCCGGAGAAACTGGCTGGCCGCGATGGTCACCACGTCATTCGTGGTGCGCGCCGGCTGGAGGTCAATGAGGATTTTTCCGCGCCAGCCCGCCTCCGGTTTCAAACCCAACTGATCCCACAGGGCCGCCTTAAACCGTTCAGCGCTGACCGTAAGGAGCGCCGGCTCCAGCCGGACCAGCCCGGAGTTCGCCGCAAGGTCCGCGCGCGGCAGCAGCGGCGCGCTTCCGCCCAGCTGGCGGGAGACGATGAACTGCCCGGAGAAACTGCGCGCCGAGACGCTTTCCGAGAAGGAGGACTGAGCGTGGGCCACAACCAACCCAAGGAGCGTTCCCCAAAACGCCGCGGGGCGGAGCAGGGGGCGGATCATTTTTTGCCCGGTTTGGGCGCCGGTTTGGGAGCGGCCGGCGGGGCGGCAGCACTCGCCGACTTGGCGCCGGCCGCATCCTTTTTGGCGGCCTGCTGGTAGCCGGCGCTGCGGTAGTCGGTGATGTAGAAGCCGCCGCCTTTGAAAAGCAGGCCGGCCCCCGCGCCAATTTTTTTGACCACCGGGCCCCGCCCCCATTTCTTCTGGCCACAGACCTCCTTCGGACAGGTTTTAAGCGATCCGGCCGTCATGGAGTGGCTGGCCTCAAACTCATGGCCACACTTCTTGCAAAGGTATTCGTAAGTCGGCATAGGCCACTTGCGAACGGATAGGTTGACTTAGCGGCCAGCCGGAATGTTCGTGGCCCCCAGCGGCGGAATCACCTTCACCGAGCCGTCGGAACCCACCTCGACATTGAGGTTGTAGGTGGACGGGTCGGCCGCCGCGGCATTGCCAGCCGGGGCCGTGCGCTGAATCAGCAATTCGGCGCCTTTTTTTCCGCCGGTATCGTTTTTCATCAACTGGATCCGGCGCGCCACGTACGCTTCCTCCTTGAGCTTTTTAACCTGGGTGCGCAGTTCGGTGAGATCGTTAAACTTGCGCTCCAATTCCGCCTTCAGCGCGAGTTGTTTTTTTAACTCCTGCTCCAGATACGTGCGGTTGGTTTCGGAGATCGCAAGCTGATTCAGGGTTTTCTCAATGGTGGCGTTCAACTCAGCAAGGGTGTTGGTCAACTCGCCGGCCCGCTGATCCAGCGCCTTGTTTTGCACTTCCAGATCGGAAATGCGGCTGTTCAGGCCGGTAATCTTGCCTTCCAGTTCCGACTTGGTTTCGGTGAGGGTAACGGCGGCGGTGGTCAGGCTATTGGAAAACTGAGCCGCTTGCTGCTGGCTCAGGGCCAATTGCTGCTGGCTGGCCGCCCAGTCGTTGGAGTAGGTCAGGCTGATTTGGCCAATGGAATCAACCAGCTTTTGCTTGGCCTCGATCTGTCCGGACAGATCGGAGATGGTGTCGGTATCCTTCTTCTGCTGGTCGGCGGCCTGCTTCTTGGTGGCAAGCATGGAAATCCCCAGCCCAACGCAGGCGAGCACGAGAACAACGATGACAACTTTGATTTTCATAATTCATTCAACATGACCGCCCGCATTAGGTTTGGCAAGCCAACTTACTTGTTGGCTTCCGCCGGCGGGAGCATGCTGGCGGCGGCCTCCGCTTGCTTGGCTTCTTCCTGCGCCTTGGCATCCATGGCTTTCAGGGCGGGATCCACAATTTCCAGCTTGCCCTCCACGCGGAGCTTTTTGACAAAATCCGGCGCCAGCTTGGCGATCTTCTGCTGGGTCAGATAATTTTTGATGTCGGCACTGACTTTTTCAAACGCGATCTTGCTGGCCGACTTCTTGTTTTCGATGGCCTTGATGATATGAAAGCCATACTGGGTGGTGACGATTTCACTCACCTGGTTGCTGGACAAGCCAAAGGCGGCCGCTTCAAATTCCGGGACCATCTGGCCGCGGGGAAAATCATATTCGCCGCCGGTGTCCTTGGAGCCGGGATCTTCGGAGTATTCCTTGGCCAGCTTGGCGAAATCCTCGCCCGCCTTGGCCCGCTTGAGCAGGTCTTCCGCCTGTTTCCGCTTCGCCGCCACGGCGTTGGTGGCGAGGGGCAGCTTGGTGGCCGGATCCATCGTCATCAGCAGGATGTGACGGACGTGCGCCATTTCCGGCTGCTCAAATTCGGTCGCATTGGTGGTGTAAAAATCCTTGGCGGCCTGGTCCGTGACGACAATGTTCAATTCGCGCTTGAGCGCCGCCTTGGCGGTGGCTTCCTGGGTTGCCTTGCTGCGCAATTCTTCGACCGTCATGTCCACGGCCTTGAGCTGGCGTTCAAAGGCTTCCGGCGAGCCAAACCGCTCCAATAGATTGGTATATTGCAGATCCGAATCCGCCTTGCCCGCCGCCCGGTCGGCATCCGTCGCCTTCTGCAACAAGAGCTGGATGGTGACGAGCTGGTTCAAGACCGCGACTTCAAAGTTCGGCGGCAGCATTTGCCGGGCGGCGGCGGCGTTGGCCTTGGCCCCGGACAAAACCTGGTCCAATTCGCTGCGCTTGACCTGAAAGCCCGTGCCCTTGGCAATTACCGGGTCGCCAAACAACGCCGTCATGGCCGCCCCGGAACCGGCATTGGTGCCCACCGCAGCGCTGGCGGCGTTTTGAGTGGCCGCCGAAGCGGAGAGAACACCGGCAATTAGCGCGGCAGAGAGAGACAAATATGATTTCATTTGGTCAATTGGACTTACAAGTTTCGTTTTGGTTCAAAAACAGAGTCACAACCTTACCACCTTTACATTGCTGATGTCAGGGTCTTTTTTTAGCTCCTCCAGGACGGCCGCGGGCGGCTCGCTATCGAGGCTCAGCACCGTCAAGGCCCGCCCGCCCGCCGTGTCCCGGCCCAAACTCATGCTGGCGATGTTCACCTTGTGCTTGGCGAGGAGGGTGCCGAGGTGGCCGACCATGCCCGGCTTGTCGGCGTTGTTCAGCAGCAACATAATGCCCGTGACGGGCACTTCCACCGGCTGGCTGAAGATCCGCACGATGCGCGGATTGTTCGGCGAACCAAAGAAGGTGCCGCCGGCGGAAACCAGCTTCCGGCTGCCGCTCATCGCCTGGATGTGCACCCATTCGTTGAAGGTCACCGGCTCGTCCGATTTCTTTTCCTCCACCGTGACGCCGATGCTTTGCGCCACGCTGCGGACGTTGACGTTGTTCACGTCCTTCAAATTGCTGGTGGACAGGAAGCCCCGCAAAATCGCGCGCGTCACCGGATCCACGTTCGGCAAATGCCGCGCGTTGCCGCCAAAGGTGATGTGCAGGCGGTCCGCCGTCGCCGGGGAAAGCTGCGCGATCAGTTTGCCCAGCGCCTCGCCGAGCGGGAGGTAGGGCTTCACCTGTTCGTAAGTCTTGGCGTCGAGGTACGGCAGGTTGACCGCGTTGCGGACTTCGCCGGTGAGCAAATAGCCGGCGATGACTTCGGCCACTTCGATGCCGCATTTTTCCTGCGCTTCCTCCGTGCTCGCGCCGAGGTGCGGGGTGAGAATCAAATTGGGCTGTTTGCGATACGGATGATCGGCGGGCAGCGGTTCCACGGCGAACACGTCCAGGGCCGCGCCGGCGACTTTGTTGGATTCCAGCGCGGCAATCAGGTCGGCCTCGCAAATGATTTCGCCGCGGGCGCAGTTCACAATTTTGACGCCGGGCTTCATTTTCGAGAAGGCGGCGGCATTCAGCATTTCCTTGGTTTCCTTCGTCACCGGCATGTGGACGGTGATGAAATCCGCCTCGCGATACACGGCGTCCAAATCCGCCGCGAACTCCGCGCCGATGGCTTTGGCGCGGTCTTCCGTCAGATAGGGATCGTAAGCCACGACGCGCATGCCGAAGGCGAGGGCGCGCTTGGCCACTTCGGTGCCGATGCGGCCCATGCCAAGCACGCCCAGCGTCTTGCCGGAAAGCTCCACGCCCTGAAATAATTTGCGGTCCCATTTGCCGGCCACCATGGTGGCGTGCGCCTGCGGCACCTTGCGCGCCAGCGCCAGCAGCATGGCAAAGCTCAATTCCGCCGTGGTGACGGTATTGCCGCCGGGGGTGTTCATGACCACCACGCCGTGCTGCGTGGAAGCCTCGATATCCACATTATCCACGCCGACCCCGGCGCGGCCGACCACGCGCAATTGCTTGGCGGCATCAATGACCTTTTTGGTCACCTTGGTCTCGGAGCGCACCACCAGCGCCGTCGCATCGGCGACAATCGGAAGCAATTCTTCCTCTTTGAGCCGTTTCGGCAGGACGACAACATTGAATTCCGGCCGCTGCTGGAGCAGCGCAATGCCCTTGGGCGAGATGGGGTCGCAGATGATGATTTTCATAAAATTAATCCAAAAATGGACGCCGAGTTTAGTTTGCCGCGGGTTTTTGGTCAAACAGCGAATCGGCTAGCGCAACTGATGCAGCCCATGGGCGAAACTGCTGGACCGCGCCGGCGGCGACCAGGCGGGCGGGGCCGAGATCACCAAAGATGACCGGAAAATAAATTTACGGGCCGGGGGGGGAACGGCTCGCGGGGACGGAACAAGGATGCGAAGGCGCGAAGGCCGCCGGTTTTGGTTTAACCCGAACGCCGAAGCATCCTTCAGGAATCCGGCAGGGATAGCGCGCGGCGCGGTCCCCGTCCGCGCGGAGCGGGCGGAACAAATCGTACAAGATCCGACGCGCGTCAACCTTCGTTCCGTCGCCTGACGCTGCGCTCGGCGACGAGGACGGCGCCGCGCGCCATCCCTACCATGCACCTCGCCCTGGCCATAAACGCGCCCCCTATTGGAAGCGGCCGTTGAAGCAACCCAAGTAGCGGCGCCTTTTCCATCGCCGCCGAGGGAACCGATTCAGATTTTCCGGTTAAAAATTCACCTTCATTTAGATGTTGTATTTATATGTCTGACTACATCGCGCGCGATCCCGATTGACGTGGCAAGTCATTTATCGTAGTATATTTTGATCTACGATTATGACAAAACAACCCAATGAAGCCATCCGGGCGCTCCGAAAAATCATCGGTCAAACTCAGGCGGAATTTGCGGAGATGATCGGGGCCTCCAAAGACGCGGTGGTGAGCTGGGAAATAGGGCGGAACCGGCTCTCGGTCACCTGGGCGCGGCGGATTGCGCTGGTGACGGGGGCGGACGGCAGGACGCTGCGGCTGGGGGTGAGCGTGCCGGTCAGCAATGCCAAAGACGCGCATCTTTACACGGCGGCGGATTTTGAGCAGCACCAGAAAACCGAGTGGGGGCGGTCGGATGAAGCGAGCGCGCGGCAGCATCTGGAGCAATGCCGGGAAACTTTGGAGCTGCTGTTGCTGGCGGCGGCGCAACCGCCGGGGGACCAACCCCGGCACCGGCTGCCGGGGTTGATGGATTCGTTCATGCACTGGTGCGACCGCGCGCGGGAGGATTTCAAGCTGGGGCCGCAGATTGACGCCCAACTGGCGCGGCGCCGGCGGCGGGTGGGGATGACGCAGGAGTATCGGGACTGGCAGGCGATGGCGCGCGGGAATCCGGCGGAACTGAAAGCGGTGGGGTTCCAGGAAGATCCGACCAAAACCGACCGGGAGGAAATCCGGCTGGCATTGGAAATGGTGCCCGGCTGGGCCCCCGGGCGGAGCATGAAGTGGCCCAAGCCGGCGGTCATGAAGCTGGCCGGGCCCTAAACTTTGCGAAGGCGGGGCAGAACCCTCCCGAGGCTTGGCGCAAGGAACGCAGCGCAAGTGTCGGGTCGGTGACGCCCAGGGGTCCTTCCGGACTGGCACCTTGCCGCACTGGCCATTTTTGGTGCGGCGCACAGGCAATGACCCTACCTCACCCACCGCGCATGTTTTTTAGTTTGGGCGAGGCACCTCATCCGGCCACGGCCACCTTCTCCCCAGCGCGGAGAAGGGTATCTCCATCCCGCTGCGCGGGCCGGAGAGGGAATGAAAAAGGCGATCGGCGAGTTTTCGAGCCGTTCGCCGCCGCGAGCTGCGCCAGCGGCGAGACAGCCATTGACAAACTTTGCGGAAGCCTGGCCGCCGATTGAGGCGGGGGCAGGTTGTCTACAAAGTCAAGAACACGCCCAACCTGTCTCAATATTGCCAAGAACTGCTCTATTTACGGGATTAAAGGTTTGCCAGAAAACAGATAACAGCCTCCATTTAAATTGTTTAACCACCGCCATCACTTTTGTCCTCTCCCCCAAGATAGGATTTCACCGATCGTGCTTTCGGGTTACTTCGGAATTCCAACTTCGGCGGGCAGGTTTAAGGGGCCGGTTTAGTTTTAAGACGGGGGTTTCCCGGGCGCTCAGGCCTTTTTATGCCGGCGTTGCCAAAAGATGCGCCCGGCACCGCTCCCCACCAGGATCAAACCAAACCCGGCCAGGGCATAAGTGACCGGCTCGGGCACCACGGTGATGTCCAACGTCCAGCCGACCAGCCCGTTTTCAAATCCGGTGCTACTGGTATCCCATAACACCAAACCCCAGGTGGTGTTGGGATCGTATCCATTCAAGCCGGAAAAGGTTGTTGAGGTATAAGTATGCAGTCCGGCACCGGAATTATCCACCGGGGTGAAATTAACATACGGCGAAGTCGTCAGCGTGCCCAGCGTCAGCAGCCCTTGAATAGTGCCGGCGGCACCGGAAATTGGCAGCGAGGCACTGTCATTGAAGGTCAGGACGAGCTGGACACCGGTAATGGGGCCGCCCAAACCGCTCAAGGTTTGCTGCGCGGAATAGGTGGTGCCAGCCTGCGGAATCGCCCCCGAATCAGGGTAGGCGAATGAATAAGAAACCGAGGCCGGCGCGGAGAGGGTGACCAGCACCGCCAGCAGTCCGGCCAGCACCGCCAGCTTCAGGGTTTTTTTAATAAAAAATGGGTTCATAATTTTTAAGACGCTGGTGGGTTAATGGACGGCCAAGCGATAATAGGCGGTGGAGAGCGGGTTGGTATCGGTGTAAAGAACGATGCCGTTGGCCGCCGCCGTGATTCCGCTGGCGTAGGCGGTTAGGGAGATGGTCGTCCAAGTGGACAAATCAGGCGAACGCTGGACATCGTAGGCATGTCCGGGAATGCCGTAACCCACCAGATTCACGACCCCGATGCCAACGGTAGGCGGGTAAAGCACGCTCGTCGCCTTGCCCAACCGCACGGTCACGTTGGCCGTGCTCGTGGCCGTGCCGCCGGTGTAGCCGTCGCTGATGGTGTAGGTGAATGCGTCGGTCCCCACATAACTGGTCGTCGGCGTATAAGTGATCGTGCCCCCGCTCAAGCCAACGGTGCCATGCGAGGCGCTGCCGACAGCGGTGATGGTCAGTGGGTCGCCATCGGCATCATAATCCAAACCCGCCAGGGTGGTGGCGCTGACGGCCAGGGGCGTATTTAACGTTGCTCCAAGATTGTGCGCCCCGGCGGTCGGCGGCGTGTCAATCACCTGGGTCAAGCTCCCAGTGCTGGTCAGGAAACCGCCTCCGCCGGAATATTCGGCGGTGACGGAAACATTGCCGTGGGCCAAAGTGGTGCTGGCGATCGTGGCAATGCCGCTTCCATTAAGCGTCGCCGCCGCGCCAAGGGCAACGCCGTTGGTCTTGAATTGAACCGTGCCGGTGGGCGTCCCGGCACCGGTCACAGTGGCGGTAAAGACCACGCTCGTTCCGGGCAGCGCGGGATTCAACGAAGAGGTCAGGGCGGTGGATGACGGTGTCGACTGGGCGGTCAGCACGCCGGTCGCGCTGGTGCCAAAGTAAGTGCTATTTTTGTTGCTGGCGGCAGAGGCGGTTCCACCCCAAGTGCCGGTTGTCTGAGGCACGCCGTTAAGATAGAGGGCGGCGACCGTCTCCGTCGTGCCGCTGGTGAGCGTGACCATTGCGCCGCTGGCGATGCTCAAAGCGCCGCTGCCCAAACTGCCAGTTGCATTGGCGGTAAGCGAACCGGTGCTCACCGTGGTGCCGCCGGTGTAACTGTTGGCCGAGCCGAGGACAAGCGTGCCGGTGGAGGTCTTGGTGAGGTCATAACTCCCACCACTTTGACTGATGGCACCGCTCAGCGTCACGTTCCCAACCGTCGTATTTCCTGTGGGGCCGACTTGAATGGTCAGATTTCCCGTCAATGTCGGATAGGCTCCATTGACGGTGATGGCCGTTGTGTTCTGGTCGTCGGAATTGAATATGATCGTTCCTGACGAGGGAAAGGTCAAATTTGCGGTGCTCACGGTCAATGTGCCCACCCGGTTGGCCAGGCAGGCACCGGAGGCAAACGTCGTTGTATTGGCATAGGTGGCACTGCCTGCAAGATTAAAATCTAGTGTGGCACCGCTTTGGACAGCAACGGAAGAACCGTTGATCGAGTTCTGCGTGAAGACAAAAAGTCGGCCACTGTTCACGGTAATCGCGCCGATGGCATTGTTGCCGGAGGCCCGGTTCAGGATGAGATCATTCCCACCCGAGGTCAGCCCGGTGCCGCCGCTGATGGCTCCCGTAAAATAGAGCGGGACGCCCAGACTCACCGTCCCGCCCCCAGTGCCAAGCGTCACCGCGCGGGCGGTGGTGATGGCACTGCTGCCGGTGGTTTGCAAGGTGCCGCCGTTGAAGGTGATCCCGCCGCTGGTGTTGCCCAGGTTGCCGTCCGAACTGATAGACACGGTGCCGCCACTGTTGATGACCGTGCCGCCGGTGTAAGTGTTGGTCCCATTCAAGTCCAGCGTGCCACCCGTGACGGCTAAGGCGCCCCCCGATGTCCCGTTGTTGATGACACCGTTAGCAACGCCATTATTAACGGTCAAAGTCTGACTGGTGTTGATTGCGACGCCGCCGCCGGACGCAATGTTCAGGTTCTGCGCCGTTACGGACGCTGTCACTGTCACCGTGTGGGTATTCAAGACGCTGATCTGCCCCGTGGTTGCCGACGTGGGAGCGGAACCCGCTGTGACCCAAGTCGAGCCGTCGGAAGTGGTTTGCCAAGTGCTCGCCGTGGCCCAAGTGCCGGTGACTCGCGAGCGGTAGTCGCCAGGTAGCCCGTTAATAGTTATCGAGGAACTGGTGCCGGTCTTCCCTGTTTGATCTTTGGCAGAGAACGTGACGGTCTCAAAATAATTGTCCTTCACGCTGATGGTGAACGTGCCGGCGGTGAGCGTTTTGACGTTGTTGTTGAAGGAACTGTCGCCATTGGCATCGAACAGCACATTGCCGGTGCTGCTGGTATTGGTCACCACTGTGGAATTGTCCGTGTTGACGGTGTTGCCGTTCGCGTCCTTGGCCGTGACCGTGACATTAAAAGCCGTTCCGCGCGTCTGCGGCGTTGTGGCGGTCACGGTGTAGCTGGCAATGGCACCCGGCGAGAACACAATGTTGCCGCTCGTGACGGACGCTAATCCCGACATGCCCGCTGTTCGGGCAGCCGTCAAAGTCATGGTGTCGGCGGCCGAATAAACCGGAGTTGCAATGGTGACAGTGTTGGCACCGCTTGCAATGCTTCCCGCCAGCGTTCCGCTCAAGGTTCCGGCCCCAGTTGCTTTGCTCAAGGTAATCGTGGTGGCAGAGGTCACGTTTGCCGGATTGCCATTGGCGTCCTGTGACTGGACGGTCACGCTGAAGGCTGTCCCCGCTATCCCCATGCTGGGCACTGTCGTGTAGGCCAGCTTGGTCGCCACACCGGCGTTGACGGTGAATGTGCCGCTGGTTCCGGTTTTGCCGCTCCCAGCGTGGTCGGTGACCGTGATGGTGACCAGCGTCCCGGACTTGGTCAGCGTCGCACTTTGAGTGGAGCGCACACCCGCCACGAACGCGCTCGAAGTTGCCGGGCTGACGGTGCCACCCGCTCCGCCGCCGGTTTCCGTCATGTCCACCGTGCCCGTGAACGCATTGGGACCGGTGTTCAGCGGGTTGCCGTATACATCCAGCGCCGTGATGGTTGTAATGTTAAATGCCGTCCCTGCCGTTTGTGTTGTGGGCGTCGTCACTGTAAAATGGTCCAGTGGCCCCGGATTGACCGCGGTGATGGTGGTGGTGCCAACAATCGCGCCCGTAGTGGCCGTAATTGTTTTGCTACCTGCTGTAGCAACCGTCGGCGTCAGCGTCGGAAAGGTCGTCAACACGCCGGCGGTAAAGGCCGCTGAAGTCCCAGTTGCCCCCGCCGTGCCGGCAAAGGTCACCGTGCCGGTGAACGTATTGGGACCGTTGCTGCAAGTATTACCATTGGCATCCTTCGCCGTGATGCTGACAAAACTGCCGCTGATATCCGATCCCGCCGTCGCCGAAGCGATCGTCGTGGGATTCATAATCAACTGGCTCACCGCCCCCGGCGAGAACCCGATGTTCCCGCTGGTGGCCGCCGTCAAAGCCGGCCCACTCCCAGATTTTGTAGCCGTCAAAGTCATCGTGTCCGCCGCCGAATAAACCGGGGTAGCGATTGTCACGCTGTTAGCACCGACCGCAATGGTCCCCGCAACGATGCCGCTGAGGGTTCCACCACCGGTCGCTTTGCTCAAGGTTATGGTAGCGGTAGCCGTTATCACATTTGCCGGATTGCCATAGGCGTCCTGCGACTGCACCGTCACACTAAAGGCCGTCCCCGCAATCCCGGTGCCCGGCACCGTCGTGAAGGCCAACTTTGATGCCGCGCCGGCGTTGACCGTGGTGATGGTGGTGGTGCCCACCAATGCGCCGGTGGTCGCCGTAATGGTCTTGCCACTGCCCGCCGCCGTCGGCGTCAAGGCGGGGAAAGTCGTCAACACGCCGGCGGTAAAGGCCGCTGAAGTCCCGGTTGCCCCCGCCGTGCCGGCAAAGGTCACCGTGCCGGTGAACGCATTGGGACCGCTGCTGCAAGTATTACCATTGGCATCCTTCGCCGTGATGCTCGTCAGAGTGACCGGCGTGCCCGCCGTCGCCGTGGCGATCGTCGTGGGATTCATCACCAACTGGCTCATTGCACCCGGATTGACCGCAGCAATTGTGGCTGAACCCGTGGCGGCTCCGCTGGTCGCGGTCAGGGTCAAGCTGGTGCCGGCCACCGCTGGAGTCACGCTCGCGCCGCTCAAGACGCCCGAGGTGAATGCGGCGGACGTGCCCGTCACTCCCGCCGTGCCGCCAAACGTCACAGTCGAACTAAAGCTTGTGACCGTGGGCCGCCGGCATCTTGGGCTGTAATCGTGGGGATGGTAAAGGGCGTGCCCGCCGTCTGCGGCGACGAAAGCGCCGAGATGGCAAACTTGGCCACCGGCCCAACCCCGGTCGCGACCGTCAGCACGCCAGTTGAGGCAAAGTGGGTATTATCCTGAATACTTGCAGTGGAGGTTGTGGAACCCCAAGTACCCGCCGATTGCGTCACGCCCAGGAAAGTCAGGCTGTTGGCGGTGGCTGTGCCGGTGAAGGTTGTGGTGGCCGTGCCCTCGAAATCCAGCGTCCCGCCGATGGTGGCTCCGGTCATCGTTTTCGCGCCACCGCCGGAAAAGGTGAGGTTGTTGTAGGTCACGGCGGCGATGGTTTGTGCCGTAGCGTTGTTGTAATTCACAGTTCCGGTGCCCGCCGTAAATGTTCCGCCGGTGCCACTGGTCACCGTGCCCGCCAAGCTTAGATTCAAGGTACTGGAACCGCCATCGAGTGTGCCGGCGGTGCGCGTCCAAGTGCCGGCAAAGGTGTGGGTCAATCCGTTTCCAAGTTTGAGCGTGCCGCCGGTGCCGTTGATGGCCAGTCCGCCGCCGCTCACGTTGGCGGTAAAGGTGGCGGTGCCGGCCGTTTTGGTCATGGAAACCAAACCGGTGGTGGTGAAACCATCAATGCTCTGCGTGGCGGCGGAGTTAGTGATGACAATCGGTGAACTGCCGGCAGTGAAGGTGCCGCCGTTGTTGATGAAATCACCGCCAAAGAACAATCCAAAGTTTGCCGTGGCTAAGGTTGCGCCGCTGGCAATGGTCAACGGAACCGAAGTGCCAAAAACTTCAGCGGAGTTCATGGTAATCACCCCGGTGTTGGTGATGATGATGCCGCCGGTGGCCGTAAACGGACTGATCCATTCTTCCGCTGACGCAGTCCTTGCAGTTGCGGTGTTGTATTGCAGCGTTGCATTGGCACCGTAGGTAACCACCCCGGTGGTGACGGTGATGGTGGCGGTTCCTTCCAGAGAGAGAACGCCGTTCACCGTCGGGGTCGTGGTGAAGGTTTTTGCGCCTGAACCTGAAAGTGTCAGATTGGCGTAGGTTGTCACTTCTGCCGCTTGGGCGGCTCCGGTATAGTTGACTGTGTTGCCGCTGGCGGTGGCCGTTAGCGTCGTGATGCTGGAAGTCCCGCCGATATTCAAGGTCGAATTCGCGCCTTGAGTAAAAGATGTGCCGCTGACCGTGAACGTGGCGGTAACCGTCAGTGTGCCGTTATTCTGATATGTCCCGCTGAAAGTGGCTTGCGGCAGCGTCGTGGTTCCGCTGAGCGTTTTGCTCGTTCCGGTAAAATTATGCGTGGTGTTTTGGGCGGTGAACGTCGTGGCGTTGTTCGCAAAGTTACCGCCAAAGGAGAAAGTTGCTGCCGCGCCGGTGGTGGTTTCATTCCAAACCGCGCCGCTATTGAGCGTTACATCCCCGTTAAATGCCATGGCGCGCACGGTTACGCTGGTTGAACCAAAGTTTATCGTTCCGGATATGGTGGTGGCACCACTTACCGTAAACGGCCGATACATTGTAAGCGTAGCGCCGCTATTGACGGTAAGAACTCCACACGCCAGTGTGCCGCTACTCGTTGTGACAGGTGAACCTGAAGCGATGATCACAGTATCCGCCGAAGTGGGCGTGCCGTTTGGACTCCATGTGGTGGTTGTTCCCCAATCACCACCGGCTCCCGTGCTAGTATAGGTCGCCGCACTTGCCGTCGCCGCACCCAGCAGCGTGACCAGCAGCGCGAGGATGGGCAGAACCAGTTTGTCTTCATGCGTAAAAGCGGCGTTGGCGGTTGCAGCACGGGCCGACCCAAGTTTCAGATTCGGTGTTTTCATGGTTATTTAATATCCTTGTCCTTCAGCAGCTTGAGGAAATTTTCGGGGGCTGGCCGGCGAATTGTCCACCGGCAAAAGCGACTTGTTCCAAGGCATTTAAGCCAGAACCGCTATGCAAAATGACTGCAAATAATCCAGCTTGTTTCATATTCACTAGAGTTCCACCTTTTGATTAGATCCAATCTAAATTAGATACTTATTTAAAGAAGACCAATTTAGCCGATGATAGTCAAGCCCTTATTTGCCCATTTAAAGGGTAGCGGGTTACCCGATAAAAGCTCATTTAGGGTGTATTACTTTATATTAATCTGGTTAGCACTCCATCCTGCCAACCCTAAGGCGGTGAAACGAACAGGCGGTGTCAACGTGTTGGATTTGGCAAGGCACTGCGCATCAGCGTATCGGATCAATACACGATCTGGTTCCGCATCCACCGGCGGCTGGTCAAACGAGGTCGGGATTCACTGAAACCACCACAAGCTTCAGTGTCCCAGCAGTTTTTGGAACATCTCCGGGCCATTCTGCCAGAAAATCAGCGCCACCCCCATCAGCGCCCCGCCCGCCATGATGCCGGAGGCGATGGGATAGGTGTATTCCTCCGCCTGAGCCGGGGATTTCTTCTGGAACCCATGGGCCAGCAACGCCCCCAGCATGAACAGCAGGCCATAATACCAGTGGAACACCCACGCCAGGCCAAAGGCGGACGCCGAGGGCAAGTATTTTTGCTGCTTGGGGAAGAGCACCGGCAGCAGGGATAAAATAATGCCCACCGCGCCGCCGATCGCGATGGACCAGACTTTCACCGGCGCGAGGGCTTCCAGCCCCAGGCTCAACGCCTTGGCCACCGCCGCCCACGTCTGCGCGGCGGGGGCCGGAAACTGATCGCTGCCAATAACATCCGCCTTGTTTACAATCAGCGTAAAGGCAAACACGCTGACGACGGTGCCGATGAAAATGCCGGCAAACTGCGCAATGAACTGCTTGCGCGGATGCGCGCCCAACAGATAGCCGCTCTTCAAATCGGTCAGTAAATCCGCCGCCGAACCGGCCGCGCCAGCGGTGATGTTGGCGCTCATGAGGTTCACATTCACGTTGCCGGGATTGAGCGCGCCAAACGTGAGCTGGGTCACTTTGCCCATTGCGCCGATCGGCGTGGTGTCGGTTTCGCCGGTCACGCGGCAGGCCACCAGCGCCAGCGCAAAGGACAGCACCACGGCCAGCGCACTCTGCCAATACGGCATCTGAAATGATTCGTGCGCCAGCCACGCCAGCGCAATGAGCGAGATCAACTGGCCAGCGGCGAACCACGACATCGGCGTTTCGATCGCTTCCATTTCCGTCAACGGGGCACGGCGGGAAAACATTTTTCCCAGGCCGCTGAACGCCGACAGGACGATGCGCCATTGCAAAAAGAACCCGAAGATGCCAGAGGTGACCATGCAGGACGCCCCGAACCATAAGGTCCATTGCACCACGTCCTTAAAGCCGGAGCCGGTGATGATGCCCGCGTGCTGCAGGACGGGCACAAATACCGCCCAGCACAGCGTGCCGCCCACCAACATGCTGATACAGACGCGCAGCCCGGTAATGGCCCCGGCGGCGATGAAGATCGGCTCCCAGCTAAACATCACCGTGCGGCCCACCCAAGCCGGCCCGAGCACGGCTTGATTAAACTTCGTGACCAGCGCCTCGCTCGAATACGGCGCCAGCCGGCTGAACATGGCAAAGCCGTCATGCCAGAAATTGTCCAGCGCCGCGACCACCCCCGATATCCCCAGCGCCTTGGCAGCGCGCAGCCCTTTTTCACCATGCGAATGCAGCGCCCGCAGGGTTTCCGCCGCCGCCACGCCGCTGGGAAAGCGCAGTTGCTCAATGTTAATCATCTGTTTCTTCATCGGCACCGCCATCGTCACGCCGAGGATGGCCAGGAAAAATACCCATGCCAGCGTGAGCGGAATCGGCAGCGGATGGCCATTCAGGAGGATGAACGCCGCGAAGGCCGACACGAGCGTGCCGCCGGTGGAATACCCCGCCGAACTGGCGGTGGATTGCATGCAGTTGTTTTCGAGAATGGTCATCGGCGTGCGAGCTAGGCCGATTTTCACGAACGTCGTCCAAATCGCGTAGGAAAGGATGCAGGCGGTGATGGCCACGCCGATGCCCCAGCCGGATTTCAGGCCGATGTAAAGATTCGTCGTCGAGAGCACGCCGCCCAGCACCGAACCCATCAGCACCGCCCGCCAGGTCAGCTGCTTCATCGAATCCCCGCGCCCGCGATACACCTGCTCAAACCACTGGCGCTGGATTTCCTCCGGCGGGCCGGTGAACCCTTCCACCGGCAGTTTGTAGGCTGCGTCCGGCGGGCCAGCCACGTTGGATTCAGGCGCTGATGGCGAATTCACGCCGCCGAGCCTAGGCAAGTGCCGGTCGGGGCGCGAGCCTTTTTGGCGGGGTCCGGCGGTATTTCCCAAGCGCGCGCTTGAGTCGCCGCGCAGCGCACTCTAAATTCAAACCCCATGACCACCTCGTTGAAAGATCAAGTCGCGGAAACGAACGCTTGGATCACCAAACTGCGCGCGGAAATCGCCCACGTCATCGTCGGGCAGGAACAACTCGTTGAGCGCCTGCTCGTCGGCCTGCTCGCCAACGGCCACGTTTTGCTCGAAGGCGTGCCCGGCCTGGCCAAGACGCTGTCCGTCCGCACGCTGGCGACCGCCGTGCAGGCCAAATTCAACCGCATCCAGTTCACGCCCGACCTGCTGCCGGCGGACATTCTCGGCACGCTGATCTACAATCCGCAGGACGGCAAATACCACGTCACGCGCGGACCAATCTTCGCCAACTTCGTCCTCGCCGATGAAATCAACCGCGCGCCCGCCAAGGTGCAAAGCGCGCTGCTCGAAGCGATGCAAGAGCGCCAAGTCACGCTCGGCGGTGAAACGATGAAGCTGCCGTCGCCGTTTCTCGTGCTGGCCACGGAAAATCCGATTGACCAGGAAGGCACGTATCCATTGCCCGAAGCGCAGGTGGACCGCTTCATGTTCAAGGTGATTCTCGATTATCCGAACGAGGTGGAAGAAAGAAAAATTCTCGACCGCATGGCCTTCACCAGTCCGGAGCAACCGGTAAAGCCCGTCGTCTCCCTTGATGAAATCCTCGCGACGCGCAAGCTGGTGGACCAAATCCACGTGGACGACAAGATCCGCGATTACATCGTGAAAATTGTTTTCGCCACGCGCAAGCCGCAGGATTTCAAGCTGGACGTGAAACATTTCATCCAGTTCGGGGCGTCGCCGCGCGCGACGATTTTCCTGACGCTCGCCGCCAAGGCGTGGGCGCTGCTGCAAGGCCGCGACTACGTGATTCCCGAGGACGTGAAAAGCATCGGCCCCGACGTGTTGCGCCACCGCATCATCCTCACCTACGAAGCCGAGGCGCAAGCCGTGACCACCGACGCGATCATCAAGAAAGTTTTCAACGCCGTGCCGGTGCCGTGAAAAGAATAAAAATTATTTTCTGCCTCACGCTTGTTTTTGGCGGCGGATTATTGGGTTGTTCAACCATAAATCCATGTCGTAGCTGGCCTGTATTCTATGATTGCGAGAAGGGGCCAGAGCATCTTTTTATTTCACGCGCGCCGCAATCCATGGCTTTCTACACGAATGGCATTCCGGATTGGAATTATGATTTGCGCGTTCCGGCGGCAAAAATAACCTCGGCACAGATTAATGTGCTGGGAGAGATAGATGGATTGCGAATCATTGAAGTGCAACTTGCTCTGACAGATTTGTATTATACCGACGTGTTGATAATTTTGGAGGAAGTCGAAACGGGACGATTTTTGCCAGTTTACGTTCAGGACTATAATCATGATGTCCGTTGGCCATCTGCGAACGTGCTTGCCAAAGAGGAAACGGAATTCACTGTAAATGCCGGCATGGACTACGCGGGCACCGGCCATTTTCACACTTATTATAAAATCATCATTTCACCGAATCATAACCCGCTCGTGAAGGGATCATTTTATTGATAATACTTTTGATTTACCATGACCGCCACCAAACTGTCCGCATCCATCCACCGCGGGTTGGCGCACCCGCACCACGACAAATTGCAGCGTGGCATCCGTATTTAATCATCGCTACTATCCAATCACTGACCATGAGCAAACCGTCCGTTCATTTCTTCCGTCACCGCGAAGCGCTGAAATTGTGCAAACTACTCCTGCTGCTGGGCGGCCTGTTGACCCCGGTGATTTCCCACGCCGACGTGCGCCTGCCGCACGTCTTCGGCAACCACATGGTTTTGCAGCAGGAAAAGCCGCTGACCATTTGGGGCTGGGCGACGCCCGGCGAAACGGTCACGGTGAAATTGGATCAGGTCACGCAGACAGCCAATGCCAATGCCAAGGGCGAATGGAAAGTCGTCTTGCCCGCCATGAAAGCGGCCGGGCCTTACACGCTCGTCGCGAGCGGTTCCAGCACGGTCACGTTGGACGACGTGATGATCGGCGAAGTCTGGCTGTGCTCCGGGCAGTCGAACATGCAACTGGACATTGCCAGCGCCAACAATGGCAAAGCGGAAGTGGCCCAGGCCAATCACCCCAGCCTCCGCCTGCTGGTGGTGGAACGACGTTGGACGCCCGAACCGCAGCGCGACCTGAGCGGCACCTGGAAAGTTTCTTCCCCGGAAACGCTCAGCGCGGGTGGTTTTTCCGCCGCCGCCTACTTTTTTGGCCGCGAGCTGAATGACAAACTGGGCGTGGCCGTCGGATTGATCGAGGCGGATTGGGGCGGCACGCGCATTGAGCCTTGGACGCCGCCCGCAGGCTTCGCGGCGGTGCCGGCTTTGCAGCAGGAATCTGAAAACGTGCAGCAGGGCATTCCGACAAGCCCGTTGCACCAGGCGCGCCTGAGCCAGACGCTCGACCAGTATGCGCAGTGGGAAAAAGCCGCACGCCAGGCGCTGACGGCGGAGAGCGCGGTGCCGCCCGTGCCGGTCTATCCCGATGAATTGCGCCCGCCGCACGAGTTGCAGCAGGCCACGACGCTGTATAATGGCATGATCCATCCGCTGGCGCCGTTCGCCTTCCACGGTGCGATCTGGTATCAGGGCGAATCCAATGTGGGCGAAGGCCGCTTGTATGCCGAGCACATGAAAGCCCTCGTGAACGGCTGGCGCACGCTCTGGGGCCAGGGCGATTTCCCCTTCTTTTTCGTGCAGATTGCGCCCTACAAATATGAGGGTAAGCAAGAACGCGAGGCGGAACTCTGGGAAGCCCAAGCCATCGCGGCCGACACCATTCCCAACGCCGGCATGGCGGTCATCAATGACGTCGGCAATCTCGGCAATATTCACCCCACCGATAAACAAACCGTGGGCCATCGCCTCGCGCTGCTGGCGCTGGGCAAGACTTATGGGCAGAAGGACCTGGTTTATTCCGGCCCCACCTTCAAGAGCATGACCGTGGCTGACGACCGCCTCCGCGTGACCTTTGATCACGCGGGCGGCGGCTTGGCGAGCCGGGATGGAAAGCCGCTGAATTGGTTTGAAATCCTGGACGCCCACGAAGGTGGATTTGTCAAAGCCGAGGCCCGCATCGAGGGCGACAGCGTGGTGCTCACCGCGCCCGCCGTGAAACATCCGGTGGCCATGCGGTTTGCCTGGAGCGGCCTGGCCGAACCCAATCTGATGAATGCCGCCGGCCTTCCCACCGGGGCCTTCCGCGCCGGCGAACGCCCCAAGTCCGTTTGGAGCGGCCTGAACGTTCCCGAAATGAAAGATTATCAATTGGTATATGATCTGGACCTGACCCGGCTTGGCGCCGCGTTTAAATACAACGTGGACGACCACTGGAAAATTCAAAAGCCCTTCGACCGCATCGCCTATCTGCTCGAACTCGAGGACACCCACCAGAACACCCAAGCCATCTATGTTTCCATGGATGCGTTCACGGCCGATGCGGCCAGAATCGGCGTGCCCGTCTTTGGCTCCGGCGCCTTTTTTCAGCAGAACGTCACCAACCTGAATGTCTATTCCAACGTCAAAGACATCGTCACCGGCACCGGCCTGACCGGCGGCAATATTGAATTTTGGCCAAATAACTACGGCGGGGGCAATTCCGCCCAGGTGCCGAATGCGTCCAGCGAGACGCTTGATTTCGGCGATCAAATTTTTGATCCGGCGGACGGCTACGGCAGCATGCAGGTGCACAATCACGAGGCGCGCCAGACGCTGTTCGCCATCAACCACTGGCGCGAAGGCAGCCGCGCGGACATCGGCATCGGCAATCAACCCACGGGCAGCCCCGACTGGACGTTTGCGAAGAATGCCGACAGCTACCGCACCATGCGCCTCCGCGTGCTGGTGCGCGGCCGGTGATGACGGGGGCGATCATCAAGAAAGTGTTCAACGCCGCGCCGATGACGTGATGAAAAAGAACCCCACTTCAGTCGCATTGCCATGGGTGCTAGCCGTCGGCTTATTGGCCGTGGCTGCCATTCAGGCAACCGGTGAACCCACGACCCTCGCCGAGTTGAATGCCTGGTATCCTGAAGTGCCTGCCAGTCAAAATGCCGCTCAATTGTATGCGGAGGCATTCACCATGTTGCCGGAAAGTTCATCGGACGCTCCGCCGCCAGTGGGACAAAGCCAGAAAATACTCGACCTGCTGCATCGCGCCACGACCTTCCCGCAATGTCGGTATCCGGTTGATTTTAACCTGGGTTTTCAAGCCAAGCTGCCACATCTGGCCAAGGTTAAATTAAGCGCGGAATTACTTCAGCAGGAAGCCATCCTCAATGCGACGAAGGGCCGGATGGATTTAGCTATGCAATCAATTCAGGCGGGACTAGGCCTTGTCCGGTCGTTGGAACGTGAGCCGACGATCATTTCACAACTTGTCCGGTCACGGGCGATCGAACTCACCTTCACCGGATTGGAACAATCTTTGTGGCACAAGGCATTTACGGATGAGCAATTGAGCCAGTTGCAAGCGGCGTTCCAGATTGCGGAGACCAATGACGCAACGGCCTACAAACGGGCGCTGGCCGGCGAACGTTGCATGGGCTTGACGGCATTTCAATCGCCGCTCAACTTTTTTAAAACCGTCGGCGGCGAAAATCCTCTCGGTCCTGAGTTTGAAAAAAAGGTGGCCGACTATGTAAAGGGAGGAACCAACAAGCTGGATACGGAATAATATTTGAAACAAATGGGGGACGTCATCGGGATGATAGACGTTCCGTTCCCAGACCGGATCGACAAGGCATGGAGATGGAGCATCCAGATAAACAGCGCAGATGAAAAAGGATTTCTCATTTCCCCAAGTCTCTTGCAGCCGCTCGCGACGGTTCCGGAGAAATCAGCGATCGGCGTGGCTGAATTGCGCGTCGCGCAGGTCGTCCTTGCCGCTGAACGCTACCGGCTGGCGCATAATAATTCGCTGCCAAATTCCCTTGCCGATTTGGTGCCGCAGTATCTCCCGTCTGTGCCGGCTGATTCCTTTGATGGGAAACCACTGCGCTTTAAAACAATTCCCCAACGTGGCTATATGGTCTATTCCATTGGCAAAGACCGCGAAGATGACGGCGGCATCCACAAGCCATTGAAACCAACCGTCGGCATGAGATATGACCTCGCCATGAGTGTGTTGAGGAAATGATTTTGTTTTTCCCATGACCGTCACCGAACTCCTCGAATCTGTCCGCCGCGTGGAAGCCCGCACGAACCGGCTCGCGAACGATACGATGGGCGGTGGGCCGCAGCGGGCTTTGACTCCATTGGCGCAAAATGGTAATAGAAAGGCGTGAAGCTGAATTTCAATCCTGAACGATTGGGCCGGTTTTGCCGCGAGCGCGGCATTGCCCGGCTGGAATTGTTCGGCTCGGCTTTGCGGGATGATTTTCGTGATGAAAGCGATGTGGACTTGCTCGCCACGCTGCGAGCCGACGCGCATCCAACCTTGCTCGACTGGGCGGACATGCAGGAGAAGCTGGCGGAACTGTTTGGCCGTTCGGTGGACTTGGTGAGCCGCCGCGCCATCGAAAACAGCCGCAACCGCTATCGCAAACATTCCATCCTCACCACCGCGACCCCAATTTATGCGGAAGGATAACGCTCACTTGGCGGACATGCTGGAAGCGGCCAAAGCCATCCAGCGTTTCACCGGCGGAGTTTCTTTGGAGTCGTTCCAGGCGAACGAGGAAAAATACGAGGCGGTGAACCGCAAGTTCGAGATCATTGGCGAAGCCGCCCGCCGCCTGTCTCCTGAAGGCCGCAATTTGTTTCCAGAGATTCCGTGGCGGCTGCTCACGGCGATGCGAAACAATCTAATCCACGACTATGACGATGTGGATTTGAATGTGGTTTGGGACACCATCCAGCACGATTTACCGCCGTTGATGGTCCATTTGGAAACTTATCTGGCCGCCAACCCGCCTCCGGAATCCTGATGGCCGAGTGCGGCTATGACTGTCACCGAACTGCTCGAATCCGTCCGCCGCGTGGAAGTCCGCACGAACCGCCTCGTGAACGACACGATGGGCGGCGCCTATTTGAGCGGCTTCAAGGGGCGCGGCATGGACTTCGAGGATTTGCGCGAATACATGCCCGGCGATGACGTGCGCGCCATTGACTGGAATGTCACGCATCGCCTCGGTCGGCCGTTCGTGAAGCGCTTCCGCGAGGAGCGCGAACTCACCGCCGTCCTCGCCGTGGACGTGTCCGCTTCGTCCAGCTTCGGCTCGGCCAACCGCACCAAGCGCGAGTTCGCGGCCGAGATTGCCGCCACGCTCGCGATGTCCGCCGCCAAAAACGGAGACAAGGTCGCGCTGCTGCTCTTCACCGACGAAGTGGAATTGTTCGTTCCGCCGCGCAAAGGCCGGCGACACATTTTACGGCTGGTGCGGGAGCTGTTGATGTTTCAGCCCAAGAAGCGCAGCACGGACATTTCCCAGGCGCTCGGTTTCTTGAACCACGTCCTGAACCGCCGGGCGCTGGTGTTTTTGCTTACGGATTTTTTACACTCGGGCGGCGGGGATTCTCCTCGTCCTGCCTTCTCGTCCTCGTCCTCGAACCGTTCCAGAAAAATCGAGGACGAAGGACGAGAAGGAGGAGGATTTGGCGACCGCGACGTCATCGCCGAACTCGGCCTCACCAACACGCGGCACGACGTGGTCTGCCTGCACCTGCACGATCCGCGCGAGAGCGAATTGCCGGATGCCGGCCTCGTTACCATCGAAGATGCCGAGACCGGCGAGTTGCTGGAGCTGGATTCGGGGCGCGGGGCGGTGCGCGAACGGTTTGCCGCCGTCAACGCCGAGCGACTGGCGGAACTGGATCGCGCGTTCACTCGCACCGGCGTGGATACGCTGCGCCTTCAGACCACCGAGCCGTTTGCGCCGGCGCTGCAACGCTTCTTTGAACTCCGCCGCGGGCGACGTCGTGGTTAAATTGGAAATGAACCATCAGCCTTCAACATTGAACCTGCAACGCCCAAGGAAATTGGGCGGTGAGCGTCGCGTTCGGTGTTGGACGTTGAAGGTTCAATGTTCAATGTTTCTGCTGTTGTCGGCACTGCCGCTTTGCGCCCAGACAGCCACGAACGACCCGTTCGCGCTCGCACCGGCTTACGGCGAAATTCCGGCGACCTTTTGGGAGCGGCACGGCACCGGCATTTGCATCGGGGTGCCGCTCTTTCTCGCGTTGGGTGCATGGGTTTGCTGGGCGTTATTTCGACCCCGTTCACAACCGGTTCCGCCCCCGGCTGACCGGGCGCGGGCGGCGCTGGCAAAAATACAGGGGCAGACCGAAGACGCCGCAATTGTCGGCGCGATTTCCAGAATCGTGCGCGAGTATGTCTGCGCGGCGTGCCAATTGCCTCCCGGCGAATGGACCACGGCCGACCTGTCGGCTGCGATTGGGCATAATGAGCAGTTGGGCGCGGAACTGGCCAAGGCAATCGCTGATTTTTTGCGCGAATGCGACGAACAAAAATTTTCGACCGGCACAGCTGCGTTTCCGCTGGGCGGCGCCCATCGCGCGTGGCGGCTGATCGAAATGGCGGAGCAACGCCGCGCGGCCGGACAACCGCAACCCTCCGCTGCCCAATGACTGGCGAATTTGAATTCCAATTCCCGTGGGTGCTGGCGCTGCTGGGCCTGCTGCCGGTTTATGCCCTGCTGCTGGGAAAACATGGGCGGCTTTCGGCCCTGACCTTTTCCAGCGCGGAAATTGCCCGGGCGGCCGGCGCCAAAGCCCGGGCGGCCATCGGACGCTTGCTGCTTTTTCTCCGGCTGCTCGTCGTGGCGCTGGGCATCGGGGCATTGGCCGCGCCGCGCCTGGCGAATTATCACGTCGAGACCGAGACCCCGGGCATCGACATCATGCTCGTGCTGGATTTGTCGTGGTCGATGATGGCGGTGGACATGGGCCGGCCGTCGGAAAAATTATCGCGCTATGCGATTGCCTCCGGGGTTTTGAAAAGTTTCATTCAGGAACGGCCGAATGACCGCATCGGCCTGATCGCCTTTTCCGGCGTGCCGTATCTGGCCAGCCCGCTGACCCTGAATCACGACTGGCTGATCGACAACCTGGAGCGCCTGCACGTCGGGCTGATCGGCGACCTCGGCACCGCCATAGGCGATGCGGTGGCGGTGGGGGCCAAGCGCTTAAAAGCCGTGCCCAACAGCAAAAGCCGCGTGATCATTCTGCTGACGGATGGCGATAACAACGCCGGCAAAATTGATCCCCTGCCCGCCGCGCAGCTGGCGGCGGCGCTGGGAGCCAGAATTTACACCATCGGCATCGGCGTGGAGCAGCCGTGCAATTTGCCCGCGTTCGAGCCCGCCACGGGAAAGCTCAAGCTCGACCCCAACGGAAATATCATTCCCACCATCCTGCTGCAGCCGGCGAACTACGCGGTGCTGGGCCAGATGGCGGCCCTGTCCGGGGGGCACTTTTACCGGGCCACCAGCCAGCGCGAATTGCAGAGCATTTACAGCCAGATTGATCATTTGGAAAAATCTGAAGTCAAACTCCGGCGGTTCGCCACCTATCAGCCGCTCTATCCCTGGCCGCTGGGCGCCGCGCTGGCGCTGCTGGCGCTGGAACTGGTTTTGCGGAGCACCAAATATCGCCGCGTGCCATGATGAACTTCGCCCATTTTCATTTTGCAGAACCGCGCTGGCGCGGGCTGGCGGCCGGCGCGCCGCTGCTGCTGGCGTGGCTCGGCTGGCCGGCCGCGCGCGCCCGCCGGCGTCAACGGGCCCGGCTGGCGGCGCCGCCGTTGCAC
>CAIMLG010000293.1 GCA_903842235.1 uncultured Verrucomicrobia subdivision 3 bacterium
GCCTGGCAGGCCGAGGCAGACGGGGCAGACGTTAGTGTTCGGCGCGGAACCGTATTGGTTCGCGCACCCGCACCACATCTTGGACTTGGTCTTGAGCTGGACGTGGGTTTCCAGACCGATGACAGCTTCGTATTCCATTGCGCCAAAAATTTAACCGCAGACGCGCCAAAGGCAAAGCGGGAAACGTGCACCGGGAAAAAGAAAGGGCGGAAGGTGAAACCACCGAAGGCACTAAACCGCACTAAACCGCACCAAAAAAACGTTTTTTGGCGGCTTTGGTGCTTAGGGGTTATTCCAGTTCCGATTCAAAGGAAGAGCTATTTACCACCCAGGGCACCCAGGCACCCGACCGGGTTGGGGTGGGAACCCTTTGCGACATTCGTTCCGCCGCCGGACGCTGCGCTCGGCGCCGAGGACCGCGCCGCGCGCGGTCCCTACCACCATAAAAACTGCTCGCGGGGACGCTCGCCCCACCCACGGGCCGGACGGAAGCCGAGTCGGGTGCCCCCCCGTAATCAGGGAACGAAAATCGAAAACCCATCAAAGATGACTTCCGATGACATCCAATGACAGGTTTTTAAAATCTCGGAAACCGGGCCAAGCAGGGGTTTTGGCGGTGGTTGGCGTTTTTTGGCACATTTCCACCTTCCCAGCCAACTTTTGTAAGTGGTTGATAGAGGATCTAAATATTTCTTTACCACTTATTTTGTCGCTGGTAAAGCTAGGCTTTTCGTCCGGCCATCCCGGGGCGGAGGCGGACGCCAAAACTAGACTACGCCCAGCGGTGAGGGCGACCACGGCGTGTAGGCAGTGCAAAGACAAAAGCCCCACCCACGGCCAGCTTACATTGTTTATGTCACAGAACGGCTCCGGCGGGAGGTTCCCAACCTACCAAAATAAATCTTTGAGTATTTTTATAGTATATACGACTTGTTGTCCAGTATTTTTATTGACAAAAACGTCGGCGCATTACCGCTCGCATACTAACACTATTCCTAGCGTGGCGGTGTCAAGCGGTCATTCGGCGAACGCATACGAGGCAGGCAGACTTGCCCATCATTCCTAGCCGAGGCAACGGTTTTGCGCTTCATATTCCACGCTGCGGCAAGGAGTATGCATAGTCAAGACCCCTTGATATTTCAGCGACCCGCAATCGACAAACTATCCGCAGCGATATTATCCAATGCGTTCGCCATAGATCTTCGTTTTTAGTCAAAAAACCTTCAACGATTTCTTCAATAACCGAGTAAACACCGAACCCGGTGATGTTTTTCAGCACTATGGAACTGATCGCGCTGATCGCCGATCGCGAATGGCTGGACGAAGCGACTAAAACCATCGGCAATTTCTGGAAGCGGAAAAATGCGCGACGGAATGGGGTGATGCAGAATGAGCCCTATTATCCTCCTTCTGGGCGATAGAGAAAGCCAGGTTCAAAGATGACACCAGCCGCCCGAGGTCATCAAACGGCTGGATTGTATTGCTGAGAGCGCGCCGGCGGCCAATCTATTTGCAGCCACAGCTGGAGCAGGATTCCTTTACGGCCTTTTCAACTGCTTCACGGGCTTCACCCGTTCGCTTCTGAATGCGGCCAATCAGTTCGTCCTGTTTGCCTTCGGCGTATTCGAGATCGCTGTCGGTGAGCTTTGCCCATTTCTGTTTTAGCTTGCCCTTGGTGATGTTCCAGTCGCCTTTAACTTCTAGTTTAGTCATAACGGTTTCTTTTTGTGTTTTTGGTTGTTTTTGATTTGCCGTCAACCGGGCGGCAAAAAGTGAATAACCTCGGAACCCATTGTTTGGTCCAGTGAAGCCACCGGCTTCACCCCATAATGCCGCTGGGATGCTCAATGTGGCTTGTGATTAATAAACCACAGCAACGGACCCACCGAGAGCACCGCCGCTGTTCCAAATAAACGGGTGAAGAATCGGATCTGCTTTTGATGAAAAGAGGCGTTTCGCTGCCCCATTATCATGCTGTAAAATACACGTTTCATAAATTTTAAGGCGGGGGTTTCTGGCTCGTAGAAGTTTAAAAGGTGGGTTATAAGCAAGTAGAACCGATGGACTCCGGTTGGCGTGGGCAATTCAGCGGCCCAAGCCCATCGTTCACATAGGGAGTTTTGCCTAAAACACTAAAAGGTGCATAGATAGTCTTTCGGTTTGATGATTATTTGGTGCCGTTCTGAATCCCCTGGCCCGCGTCTTTCATGTCCTGACCAAAGCCGTTGGCCGTGTGGCAGCCCAAACCGGCGACGGCCACGATCGCGATGAGAATAAATACGACCGACAGACGTTTCAGTAATTTGGGCAAGTTTTTCATATCAAAAGTATCGCCGGATATACTCGTGAAATCTATGGGGTGTAACCCTACCGCTACCGATGGATTCTTGAGTTAAAGACCTTCAATAACTGAGGAATAACCGAACGCGGTGAAGTTTTTCAGCACCGTGGAACTGATCGCACTGCTCGCCGATCGCGAATGGCTGGATGAGGCGACCAAAACCATCGGCAATTTCTGGAAGCGCAAGAATGCGCGGAGGAATGGAGTTGACGGACGGGACATCATTTCCCCCACCTTGCCGCAGTGCGGACTGAACAAATCACGATAAATTGCACCGTCTCAATTGAGACGATTCCAGCTTATAATTTAGCGGGTGCATCCAGATTTTCGCGGATGGTTTTGAGCAGATGCTGACCGACAAACGGCTTCTGAAGAAAGTTCACGCCTTCGCGCAATTTCTGTTTGCCGCCGGCAAACTCGGTGCTATAGCCGCTGGCATAATTCACCTTGAGCGCCGGCCGATCACGCAACAATTGCTTGGCCAATTCCAATCCGCTCATGCCTTTGGGCATGATGATGTCAGTCAAAAGCAAAGCCACTTGGTCCCGATGTTTCGGCCAAAGTTCGAGCGCTTCCCGGCCATGGCGGCCAACAAAACCTCGTAGCCCGCCCGTTTTAGCAGCAGGCAGGTCAACTTACTCACGGTCACATCATCTTCGACAAACAGGAATGTTTCCGTGCCGCCAATGAATTGTGCTGGATCAAGAATTTGAGGCGGTTTTTGCACGGGCATGGCAAGGGCCGGAAAATATATCCGGAAGGTCACCCCTTCGCCGGGATGATTATCCACGCCGATCCAGCCCTTGTGCTGTTTGACAATGCCCACGATTGAGGCCAAACCCAACCCGCTGCCTTTGCCCACATCTTTGGTGGTGAAAAATGGCTCAAAAATCCTGGGCAACACTTCCGGCGCGATGCCGGTGCCGGTGTCGCGCACGCTCAAGCAGGCGTAGCGGCCGGGATGGGCATCACCCGGCAGCGCCGCCCCGCCCTCGGCCACCGTCGTGGCCGTGGTGGCAATGATCAATTTGCCGCCCTTGGGCATGGCATCGCGGGCATTCAAGACCAGGTTCATCAGCACCTGTTCAATCATGCCGGAATCGGCGTGAACCCAAAGCGGCTCGGGTGGGTGTGGAGTTCCAACTCGATATGCTCGCCGATGAGCCGCTGAAGCATCTTGCTAAAATTTATGGTGTTGATGCTTAAATCCAAATCATGCGGTCGCATCATTTGGCGACGGCTGAAAAGTAATAATTGCCTGACCAAATTGGCGGCGCGGTCGGCATCGGCGTGGATTTGTTTCAAACTCGCCTGCACCCCGGGCGATAGCGGCTCGGCCAAAGGCAGCAACTCTATCTCCAAGAATTGAGCGGCCAGAATATTATTCAAGTCGTGCGCCACGCCCCATGCCAGCTGGCCGATGACTTCCATTTTCTGCGACTGGCGGAATTCCACTTCCAGCATTTTGCGCTCGGTCACATCGTGGAAAATTTCCAGCACGGCCGGCTTTCCCTGATAAACCATGCCGGTGTGGGTGATCTCGTAGGTTTTGCCGCCGAGCACCCCGGTTTTTTCGATGGCTTTGGTTTCGCCGATCTGGATCGGCGGTTTCAGCGGACATTCGGCGCACTGCTGCTGGTCGTCGCAATAAATCTGCCAGCACTTTTTAGCCGGCTGGGATTTATTCGCGGCCCGCTTCAGCCGCTCATTCTGAAAGAGAATATCGCCTGTTTCATCCACGATGCCGATGCCCACGGGGATGGTCTTGAACAGCGATTCCATGAACGCGTTGCTTTCCGCCAGCGCCGCCTCCGCCAGCCAGCGCGCGGTGATGTCCAGCATCGCCACGCGACAGCGTTCACCGTCCGGAGCAACCATGGCTTTAAGGTGAACCCGCTGGATAATCCGGCCGGCGCCGGCCGGCCTCAGTTCGCATTCGGTGTCCGGCGCGCCGGCAAACAGCCGCGGCAGGAAATCACCAAACGGTTTCCGGTCCTCGTCCGCCACCAGCATCCCGAACCAGCTGCCCAGCAAGTGCGCCCGTTCAATGCCGACCATTTTCGCGCCGGTGAGATTCACCAGCCGGATGGTGCCGTCGGCAGTGAGGGTGAAGTAACCCGTCGGGGCAAAATCATACAGATCGGTGTAGCGCTCCCGCTCGGCTTCGATTTCCGCGTTGGTCGCGCGCAACTCCTCATTTTGCATCTCCAACTCGATCTGGTGAACCTCCAATTCGTGCTGGAGCCGGCGCAAATCCGCCTCAGTCTGGAAAGAGGCGGTCGCCGGCCGGGTTTTCAGCCGCGCTTCGGCCGCCTGGCGCAATGCGCCGGGATTATTGACTGGTGGCGGGGTTTTCATTTTCGACTCTCCTTTCCTCACCAAGGGCCCGCAGTTTGGCTTCCAACTTTTTGGCCACGGTAATGTCATTGAAGGTGATGACCACGCCATCAATCCGGTCGTCCATGGTGCGGTAAGGCATGATCCGCACGCCAAACCAGCGGCCGTCGGCAGTGGTCAGCGGTTTTTCCACCGGCATCAACAGGCGCAACACCGCAGCCGCAGCCGCAACCAATTCCGGGTAGACCAAGTCAGAGGCAATGTCCGTGACCGGCCGGCCCACATCGCCGGGAATGAGCTTGATGATCTTGGTGGTCTGTTCGGTAAAGCGCCGGATTTTCAGCGCGCCATCCAGAAACAGGGTCGCGATCTGCGTGCTGTTCAGCAGGTTTTTCATGTCGCTGCTGGCGGTGGAAAGCTCGTCCACCTTCGCCTGCAGCTTGGCGTTGACGGTCTGCAACTCCTCGTTGAGCGACTGCATTTCCTCCTTGGAGGTGGTGAGTTCCTCATTCGTGGATTGGAGCTCCTCGTTGGTGGACTGCATTTCCTCGTTCATGGACTTAAGCTCTTCCTGCGTGGTCTGAAATTCCTCCGGGATGCCGCGCACCTCCTCGCGGGACTGCTGCAGCTGCTGCTCCAATTCCCGCACCGCCTTGCTTTGCGGCACAGCCCTGGCCGCGCGGCCTTTCACCGCCGGCGCCGGCGCCGGGACCTCCGTGAAAACGATCATCACCAGCCCGCGCAATGTTTCTGGCGCGGCGAGCAACTGCACCGTCACCTCCACAAAAAAAGTCCCCCATTCACGCCCACCTGAACGCCGGGCAAGCGGACCGGCGCCGGTTGTCTTTGCGCCTTCTGAAAGGCGGCGGCGAGCCGGGCGCGCAACCCATCGCGCGCCATGACAAAGAGATTCCAGTGGCCTTGCCGGCGGCGGGTTCGAGATAGCGCCCCGTGCGGCCGCTGACGAAAAGAATGTCGCCCTGGTCATTGGTGAGCACGGCGGCGGCCGCTTGGTTTTGCAGGAGCCACAGCTCGGCCACGCTTTGCAGGTTGGCGGGCATGGGGGCAGGTAGGTTGGAGGGGGCTGCCATATTCTTATGCTTGGATGCGGACACAAATGCGGAGGGGAATTCCACCGGCACGGAGCGCAGCGGGACTCCCTTGCGCTGGAACAATCGCGATTTGCCGGCGACCGGCGCGAATAGATTTGTAAAATTGCCGATGCTCTCCGCGCTGCCCAGGAACAGCACGCCGCCGGGATTCAGGCTGTAATGGAACAGCGGAGAGAGCTACTTCTGCATTTCCGGCGCGAGATAGATCAGCAGGTTGCGGCAGCACAAAATGTCCAGCTTGGTGAACGGCGGATCCGCCCCCCAAGGCGGGCTGGAGTCTTAGGCGAGGCCGTGACAAGGCGACCGAACGAGGGACGGGCTTGCAGAAAAACGGCATTGAAAACGAAGCGGCCTTCACAAAAAAGCCAACCCACCTTTTTTCGACCGCAGGGAGCTAACTGACGACGACCGGAGGGAGCCATTGGAAAAATCGATGGGGAGGATGTTTTATCGATTTGGCGAGGGCGGACGGAAGGCGTAAAGTTGCGGCATGAACCGGCCATCAAAACCCATTCTCACGTCCGCCTTAAATATGCTCAGTTTGATCTGTTTCTTGCTGGGGGCTTTGACCTTTTTGATGTGTATGACGGATTTGGCGGGCATGATGACCCCGGTGGGATTTTGGCTGCATTTCGGAATTCCCGTTGGATTGTTCATCCTGAGTTGGCTGTTTCAACATCTGGGCCGCCGGATTGGGTAGGCTGACCCGGCCCAAAATTCTCCCCGTGTCCCTCACCCGGCTGCGCCACCCTCTCCCGTGCCCACGGGCGAGGGACCGGCGGAGCGACGGGGCCCCGTATAGATAGCATGCATCTCACGGGGCAGGTTGGCGTGCGGGATGCCGTCAAGCTGGCGCGGTTACTGCCCCGCGACGAGGGCAGGAGCGGGCCGGCGCCGGGGTCTTTGCGCCGGGGAGCAGTCAGCGTGACAGGGCGGACGCGGGACTTCACCTAACGCCATTTTGTGGGACATTTACTTCCAGCACAGGGTCTCGGGGTTCCCTGTGCGCCCGGAATAAATGACCGCAGGGTCACCCACAAAATGTGTTGGGTGAACGTCCCGGAAGCATTCCCCCATGCCAACCCCAGAGCGGAGCCAGTGACTGCGTCACGGCCACTATTTTGCCGGGTCTGGTTCCATTCGAGGCCCCGGACATCGCAGCGCGGCGTCCCCACCTTTCCGGCACGGTCGCGATAGCGCGGTGCCAGTTTTTCTGAGTCCCCGCCGCTGGAACGGAACGGTATGACGGCCAGTTCCAGGGTAACAGGGGAACCTGAGACGGCAGGCCGTGAAGTCCAGAGTCGGGGTCTTGGACCAACTTCACCGGCGCGCCAAGGCTGGGCTGTTTTCGAAGCGGTGAGCGAAGCGCAGCGGAGTGGCCGCGAAGAAAAGCTGCCCAGTCTTGGCGCATATTGGCAGGCCTGCCTGCACCCACCAGCACCGGGCGAAGCGGTCCCCTGGCTTCGGCGACAGGCAACGCCTCGCGCCGTAATCTTTTCTGGCCGGACGGAGTCTCGCGGCCTGCTTGCCTGGGCGGTCCGAGCGCGCGAGGAGCGCCAGCGACGGGGGTGCGTGCCGCACTGGCCACCATGCCACACCGGCCAATTTAACGGGGCGCCCGGGTCCCTCCTGGCAGTCTCGGCAGATTTGGGACTGTGGAAGGGAATGGAGGCGAAGTCGGCGGAGCCGCAATGGACTGGAGCGGGCCCAACCTACCGAGTCTGCCACCGGGCGCGGCGGAACCGTGCCGAGCCAGATCGAGCGACGGGCGGAGCTTGCGGTGTCCCTGAGCGAAAAGATGGCGAGGCTCGGTGAAGCTTGGGGTTAAGAAGTGATTTGCCGGATCCCTATCGGTTCCCGGTAACTTCGGTGATTGCCTCACGAAGCGCTTTTATGGAAAACGGTTTTTGAAGATAAAAATTCGCCCGCTTGGATGGCTCGGCGGAAGCTCTCAACTCATCGGCAAAGGCCGAAGCTATAATGATTGGCTGATCGGGCCGATCCTGTCTGATGCGCAGGATTAGGTCGCCGCCGTTCATTTCATGCATCTGCATGGAATAATCCGTTATGATCAGGTCGAAATTGTTTTTTCCAGGATGACCAGCGCCGCTTCACCGCTCGGTGCCGTCTGGACTTCGTGCCCGTCGAAAGTCAGCAACCTTTTAATCGCCCCGCATACGCAGGGCTCATCGTCGACAACCAGGATTATTTTTTTATCCTTCACTTGAAGAATTTAACCAGCCGTTATGATGGAGATTAATACCGGTTGCTGACATAAGGAAAGCGTTAATGCGAGGAGCGCCTGTTCCGAGGTGCTTGCGCACGGCCACCTTGGGCAATCCTGCAGCACGGGCCACCAGACCGACTGCCACCGTTGGGCGCGGCCGGTTTTATCCGGTCTCGTCAGCTTTGATGACTTCGGAATGCAGTGCAATGGAGGTGTGTGCCGCGCCGGCAATCACCGCAATGGAGCGGAATGGAGAGGCGGCAAACTGACGAGTCCGGCCAGGCCGCGGGCGGAACCGTGCCAATGCTTGGCGCAAGGCACGCCGCGCAAGTGTTGGCTTGATGACGCCTGGGGTTTTGGGGTGGACAGGGACGGGGAAAAGGCCGTGACGCAGTTGGCTGCAAACAGGCAGCCGGTTCGTGCGTTGAATGGTGGTGAGAGCCACACGACTGCGTCACAGCCAAGGTCGCCAAAACTATGACGACACGCCGGAATAGAAAAACGTAAAAAAATGCTATGGGGTGTTTACCTGATGGCATTTGGGTCCCAAAAACATGGCGCACCGGAAGCCTTGCGACGGTTCGCCGCCCGCGAGGAGCGCCCGCGACGAGGGTCTTGGCAGACGACCACCAAGGAAACTACCGGTTGCCGATGGCATCGCCCGGCTCTTCTTCGGGGGCTGGCTTGGGGGCCGGCAGGGTTTCCGCTGCCAGGGCCATCTCATTGATCACGCGCTTGAAATCGTTCAGACCGGTGATGGGAATGATGATCGTGTTGCGTTTGCTGCCCGCTTCTTCCGTGATGCGCAGGAACCGGCCCCGGGGATTTTCCTAGAGCGTGACGGTGAAAAACTTGCGCTCGACTTGAATCTCGGCGGTCTTGAGGGTGTCCTCTGGTGGCCGGGGCGGTTGTGCGTAGCCGGAGGAGTGATAATCCTGACCTGGATACGGCCGGCGGCCGTAAGGCGATGGACGTTCGTTGGAGTTCATAGGCGCGTTGATGGTTGTATGGCTGGAAGCTTGCAGAAAGTGCCCGGTCTTTTCAAGCCTTGGCCGCCAGCTACCGGCGGTCGCCGGTGCGAGCGAAGCAAGTTCCAACTGGCGTCGCAGACCTTCAACCTTCCATCTTTTCCGCCTGTCCGCGCGCTTGAATCATCCGGCACCCAGAAAGGGTGAATCGCGCGGAAACCGGCGATGGCCACCGCGTGCGCGCGGAAGCGAAAGGGCCGCCGTGAGCAACCCTTCATGACCCAAGGAGACGGCCCGGTGCTGGCGTCGCGGTGGCGTTAGGCGCCGCCGCCAGCATGAGCGTCAGGCGGCCGCGCACGCGCCGGATGGCCAGAAATATTTCTACCAGCCGGTTCCCGTCGTCACTGCAATTGCACTTTGTAGAACCGGACGTTGCCGGCGGGGCTGGTGGTCCACGTCGTGAGGTTGCCATTCATCACGGTGTTGCCGGTGGCGAGGCTCCAATTTTTCAGGTCGGAACTGCTCCACACGGTAAAAGTCGAGCCCGCCACGCTCACCCACTTCAAGGTCAGTTGACCGCCGCTGACGCTGGCGGTGCTGACCAGCGGCCAGGCGCTCAGCGGGGCGGTGGCGACGAGCTGGCCCTTCAAAATCATGGTAGTGTCATTGGGATTGGCAAATTGTGAGTAGTTTGTGACGTTCACGGGAATGATCAGCTTAAGCAGGCCGGCCGAGTTGGTCAGATAGTCGATGGACTGGCCATTGGTGGAGGTGCCAGCCAACCCGCTGCTGCCGTTGGTGCTGGTCACCAGCCCGGTGCCGGTGACCCGATAATCCATGGTGGGCGCCGGCGGAATATTGGTCAGGTAAGTGATGGCAAGCTGGGTGGTGTCGAAGGTGCTGTTCGCCAAAGTCAGCGTCGGGCTCGTGATATCCAATTTGATGTTTCGCCCAGCCGCCAGACCGGTGCCGCTGCCCAAAAAAAGCAGATTGATGTTCACCTTGCCGCCGGAATCAGCCGGCGCGTTACCCGCCGCGCCGCCGGCCGCCGGCTGCCAGACCCCATTGGTCAGGGCGACAACCAGGCTGCCACTAGAAAACCGAATGGCCGGCGGGGTCAGGCTGAGCAGCACGGTGCCCGAATAATGGGTGGTCAGGCTGCCCGGACTCTGTTCGACAAAGGGAAAGGTGAGGCCGGAAAACACAATACTGCCGGACTGGACCATCACGCTGTTGGTCGGATCCACGGTGAACACAACCGGGGTTGCCGCCGGACTGGCGGGAACGAAGGACAGCCAGCCGCCCAGCAGGGCCAGCGCGGCAAGAGATGGGATTTTCATATTAGGGGGCGCAAACAATTCATTTCAGCCGGGTTTATATCAGATTGGGCCGGACTTGGGTAGGTGACAGAAGTCATGGGCCGCCGACACCCTCATTTTTGCGCTTTGCACCGCGCAGATTGAAATTAGAATGCCGGCATGAACTTGAGCGTCCTCGGAAATTTCCCGGTGAACCGCCCGCGCCGGCTGCGCACGTCCCCGGCCCTGCGCCGCTTGGTGGCCGAAACGTCCCTGAACGTCAACCAGCTCGTGCTGCCGCTGTTTGCACGCAGCGGCAAGAAGCTGCGCCGGCCGGTGGCCGCCATGCCGGGCGTGTTTCAGCTTTCGCCCGATGAGATTTTGCGCGAGGCGACCCAGGCGCAGGAACTCGGCGTTCCCGCCGTGCTGCTCTTTGGCATTCCCGACCAGAAAGATGCCAAGGCTTCCGGCGCTTACGCCAAAAACGGCATTGTGCAACAAGTCACGCGGCGCTTGAAAAAAGAACTGCCGGAGCTCCTGGTCATCACCGATGTCTGCCTGTGCGAATACATGGAACACGGCCATTGCGGCATCGTCCAGGACGGGAAAATCCTGAACGATCCGTCGCTGAGACTGCTGGCGCGCACGGCGGCCAGCCACGCCGAAGCCGGGGCGGACATCGTCGCCCCGAGCGACATGATGGACGGCCGGGTCCGCGCCATCCGGGCGGAGCTGGACAACGAAGGTTTCTTGGAAACGCCGATCATGAGCTACGCGGCGAAGTTCGCTTCGGCCTTCTACGGCCCGTTCCGCGAGGTGGCGGAATCCGCGCCGAGCTTCGGCGACCGTCGCAGCTACCAGATGGACGCGGCGAACGGCAATGAAGCCTTGCGCGAAGTGGCCTTGGATATTCAGGAAGGCGCGGACCTGGTCATGGTCAAGCCCGCGCTGGCGTATCTGGACATTCTCCGCCGGGTGAAGACCGAATTCGGCCTGCCGACGGCCGCCTACGCGGTGAGCGGCGAACACGCCATGATCAAGGCGGCGGCGGCCAACGGCTGGATTGACGAGCGCGCGGTGACCCTGGAAAGCCTACTGGCCATGCGGCGAGCCGGCGCGGACATCCTCATCACCTACGCCGCCATGGACGTGGCAAAGTGGTTGAAGCCGGCATAATCCGAAGCGGGCTCGCAAGCTTCATCCGAGCCGCCCGGAGAGGTTAAGATCTGAGATTACGGTTGCGAGCCGAAGCCCCGAGCTTTTGCGCAATTCCGGTTGCCCCTTGACAGACCGGGCGGGCGTGAGAAATTTCCGTGGTTCCTTATGTTAATGCCCAACGATCCCAATTTATTGATTGCCGGGGTCGCAATCGCGGGACTGGTTCTGATAGCGTTTTGGCGGGTGATCGTCTGGGTGCGCGAGGCGCCGTTAAAGCCCGATCCGTGGGATGCTGAAGTCGAGCAACAGCTCCAGGAACCGGCGACGCCGGAAGCCTGTCCGCATTGTTCCACGCCGCAATCGCCGGGGGCGTGGTTCTGCCCCCACTGCGGTCGGGCGGTTGGCCCCTACAACAATCTGATGCCGTATGTGCTGGTGTTTTCAGAGGGGGAAGTTTTGCGAAACGGCACCCAGGATCGCCTGCGAAAAAGCCCGGTGATCCTCATCGGGTATCTCCTGATTTCCTTTAACTTTCTGGTGGCGGCGACCGCCCTGACACAAACCTCCGTAATTTTCAGCCTCGTAATTTTGGGCAGCCTGCTGACCTTTTGGTATTCCCTGCTCAAGAACTTCACCCGCTCCGCCTCGGGAAAACCGGACGCGCCGTCTGCGTAAGCGCCCGATCAACCATCAGCCAGACCGCACCAACGTCTGCTCCCCGTTTCGGCCTGAATTACTTTTTTAACGGGGCCGGTCCGAGGGCGCCGTTGGCCGGGCGTCAACCCGGCTGCCGGAGACTCCGTTTGATCCGGAATAGGGGGAGAGCTGCAGCAAGTTGACCCGGATATAATGCGGGTCGTAGTAAGACTTGTCGGAAGCCCATTTGTTCATGCCTTCCGGCGTGTGATCGTTGGAGTAGGTGATGGTGTAAACGCCGTTACGGCCAGTGCCCGCACAAATATTCGGCGCGTAGCAACTCAGTTCGCCCCACTGCGCCGGAGCGTTATACAGCAGCACTTTCGGACCCCAGGGGCCCATGGGCGAGGGGGCAAATTGCGCCCGGATTGCCACCCCAGCAGAGCTGATCAAGGTCACATAATTGCCGGGGCCCAGGCGGATTGTGGACCAGGCATTGCCCAGATTGGGCAGGCTCACCGATTGGGAGTGATTGGTCCCCCAAGCGTGCCCATTCCAGAAGGACCACCCGGAACTATCAGCCAGACGGCCCACAGGTGCGCGGGCCACCTTGGCGTTGTTATAGATGTAATAATAATCGTCCTCGCCCCGGACAAAGGAGCCAAAGTTGTCGGGGCCGGGCGAAACCAGCCGGGTGATGCCGTCCAGCGTCAGAGCCGGCAACGACAGCGTGGCGACGGCCATGCAGACGTTGCGGAGGCGGTCGTTGCGGTTGAGCTCGTTCAGCAGCACCAGCAATTTATCGCCCTCGACCGCACAGTCGCCAATCCAATAAATATGGGCCGGATTGGTGGGCACAAAGAACGTCGCGTCGCCCTGATTCAGCCAGTAGAGATTGGTGCCCACCTGATGCACCACGCTATTGCGCGGCAGCGAGCTTTGCCCCCGGATGTTGGAATAGAAAGAATTGAGCCGGGAAGCCAGCGTGTCGTTGGAAACCCAGGCCACACTCCCGTCTGGCAACAGGGCCGACTTGTTATTGTCGCCGCCGGTCCACCCGATGGGCGGGTTCATGTTGGCCGAGGGCAACTGCCCCCATTGCCACAAATAGGTCATGGGGATATCCCATCCGGCGTTATTGTTCAAATCCAGCACCTCGACGTCGTCCAGCCAGTATTGCGCCGGGGTCTGAAAATTAAAGGCGATGGACACCTTGCCCGCCGCCCGGAAGGCATACACATATTCCTGGTAGCTGCCCACCGGGTTGGTGGAAATTTGAAAGGGTATCTGGGGAAACACCGGCTTCGCTCCCAGCAGATTGACCCCCAGCCTAGCGCGCAACGCGCTGCTGTTCATCCAAAACCGGAGCACATAGGTATTTGAACTGCTGGCCTTGAACGCCTGGCTGACCAGTTGCACCGAATTTGATTTCGTGCCCGCTGAATTCACCGTCACCAGCAAGGCATTCGTCCCGTCATGATGCGCCACGGAATTGCTGAAAGTAGCCGATCCTTTGCTGGATGATTGGGCATGCCAACCACGCAAGCCCGACTCAAATCCGCCGTTGATCAAGGTTTGCGCCCCCGCCCAGTTGGCCAGCAGCAGCAACGCGATGGCGGGCACCCACCGCCAAAGAGACAAGCTTAAACCCAAGGATGCGCCGCGGCGACCCCCCGGCCCGCTGTCCGAAAACGTCAAATACATGATGTGATTATGAGCGTCGAGGAATCTAACAACAACTGTTTTGGGAGGAGGTTCGGCCACAAACCAGACCGGGCGCGGCCCGACGGTTGGTCTTGCCTACTGTGATGGCAGGCGGCGAAGGGTGCCACACCCACCATCAAACCTGGCAGATTTTACAACCCAGTATTTTTGACAGCTTTTTAGCTTAAACCCGTCTAATCTGGGCGGCACATTTTTCAGCCCATTCTGGAGATAAAAAAAGCGGCCCGCCACCCGGCGGGACACGATTGAAATGAAGGAATGATTACGCTTTACGGCGTCGAATCAGATAGGTCATCAAGAGGCCCCCAACCGACCCCAAGGCGATCACGGTAGGCTCGGGCACAGCTTCAAACTGCATCCCAATCCCAATCGGGGTGACGTTGTTGGTGACCAACGACCAATTGTTTGCCAAATCCTGCTGCCAATAGCTGCCATAATTTGTTCCCAAAACCGAAGGATTATAAACTGGAAAGCCAATCATGTCAGACCCGGTAAGATTTTGAATGGTATAAACCACCGTAAAATTCTGCGGCAGATCGATGGATAATGGAACCAGCGGCCCACCGCCAGCATACAATTCTGAAACACCAAATGAAAGGTAGGCCGCATTGGTGCCCGCAAACAAATCATTTGGAGTGAAGATGTTAAACCAGCCGCTATCATAAAACACGGTGCCAGGGGTTTGGAAACCATTGGTAAACACCCCACTGTTATTTAAAACAAATTGCACCTCCGCCTGCACACTGCCGGAAAACGTCGCATTGGAACTGTAATATTCAAACGTAAAATTTGTCAGGTGAGGAAACACCGCAAGCTGGGCACTATCCATATACACCTGCTGCCCAATGGCCTGATTATTATAGAGTTGCAATATACCGGCACCTGGGTCCTGATTGACCAGATTGTTGTAAACATCGGCAGCGCGA
>CAIMLG010000294.1 GCA_903842235.1 uncultured Verrucomicrobia subdivision 3 bacterium
ACAAAAACTCATCGAGTGGAATTCCTTGTCCGCCAACAAGCAGTTTGCGCTTCGGTTTGAATTGTTTGGCAAAGGCCTCCATTCCTGGCAGTGATTCGGGACGCCGTCCGCTTTTCACTTCGATAGCGGTGATGGTCTTGCCCTGGCGTAAAATGAAATCCACTTCCTGACTGCGTTCCCGCCAATACGTCAATTCTATGTCGCTTCCAAAACTGGTGTTGAGCAAGTGAGCGCCCACACTGGATTCCACCAATCGTCCCCAATAATCGCCGTCCCGACGGGCTTCAGTTATTGTCCGGCTGTCCTGTGCTGTCATCAAAGCGGTGTTTAGCACTTGTAGCTTGGGACTCGATCCCCGTTGGCGAATGATTCCGTGGGCATATTTGGAAAGTCCTGCCACCATGCCTGCACCTTGCAGCAAATCGAGATAGTGTGCCAGCGTGACGGTATTGCCGGCATCTGTTAGTTGGCCCAGCATCTTCTGATACGAGAGAATCTGACCGGAATAAGCGCAGCCCAGATGAAATAGCCGCCGTAACAACGCGGGTTTGTCCACACGCGTCATCAGCAGGATGTCGCGGGAGATGGTGGTTTCAATCAATGAATCAGTGACGTAACGCCGCCAGCGTTCAGGGCTGGCAATTAATTCCGCCGAGCCAGGATACGCACCGTAAAATATGTATTGCTCCAAATTCCAGCCAAACGCCTCATGCATTTCACCGAACGACCAGTGGGGCACTGGAATTAATTCAAATCGTCCGGCGAGGCTTTCCGTCAAACCACTTTGAATCAGAAGTGGAGCCGAACCGAGCAGAACAACTTTCAGCGGCACTCCTGCATGGGTGTCGGCATCCCAAAGCAACTTCACTATATTAGACCAGTCATAAACTTTTTGCACCTCGTCCAAAACCAACAGTGCGCCGATCTGGCTTTCCTTCGCCTTGAGCCGGGCCAAATCCCATTGCTGCTCAATCCAAGTGCGGTCTCGCAAGCTTGGCTCGTCGGCCGAAGCATAATGGGCTGGCATTTTGGTCGCCTGCATAACCTGACGCGCCAAAGTGGTTTTACCTACCTGGCGGGGTCCGGCTAGCACTTGCAGGAAACGGCGTTTTTCTTTCAGCCGATTCAACAATTCATCATGCAATAATTGGCGCTTCATACAATTAACTCAATACGTTGAGTAAAAATACTCAGAATCCGGATGTCGTCAAAATCTTTTTTTAGGGTATTCGCCCCATAAAGCGCCGGAAGGGCAAGCCCGCCCAATTAGTTTTAAAGCTATCAACGAAGAGGCATTGAGTTGACCATTGAACACCACTTTACACCACCATAGACACGAGGGTTCGATTCCCTTCACCCGCTCCATTGATTATCAACTGTTTACGAAGCGGTGCAGTAAAAGTGCAGTAAACCGAACCTTTTCACTGCCGACATTGTTTCAATCCAAAACCCACACTTTTCAAGGGTTTCCACGAGTCTCAATTACCACATTCAGCCAGCAGTTGAGCCGCCTTCCCCTCGAAAAAAACCGGCGATTTCAACGCGACGGGATGATGACTTTCCGCGTGACGAGAGACTACCTCATTGACGTTCTGCAATCCAGTCTTGGCATTGCGCCATTGAACAAAGTCCGGCCAGAACACGACACCGCTGATGGCCGGAAAGCCAGGTTCGCGAAACCACGCACGGGCGCATGAGTAGGAAACCCCGGCCAGCACTGCAAACTCTTTGGTGGTCAGCGCCTGACCCGCGCACAAAATATCGGCAGCTATTTCGCCGCCGACATCAAGCCCGCTTGAGGAGGATTTATGTTTTTGACCTCACAGATGAAATTCGACTTGGGGCAGTTGGTCATCACGCCCGCCGCCTTGGAAGCCGTTCCCGCCGATGACATTTGCAACGCCATCAATCGGCATGTCTGCGGTGACTTTGGCGACTTTGACGACGCCGACCGGAGAGAAAATGAATTGGCACTCCGCGCTGGCTTGCGCATGCTTTCTGTTTATCGCGCCACCAACGGCACAAAGTTTTATGTGCTGACCGAGGCTTGCCGCACCATTACCACAATTCTTTTACCGTCCGACTACTAATCTGCATGAGCCAGAAACTTTTGATTCCGATCTCGCATATTCGCCCGACTGTGCTAACTTCGCACCAACGCGCAACGGCGAGAAACGCCGTTGGCAGTTGCATCAATTTGCATCAGCGTTCAGTCGTCGTCGTGCTTTTTGATGCGGGAATGTCGAGGTTAGGAAGTTCGGAATGCACTGTTATTGAGCAATTTAACGAATTATGAAAAATTACAGCCATGATTCGATTCCCTTCACCCGCTCCAAAACTTCGTCGCTGAAAAAAGTCGGTCCGTCGGGCTTGGGGCTGATTAACAAAACTTTCATCTGATTCAATGGGCGCAACGTTTGCGCATCGGCGCCAGATTTACCGGAACCTATACTGCTGGAACGTGTGGCGTGGTGAATTAATGGTTCCCTCGGATGATCAAAACGGCGTTGGTGCCTCCAAAGGCAAATGAATTCGACATGGCATAGTTCAAACCGGGCACGGGCCGCGCCTGACCGGGCACGTAGTCGAGATCGCACTCGGGATCGGGAACCGTCAAATTGATGGTCGGCGGCACGATTTGACGCTCCACGCTGAGGACGGTGGCGATAAATTCCAAAGCACTGGTCGCCCCCAGCAAATGACCATGCATGGATTTGGTGGAGCTCACCGGGATTTGATAAGCCTGCGGGCCAAACACCTGCTTGATGGCCCGGGTTTCGGTCACGTCGTTGATCTGGGTTCCGGTCCCGTGGGCGTTGATATAGCCGATGCTGCCGGGGGCCAGGCCGGCATTATGGAGCGCCGCCTGCATGGCGGCGGCCATGCCCGCCTCGGACGGCTTCGTGATATGCGAGGCATCCGCCGTGGTGCTGTAGCCGACGATCTCGCCATAAATGTGAGCGCCGCGCCGCAACGCCCGCTCCCGGGACTCCAGCACGACCATGGCGGCGCCTTCGCCAAGGACAAATCCATTGCGGTCCTTGGAGAAGGGGCGGATCGAAGCGGCCGGGTCGCTGGCCTCCGGGGCCAAGGTGCCGAGGCTTTCCCACGCCATAAGAATGGCGTAATCAAGGCTGGCTTCCGAGCCCCCAGCGATCATGACATCCGCATAACCCTGCTGGATGAGGCGGCAGGCTTCGCCGATGGCGACGGCGGACGAAGAGCACGCGGTCGTGTAGGTAAGACAGGGACCTTTCAGACCGTATAGCATGGAGATGTGGGACGCCGAGGCACTGTTCATTGCCATGAGAATTGTCAAGGGGGGGAGCCGGCTGGCATCTTCAGCAAAAAGAAGTTTACAGCCAGCCGTGCTCGACTTGATCCCGCCCACGCTCGTCCCCACATAAACCCCGGACCGCAACTTTTCCGCTTCGGTCAACGCCAACCCGGCGTCCTTGACGGCCTGGCCCGCAGCCACAAGGGCGAACTGGCTGAACTGATCCAATTTCCGCGAGGCGGTTCGGGGCATGAAATCATCCGGATTGAAAGAGCATTGGGCGGCGATGCGGATGCCCAAACGAGGGCCAAAATCATCCGGGTATCGCCGGACCCCGGATTTGCCGGCAATGAGGTTGTCGAAAAAATCCGGGCAGGAGTTTCCCAAGGGGGAAACCACGCCCAGCCCGGAAATAACCACCTGATTCATGCGGCAGGGTGATTGCCTGGTTCCTGAGGTGACGGCTCCTTGACCGTTCGCTCCACCAGGTCGACCAAATCTTGGATCGATTTCAGGTCGAGGTTTTGGGTGGGAAGCTTGATCTTAAATTCCTTCTCGATACCGTAAAAGACATCGACAATGTCCAAGGAGTCAAGCCCGAGACTTTGAATCGGGGCCGCCATTTTTACCGACGCCGGATCAATGTTATACTGCTGAAACAACAGCGTTGCGAGGCGTTCCTGAATGCTCATGGGCGTGCTTGGAATTATTGGGCTTCACCGATTTTGTGTTCGGCGGCTGGTGACTGGCGGCATGTTTTGTCAAAAAGTCACTGAGATCAAGTATTGAATTAGCTTCCGCCGCCCGGTATCCGCCTTGGAAAGTTCCCGGAAGGTGGGAGCCACATAGCCAGCGCCGGAATCGTTCGGGGCCAAGCCCAACGGATTAAAAGCAGCAAATCAGGCTGTCCGGCCGCAACCTGCCGGCCCGAGGCGGGGAAAATTGCGTTTCTCTTGAGCGCCGGGCTGGTAGCATGCCACGCCAACGTATGAGCGACATTGTAGTTCGACCTCCCTCAACCCGGGAAATGCCCCGCGTCCGGCATTTTTTTGCCAATGAATACATCGCGCCCGAGGCGCAGGTGGTCGTGGCCGTCAAGTCCCAGCCCGTGGAGCGCTTTGTCGGGGCGCTGGCCGGCTGGCTGACCGGCGAGTATGGCCAGTTCATGCTGGCCTGCCTGCCTGGATCCGCCCGGCACGAGGCCGCCCGCGCCCTCATCCAAGCCATCGCCGAATCCGCCCGCGCCGCCGGCCTCAGACACCTGTTGTATGGCAAGCTGCTGGCCGAGCATGACCCAGGCTACGAACTGTTGCAGGAAAATAGCTTTTCCATCATGCGCTCGGAACGTTTTTTCCAAGTGGCGGTTGCCCAAGGGGCCAACCGGGTAAAAGAGCTGATGCAACGCTACCAGTCGGCGATTCCGGCCAACTGGCACACCGAAGCCATCCGCGGTCGCCCGCCGGAAGACATTTTGGATTTGATCTCACCCCATCGCCTAATGGCTCCGGAGGAAGTCCGCGCGCGCTGGCAGTGGGAAAAACCTGACGCCTATGAACCGGACCTCTCGGGTATTATCTATGACGGCAAGGAAGCCTTTGGGGCGTTTCTGGTCCGCCAACGCGGCGACAGTGCCATTTGTGATGTGCGAGTGGTAAACCATCCCGATCCGCGTCTCAGTGGGCTGGCGAATCTTTGTCTTTACCACCACAGCCTGACCGCCGAAAACCGCGACCAATCGAAGTCCATTCGCTGGGTTGTGTTTCGCGGCGGCGAGAAGGAACACCTGGAGACAGTCAACATGGCTCGGCGGATGGGGGCCAGCGAAATGCCCATCCGACACTCGCTGGGACTGGCCCTTTAGTGCGGTCAAAGAATATTCAACCAAGCACCGCAGCGGCGCCAGAATGAACCCAAAGGAGCCGCTCGATGGCTTGGATGGCCGCGAGCAAACATCCCCTTTCCAACCAGGGCGCGGGCGAAGGCAATATGCGCGGCGGGAAGGAAAAACCGGGGTTCCATCGCTTGCTTCGCCGCAGTGGCAGCCGGAGCGAGATCGTGGCAGGGTTGTCGCGGCCTGGAAATTACCAAGTCTGGCAAGGGCGAAATTTCGGGCGGCATGGAAAGGCACTCAACCGGGGCGCCCGACCAAGGAAAGTGTCCAGAGGCACCCGGCTGGCGCCGTCTTTTAATCTCGCCAATCGCGTCGTCCGCTGGCACGTTGCGCCGCATGAATCGTTTGCTGAAGAGCTTTCCGTTGGCCGCTATTGCCGTAACCGTTTCCCTGCCTTTCCCGGGGTCGGCTGCGCCGGTTACCAACCAGTTCGGCTTTGCCGGCCACGAGATTTTTCCGGTGGATCCGATGATCACGCAATTGCGCGTCGCGGATCTCGATGGCGACGGGTTGAACGACCTGATTGTCGCCAATAATCTTCATTCCAAAATCAGCCTGCTCTACAACCAGACGGGGCAGACCAATCCCGCCGCCGCGCCGGCCCGCCAGCTGGAGCTCAATGAGCTGCCGCCCGGTTCGCGTTTCCGCATTGATTCGCTGCCGACGGAGGAGCGGATCGCGGCGCTGGTCGTGACGGATTTGAACAGTGACGGCCGCCCCGACCTCGTTTATTTCGGCGACGCCAAAGATTTGGTCGTCCGCTATAACTATGGCACCAACGGCTGGAGCGAGCCGAAGCGCTGGCATTTCGACAGCGGCCGGATGGATCCCAACGCGCTGGCGACAGGTGATTTGACCGGCGCGGGCCGGCCCGGCGTGGCGCTCTTGGGCGACAACGGCACGGTGTCTTTTCTCGCCCAGCAGGCGGATCACACGCTGGCCGAGCCGGTGAAGATCGCCTGCTCCGGCACGCCCAAGGCGATTCAGATTGTTGACGTGGATGGCGACGGCCGGAACGATCTGGTCTTTGTGGATTTCGACAATCTGCTGCCCTTCCGCGTCCGGCTGCAGAATCAAACGGGCCAGCTCGGGCCGGAAATCTATTTCAAGGGCCAGCCCGTGCGCGCCTTCTGGCTGGACAACCTGACGGGCGACCGGACCAATTACGTCATCTCCATCGTGCAAGCCACCGGGCGGGCGGAAGTCTCGCAGTTTACGCGGCAGCCGGCGGAGCCGCTGGCCGGCGGGTTCAAGCGCGGGCAGTTTCAAGTCCTGCCGCTGAACAAGACCGATGCTGCGCTGCGGGGCGAACGGTGGGCGGACGTGAATGGCGACGGGCGTGCCGATCTGATCGTGGCGGAACCGGAAAGCGGCCAGGTCTCGATCTATCTCCAGGCGGCTGACGGTTCGCTGGCGGAGCCCAAGAAGTTTCCCAGTCTCGCCGGCGTATCGCAAATTGCCGTGGCCGATTGGAACGGCGACGGCCACCCGGAAATTTTTCTTCTGAGCCGTGATGAAAGCGCCGTGGCCACCACCCATCTGGATCCGAATGGCCGGCTGCCCTTTCCCACGCCGCTGCCGTTGGATGGCAAACCGTTGGTCATGGCCACGGGCCCGCTGATGGCCGGCGCCAAGCCCGCGCTCGCCCTCATTGTGGACAAGGATGGCGTGCGTTCGCTCGTCACCCGCACGGCGGCAGGCCAGACCACCACGCAGAAGTTGAACGAGAAGTTTAAAGCCAATCCGACCCTGCTGGCCATCCAGGATGTGAATCAGGATGGCTTGCCGGATTTGGTGGTGCTGGCGCCCTACGAAAAAATCAAGGTACTGCTGCAAAAGAAGGGTGGCACCTTTGAGGAGAAGGACGTGGACCCGCCCGGCGGCGCGCTGGAACAACCCTGGCTGGCGGCGGCGGATGTAAATGGCGATGGCAAGCCGGAATTGCTGTTGCCGCAGAAAAATTTTGTCCGCGCCGTGGTGCTGGAGCCGGAGGCCAAAACCGCCGGGTCCACAAACGCGCCTAATTGGACCTTCCGCGTGAAAGATCAGATCAACGGTTCCGCCAACGATTCGCGCATTGCCGGCGCGACGACGGTGGCGACCGGCACCAACGCCGTGCCGGCCTTGGTTCTCTTCGACGCGGAACACAAGCAGTTGACCCTGTGCCAACGGGACGCTGCCGGCGTGTGGCAGGTGGTGAAGAATGTGGATTTGCCCGTCACCAGCTTTGATTCCGTCCAGTCCGTGTCGCTGGATGGCGCGGCGGTGGCCTTTACAGGGCAAAATTCCGTGGCCTGGCTGCCCCTCCACGGCGACGTGTGGGAGCTGACCAAATTGGATGATTACGACACGCCCATCAAGGACGGCTTTTTAAACGATGTCATCGCCGGCGACCTCACCGGCAGCGGGCGCAAGCAGCTCATCTTCATGGAAACGTCCAAGAATTATCTCGATCTGGTGTGGTTCAACGCGCGGCGCAAACTGGTGCCCGGCGACCGCTGGCAGGTCTTTGAGCAGCACACCTTCCGCGGCGCGCAAAATGCCCTGCCCGAACCGCGCGAATGTGCCGTGGCCGACCTGACGGGTGACAAGAAGAACGATCTCATTGTGCTCGTCCACGACCGGATCCTCGTCTATCCGCAGGAGTGATTGGTTTTCGGGGATCATCCGCGCCTTCGCGTCCTCGATTTTTCGGTTGGGCGGAACTCGGCCGAGGCCGCGCACGAAGGAGGCGGACGATTCCCCGCGCCGCGCGCTCACATTGCCAGTAACCACGCCACCGCTGCCGCCAACTCCTCCAACGGCGGCACCAAATCCCCCAATATAGCTGCCAGGCCCTCCAATATAGCGGCCGTTGGTGGCAAAAATGGCTCAAAACGGGGTTAAAATGCCAAAACCCCCATTTTCCCGCCGCCGGGGAGTTTTACCGGACGGCGATTGGTTTGAACCCAACGCCGTTCGGTATTAACCGGCTGAAGTTTAGTTCAACCAGACGATGTTTGGTTATAACCGGACGCCGATTCAACCAAACGCCAAAACTGGATCACGAAACACCGTTTGGAATTTGAAAACGCCGGTTTGGACGAAAAAATCGGCTGAAAGGCGGAAAACCTCGGGGAGGCGACTTGAACCATTCGTTAATTGCAGTTAGCTTTGGCCGGTTCCCGAATCCCGCCGCCGCTGCGGGTAAATTCCGCTGGACACGCCCGATCAAGCAGTTTAAACCGATTTCATGCATCCGGGAAAAACCGCAAAAAAGTGGGCGACTCCTCGTTGAGCTATGCGCCATCGGCCTCGAAAAATGTGGTTGGGTCGTTTCTACTGGGAGACAGTGAAGCGTTGGCCGGTGATTCATGCGCTGTGCTGCTGCTGGGGCCTCTTTATCGGAGTTGGATGCCTTTATTTGTTTTGGACGCCGGAATCAAACGAGCGTGAGGCTATTTTTCTGAGAATGCTTGGTGTACTCATGCTCGCTGGTTATGGATGGATGCTCCTCGCTCGTGCCGTGAGACTGAAGCGAGGTTCTTGGACGAGTCATTGCGATAGTCGCATTATATTTTTTGGAGGTATTGATGAGACCGTGGCCTAACAGCAGACGCTGGAGCCAACGTGGTGGGCCGATTCAGGTTCCCCCAAGGCCGCCGGGATTTACCGCGTCACGGTTTCCACGCGGCTCAGATTTTTTCGTCTAGGCGGCTTCACGCACTATGAAGTTTTACATCCTACTTCTAGCTTTGGCGGCGATGACCGTATTTGCAGGACCAGACACGTCCAGTATTTCGCTTCGCGTCACGTCCCCATCGAAGGCTTCCGTTTCTTGGTTTGTTCAGATTGAGCCTGATGGCAATCCCGCCCCGACGGGCACAGTGTTTCTCACAGTGGACGGCCAGCGGGTCATGCAGTTTAGTTCCAAGGACTGGGTTTCGACATCCATTTTGCCCGACCAATATGAGAAGGAGGGCATACCAAAGACTGCCGTCTCTGTATTTGCCGGAGTGTGGAAGCATCAGCGCGACCAGTTGTATGTGGCTCGTAGCGGCACTGCGCTGTGTGTTTATCATCGCACGTTCAATGACCGGCAAAAGCGTCCGACATTTCGCCAGATCAAGCGAGTTGAGTTGTATGCAAAGGCCGCCTCGACAAGGGATTGATATGACCGGAGCGCAGCGGAGTATCGTTTCAATCCGTCGTCGAACCCGCCCGTCAGGGGAGTCAGTCCCGAATGGCAGTTTTAAGGTGGATGGCTCCGAAATAGGCCGGGGCGCTGGCCGGGCGGCGGGCCAATGCCGGGTCGTTTAGTTTTCCTTCACCGCCAGCTCCGCAAACGTCGCGGCCGGCAGCCCCTTCGCATCCGTGAGCGTGCAGAACGAGGGCTCCATCAGCGCATAGGAGAC
>CAIMLG010000295.1 GCA_903842235.1 uncultured Verrucomicrobia subdivision 3 bacterium
AGAAAACCAAGGGCCGCAAGCGTTTCCTGCTCGTGGACACGCTCGGCTTGCTGCTGGGCGTCACCCGCGAACCCGCCGACTGCCCCGAACGAAAAGGAGCGCGCACCTTGCTGACCACCGTCTTGGCCGACTACCCCGAACGGCTCAAACTGTGGGTGGACGGCGGCTTCAACGGCCCCGAGTTCGCCGCCTGGGTCCAGACCCAACACCCCAAACTGGTCGTGGAAGTGGTCATGGTAGGGACGGTCGCGCTGCGCCGTCCGTCCCCCCGGACAAACTGAAATTTCGCTTTGAACCCCTGAACTCGGCGCGGGCGGGTAGGGCGCGCCGTCCTCTGCCCGCCGCTGGCTGGCACCCCCCCAAACGGCGCGCCCGGCTTCCTGCCCGGAGCGGCATACCGCCCGGTTGGCGCGAAGCGTTTGGACTGCAAGCGATTTATCGCCGCTGTAGCTGCCTCTCAGGGCTTCGGTCTCCGGCCGGATGAAAGCGGGAATACGCCTTCCTCCTCGTGCTCGTGCTCGTCCTCGAAATTCCCAGTAAAACCGAGGACGAGGACGAGAACGACATTCAGCTCAGCCATAACCGTGTCCAGTTGCACCCGCTTCCATAAGCTGGATGAAATAATGCTTGAAGCTTGCTTATGTCTGCGTAAAGTCAGCGGACACACCGTGAGCGAGCCCTCCTTCCATCGGCCCGACCTGCCTCTGAGCGCGACCTTGCTGCGGCTGGAGCAGCGGCTGGCCCGGCTGGAGCAGCACCTCCAGCTCCCGCCGCTGGACTGCTTGCCGCCGTCCGAAACCATCTCCCCCCCCGCCCCGGAGCCGATCCCGCTGGCGCTGGCGGCGGCCGCCCCGGCCGCGGAGGAGCTGGAATTTGTCGTCGGCCAGAACTGGTTCGCCGGCGTGGGCGTTCTGGTGCTCACGTGTGGCGTTGGTTTCGCCTTGTCGCTGCCCCTGTCCGGCCTGCCGCCGGGCCTGCCCGCCGGGTTGGGTGCGGCGCTGGCCGGGGGCCTCTTCCTGGGCGCCTTGTTCTGGCAAAAATCCTTTCACCTGGTGGCCGGCTGCCTGCGCGGCGCTGGCCTGGCGCTGCTGTTTTTTTCCACCCTGCGCTTGTTTTTCTTTGGCGCCACGCCCGTGTTGGCGGTGGCTTCCCCCGGGGGCGGGCTGATCCTGTTCGCGGTGGTCGCCGTCAACTTGGCGGTGGCGTTGCAACAAAAATCGCCGGGGTTGCTCGGGCTGGCTCTCCTGACCGGCCTGATTGCGGCTTTGGCCATCGGGGCGCCGTTCGTGGTCTTCTTCAGTGTGGCCCTTCTGTCGGGTATCGCGGCGTTTGCCGCCCGGGGCTGCCGTTGGCCGGGCCTGCTCCTCGGCGCCATTCCCGCGGCCTACCTCACGCATCTGCTCTGGGTCCTCAATCGGCCCTGGTCGGGGCGGCCGTTTCAGCTGCTGGCGGAGCCGTCCGCCGGGATCTTCTTTCCGCTGCTCTACGCCGTGATCCTGGCGCTGGGCTCCCTGCTGCGGCGGGACCGCACCGCGGAGGCCCCGGTCACGGTTTTGGCGGCGGGGTTGAATTGCGCCCTCGGTTATGGCCTGATCCTGTTGTCCTCGCCGGCGCTGGCCGGGGCGTGGTTCGCCCCGGCGCATCTGGCGGCCGCCCTGGTTTATTTGGGCCTGGCGCTGGCCTTCTGGCGCAGCGAGGCGAGCCGGTTCGCCACTTTTTTCTACGCCATGACCGGCTATCTGGCCCTCAGCGTGGCCCTCCTGAAGGTTTTCCCGGTGCCGCCCGTGTTCCTCTGGCTTTCGGGCCAAAGCCTGGTGGTGGTCATCACGGCGCTTTGGTTCCGCTCGCGGCTGATTGTGGTGGCCAACTTCTTCATCTCCGTCGCCATTGTGCTGGCCTACCTGGCGGTCGCCCGGCAGGAGACCGGCATCAGCCTCGGGTTCGGCGTGGTGGCGCTGCTCACCGCGCGCCTCCTCAATTGGAAAAAGGCGCGGCTCCAGCTCGAAACCCAGCTCATGCGCAATGCCTACCTGGCCAGTGCGTTTGTCCTCTTCCCCTACGCCCTCTACCATCTGGTGCCGCGCGCCTATGTCAGCCTCTCGTGGGTGGCCGTGGCGATCGTTTATTACCTGATGAATTTCATCGTGCAAAATCTGAAATACCGCTGGCTGGGCCATCTGACCTTGCTCCTCACGGTCGCCTACGTGCTCCTCGTCGGGCTGACCCCGCTGGCCCCCGCCTATCGGATCATTTCTTTTCTGGTGCTGGGCTCCGTCCTGCTCGGGGTGTCCCTGATTTTCACCCGCGTCCGGGCGCGGCGGAAACGCGCCGCCTTGGAAGTTGAGCGTTGAAGGTTCCGGTCTTTCCTTCCGCCGCCCCTTCGCGACCTTCGCGCGTTTCTCCCTCTCCCTGGGGGAGAGGGTCGGGGTGAGGGCGGACGTTTCAAAATCAATTTATTTTTGTGCCTTGGTGCCTTGGTGGTTAAAACCTCTGTGCTCTCTGTGGCTAATTATGCCCCCACCGGCCCACCGAAGCACCGGCCCACCGACCCACCGTCTCGCCCAAACTCGCGGCTTGTCCGCCGGTGGTCCTTTGCCTAAATTGCCGTGGCTCCAAAAATCATTTATGTCCAATCGTCCTCTCAATGTCGGGCTGGTCGGCGGCGGCAAGGGCGCCTTCATCGTCCACCCGCATCAGCGGGCCATCCACTTTGATGGCACCCGCCGCGTCGTCGCCGGCGCGCTGTTTCCCGATCCCAAAATCGCGCTGGAAGAAGCCGCCAATTGGCCTTACCCGATTCGCGGCTATGGTTCCTACGACGCGATGATCGCGGCGAATAAAACTTTGCCCGCCGATCAAAAGCTCGACTATCTCCTCATCGTCACGCCGAATTTCGTCCACTTCGATCCGGCCATGAAGGCGATGAAAGCGGGCATCGCGGTGTTCTGCGAGAAGCCGCTCTGCCTGAATCTCAAGGAGGCCAACACCTTGGTGAAGACCGCGCGCCAGTTGCATATTCCCTTCGGCGTGGCCCACACCTACCTCGGTCATTGGACGAGCCGGTTCGCGCGCTTCATCGTGCGGAGCGGTTTGCTGGGCGACGTGCGCTGGGTGGACAGCTATTACCTTCAGGGCTGGCTCGCGACCAAGCTCGAGGCCACCGGCCAGCAGCAGGCGGCGTGGCGGGTGGACCCCAAGCGCGCCGGCGGTTCCGGTTGCGGCGGCGATATCGGCACCCATGCGCTCATGCAATTGCGCTATGTCACCGGCTTGAATGTCACCGCCCTTTCCGCGCAGATGGACCGCTTCGTGGCCGGCCGCCAGCTCGACGATCATTTCACCGTCTATTGCCAGTTGAGCAACGGCGGCAAGGCGCTCGTGCGCGCCTCGCAGATTTGCATCGGCTCCAAAAACGATCTGGGCCTCGTCGTTGCCGGCACCCAGGGCACGTTGACGTGGCGGCAGGAGGAACCGGAGCGCCTCACGATTTGCCTGCCGAATCAGCCGGATCGCGTTTATTGGCGCGGCGCCGTGACCGGTGGTGATGGCTTTCTGCCCAAGGAGTTGCCCGCCGATTTGATGGCCGAGCCGACCATTCCCGCCGGCCATCCCGAGGGCTTTCACGACGCCTTCGCCCGGCTGCACCGCTGTTTCGAGGCCGATGTGCGCAAATGGTCGGCCGGCGAGAAGTTTAATTGCGATGGCAGCCAATATGCCAATGTCCAGGACGGCTGGGCGGGCATCGCTTTTATTGAAACGTCAGTCAAGTCCGCCGCGTCCAATGGCCGGTGGACCCAGTTCCCTCAATTTCCAAAAACTCTTGAATAACATGAATCAATTCATTCGGATCCTCAGCGGGGCGGCCGTGGCCGCCGTGGCCTTCGTGGGCGTCGCCCCCTCCGCCCAAGCGGCGGAAATCACCATTGCTGGCGTGGCGGGCTTTCAGGACACGCCCCTGGAGCCGGACGGCCAATGGCACGTGCATGACCCGGCCCGGCCCCAGCCGCCCACCGTCGCGCCGGGCGCGCTGTTCAGCCAGAACGCCAATCCCCCGGCGGATGCCATCGTGCTGTTTGATGGCCGGGACCTTTCGGAATGGACCGACAAGCAGGGCCATCCCGCGCCGTGGAAGCTGGAGGACGGCGCGATGGTTTCCACCAAGGGCGACCTCGTCACCAAGAAAGAATTCGGCGATTGTCAATTGCACTTGGAATTCCGCGAGCCCGCCCCCGGCAAGGGCGAAGGGCAGGGGCGCGGCAACAGCGGCGTCTATTTCATGGGCAAATATGAAATCCAGGTGCTCGATTGTTACACCAACAAGACCTATGCCGATGGCTCCATCGGCGGCATTTACGGCCAGCATCCGGCCTTGGCCAACGCCTGCCGCCCGCCCGGCGAGTGGCAGACGTATGACTTCATCTTCAATGTGCCGCATTTCGATGCCAGCGGCGCGGTCGCGACGCCCGCTTACATCACGGTGATTCTGAACGGCGTGGTCGTGCAGAACCATCAGGCCTTTCGCGGCGCGACCAACTGGAAAAGCCCCGGCAAATATTCCGCGCACGGCCCCACCGGCCCGCTCGCCCTCCAGTATCACAACAACCCCGTGGCCTTTCGCAACATCTGGGTGCGCCCGGTGCCGGTGGTGAACGAACCCTAAACCCGCCCGCGAATTCCCCGTTTATCCTTATCCATGAAAACCCTCCTCTTGTTGCTCGTCGTCGCCTTGGGCACCGCTTCCCTCCAGGCCGCGCCCAAAAAATTGCTCGTCGTCACCACCACCACCGGCTTCCGGCACAGCTCCATTCCCACGCTGGAAAAAGTGCTCGCGCAGTTGGCCCAGGACAGCGGTGCGTTCACGGTGGATTTTGTCCGCCAGCCGCCCGGTAAACCGGCGAATTTGAAAAAGGATGCCACCGCCGGGCAAGTGGCGGCGTTCAACGCCGCTCAGGCCAGTTGGGAAGCCGCCTTGAAAACCGCGCTGCAAAAATTGTCGCCGGAGTCGTTGAAGAATTACGACGGCGTGGTGTTTGCCAGCACCACGGGCGACCTGCCCATTCCCGATCCGCCGGGGCTGTTGGATTGGATCAAATCCGGCCACGCTTTCATCGGCCTTCACGCCGCGGGCGATACGTTTCATAATTGGCCCGGCTATATTGAGATGCTCGGCGGCGAGTTTGCCCATCACGGCCCGCAGGTGAGTGTGGTATGTCAGAACGAAGACCCGGCCCATCCCGCCAACGCGGCGCTGGGAAAAACGTGGACTATCTCGCAGGAGGAAATTTACCAGTTCAAAAACTATTCGCCGACCAACGTCCACGACCTGCTCATCATGGACCAGCACCCGGAGCACAAGGAGATCGCCGGCCATTTCCCCGTCAGCTGGTGCAAGGCGTTTGGTGCCGGCAAGGTTTTCTACTCCTCGCTCGGCCATCGCGAGGATATTATTGACGCCGACCCCGGCTTGAAGGATCGCAAGAATTCCCCGGCCATCAGCCAGGCCTATCAGCAGCACATCCTCGGCGGCATAGAATGGGCCCTGGGCCTGAAGCCCGCCGCCCCAAAACCGTAAGAGCGTCTACCAATCCCGGAGCGCGGCTGTGTCGTCCTCGGCCCGCCGCGCTCCTTTTTCAGACCGGCTCTAAGGTTGAGCGTTGAAGGTTGAAGGTTTCCGTTCCGGTCTTTCCTTTCCCGCCCTTCGCGGCCTTCGCGCGACCCGCGCCTTTGAAAATAGCTACGACGGGATTGCCCAGACGGCCAGGCAAGCAACCCGCCCGCCTAGCCGCTGAAACAAGGTAGGGACGGCCGCGCCGCGCCGTCCGGGCTTCGGCAACAAACAAGGTAGGGACGGTCGCGCCGCGCCGTCC
>CAIMLG010000296.1 GCA_903842235.1 uncultured Verrucomicrobia subdivision 3 bacterium
GAACTGGGTACCGAGAAACCGCGTCTGGCGAAACTCTTGTTTGACCCCGCAACCCTACAAAACCCCCATTTTTTCCGGTTTTGAAAACTACGCGACATTCTGCTTGCTTCCGCTTGGCGGGAAGCGTTGAATGGAGTCTGTTCCGAAAATAGAAACAATGTAAACCAGAACCAAATCAAATTTGCGGCTTCGGCTGCTGTCCGACGCGAAACTACCAATTTCACTCCGAGGACACGGTTCGAGGCACGCCCACATCGGGCGTGCCCGAAAGCGTTCCTCTGAGGGCATGGTAGTGCCTGCGTCGGGGCGTGAGTAGGTCACGCCTCTCTGTTTTCAGCAGGCTGACTGGCGCAAGGAGATGCTGATATGAAAACAAGTCGAAGATTCATCAATGGGACCTTTCAAACACTTCTGTGCTGTTTCTGCGCTGGCCTGGCCAGCGGACAGTCACCAACCCCAACCCTGACCGGCACGGCATTCCCCTATCAAGGGCGCCTGAATGACGGCGCGACTCCCGCCACCGGGATCTACGACGTTCAATTTGGGATGTACGACGCCGTGACAAATGGGAATGCGGTGGCCGGCCTCCTCACCAACACCGCCACCCCAGTGAGCAACGGCGTGTTCAATGTCACGCTCGACTTCGGCAACGTCTTCACGGGCACGAATTATTGGCTCGAACTCGCCGTGCGGACCAATGGCGCGGAGGCCTTTATCACCTTGAGTCCGCGCCAACCCATCACGCCCGTCCCCCTAGCCGTTTACGCCACCAGCGCCGGGAATGCCAGCCTGCTGAACGGGCAAAGCCCCACGGCGTATGCCCCAGCAACCGGCTCGACCGCGTATGTCGCCAAGGGCGGTGATACCATGACCGGCACCTTGGTTGTGCCGGCCGACGGCTTGCGGGCCGGCGCCAATCAACTGGTCCTCACTGGGGGCAAAGTCGGCATCGGCACCAGCACCCCGGCGGATGCGCTGCTGGACGTGGAAGGGGACGTGCGGCTCAACCAGCATGACCTGCTCCTGCGCGAAGGTGGTGATCGGTACCACGGGCTTGGCTGGCGCGGTGCATGGCATCCCTTCGCCGGCCTGGATGTAGATGGCCCCGTCGCTTACGGCTATTCCGGCGGTGGCCTTGGCAGCCTGAACGGCGGCGAGCGGCTGGGGTTGCAGTGGAACAGCCAGGGGAACGTCAACATCGATCCGGGCGACCTCAACACCGATGGCACCCTTGTGCCCGGCCTGACTTTTGGCGCCAACAGCGGGGAGGGCCTTTCCTCCAAGCGCACCACCGGGGGCAACCAGTTAGGCCTGGATTTCTACACCGGCAACCAGCCGCGCCTCAGCCTCACCCGCGACGGCAAGGTGGGCATCGGCACCACGACTCCGCAGGCGCTTCTGGACGTGGCCGGCACGGTCAAGGCCACGGCGCTCACGCTGGCTGGCAATCTGAATCTGCCCGCCACGACCGCGACAGCGGGCATCATCTACTCCGGTGGGAGCGCCATTCTCCATGCCTACGGAACTCAGAATCTGTTTGCTGGTGCCGGAGCAGGTAACCTCAGCCTGACCAGCGCGTACAACACCGGCGTTGGCAATCTCGCTTTGTCGTCCCTCACTAGCGCTGGCGGGAACACGGCCGTCGGCTCTGCGGCTCTTCTCAAGAACTCGAGCGGCGGCATCAACACGGCCGTTGGGTTCAGGGCGCTTATCAACAACTCGATCGGCTCCGCAAACACCGCGATCGGCCAAACTGCCCTGTTCAACAACACCACCGGCAACAACAACACAGCACTTGGGTCCACTGCGCTTCAGAGCACCACCACCGGCACTTTCAACACAGGCACCGGCGAGTCGGCGCTTCGTTCGAATTCGACCGGCTCGTCTAATGTGGCCAACGGCGCCCTAGCACTCTATCAAAACACCACCGGCAGCAACAACATCGCCTTGGGGAATCAGGCTGGCTACAACATCACCACGGGCAGCAGCAACATTCACATCGGAAACCTAGGGCTTGCCAGCGACACGAACCTCCTCCGGATCGGCTCCAGCCAGAGCC
>CAIMLG010000297.1 GCA_903842235.1 uncultured Verrucomicrobia subdivision 3 bacterium
GAAATGACACTCCGCTGCGCTCCGGTCATTTCAATCCTTTGTCGATTAGGCGGCATGGTCATCTCAATCTAAAGTGTCTCACAGTAAAAATAATGGCAATGCAAATAGCCACGAACGCGCTCCAATACATAATCCCATAAAGCGGAATCGTGTGCTTCTCGCCAAACCACAAAAGGCTGGTATGGGCTTTGACCTGAGTAAGTCCAAAATCAGCACCGAATAATTTGACGATCCAGTGCAAGTAGCCCGTCGCGGCGATATGCCGAGCAAATGCTATGCAGAATGCAGCGATTACCAGCGCAGTCAGCGGAACAAATTGCCAATGTTTTTTCATGGCGTGCGAACGATGCCTAACTTTTAGCAGTGTATCCCGCAGGCTGCCGCCGACAAGTGTGATTTTTTTGCGAGGTGAAGGACGCCGCAGCGCGGCGTCCCTACCTGCGGGTGCGACGGCGAATGAAAAGCCGGGAAGGACGCCGCGGCGCGGCGTCCCTACCTGCGGGTGTGGCCGGCGAATGAAAAGCCGCAAGGACGCCGCAGCGCGGCGTCCCTACCTGTGGGTGTGGCCGGCGAATGAAAAGCCGCAAGGACGCCGCAGCGCGGCGTCCCTACCTGTGGGTGTGACGGCGAATGAAAAGCCGGGAAGGACGCCGCAGCGCGGCGTCCCTACCTGCGGGTGTGGCCGGCTAGGCCGGTTGAAAGGCCGTCCGGTAGGTGGCGGCGATTTGGGCGAACAGGGAGTGGAGCCGGAGGGCGGCGGCCAGTTTTTTTCAAGCGGTCGTAAACGGTTCTGGGGCTGATGCTTCGGCGGCTGGCGTAGCGGCAAAGCGGTCGAGCAGGCCAGGCGCGCGGACGGCCGCGGGGGGGGCTTGCTCCCACCGGGCTGAAGCCCGGTGCTAATTGAAGCCCGGTGCTAAGGATCGGTGGCAAACAAGTGAGAGGCACCCCCACCACCGCCCCGCCGGACTTCCCGCGTGACAGGCGGCGAGGCATGGGGCATCTTCAGGCCAATGACATCCGATGCCGCCGCGCAACTGTTGGAACGCTTTCGCGCCGGGGAAATTTCCCGGGAACAAGTCCTGCGCGCCTTCCAAGCCGCCCCGGTGGCGGACCTCGGTTTTGCGCAGGTGGACACCCATCGCGCGCTCCGCAAAAATTTTCCCGAAGTCATCTTTGGGGCCGGCAAGACGCCGGAACAAGTCGTCAAAATTGCGGCCAAACTGCTGGAGCATGGGCAGCAAGTTCTGGTCACGCGCATCACGGACAGGCATGCCCGCCAGCTGAAGCGAAAATTCAGAAGCGCGAAATACCAGCCCCTCGCCCGCTGCGTGACCATTGAGAAAAAGCCTTTGCCGAAGCGCGCCGGCTTCATCGCGGTTGTCTGCGCCGGCACCAGCGATCGGCCGGTGGCCGAGGAAGCCGCCGTAACAGCCGAAGTCATGGGGAACCGGGTCGAGCGCATCCACGACGTCGGCGTGGCCGGGCTGCACCGGATGCTGGCGCGCCTGGAAGTTCTGCAAAGCGCGAACGTCATCGTGGCCGTGGCCGGCATGGAAGGCGCGCTGCCGAGCGTGCTGGCGGGACTGGTTTCCAAACCGGTCATTGCGGTGCCCACCAGCATCGGCTACGGCGCCAGTTTCGGCGGCATCGCCGCGCTGCTGGCCATGCTGAACAGCTGCGCCAGCGGCGTGACCGTGGTGAACATTGACAATGGCTTTGGCGCGGGCTACGCGGCGAGCCAGATCAATGCGCTGGCAGGGAAATGAACATCGCCGCAACAGGCCGCAGGCAACATTCAACATTCAACAGGCAATGCGGAACGCCCCAAGGCCGGCTTCGGAAATCATTCGAGATTTGGAGCGGCGCGTTGCAGGTTGAACATTTTGCACATGAAAACACTTTACCTTGACCTCATGAGCGGCATCGCCGGCGACATGTTCATCGCCGCGCTGCTGGACCTAGGCGTGGACGCCAAAAAACTGGAGCGCGAACTCAAAAAGCTCAAGCTCGAAGGCTATCATCTCCATATTTCCCGCCAGCAAAAGTCCGCCATAGATGGCGTGAAGTTTGATGTGCATCTAGCGCATGACCACGGACACCACGACCACGAGGAAAGCGCTGGCGGCCTGCCCGTTCACGAACATTCGCCGGGAGCCGATCACCATCACGAACACAGCCATTTACACCGGCGGTCACGGCAGTTCACCGCAACTCCCGACGCGCCACACGAACATCAACACGAGGACCACCGCAACTTTGCCGAGATCAAAAAACTCATTTCCGGCAGCAAGCTTTCGGCGTGGGTGAAACAAAAATCCATCGCCGTGTTCCAGCGCATCGCCGAGGCGGAAGGCAAAATCCACGGGCAGCCGCCGGCGGAAGTCCACTTCCATGAAGTTGGGGCCGTGGATTCCATCGTGGATATCGTCGGCGCCGCCATCGCCCTGGAGCTGCTCGGGAGACCGCGCGTGCTGGCCTCACCGGTGACCGAGGGCACCGGCTGGATTCGCTGCGCGCACGGACAATTCCCCGTGCCGGCGCCCGCCACGCTGGCGATTCTGGGGGCCCGCGGCATCGGCATGACGCAATGCGAGGAACCGCACGAGCTGGTCACGCCCACCGGCGCGGCGCTGCTCGCAGAATATGTGGAAAGCTTCGGCCCGATGGAAAATCTCGTGGCGGAAAAAATCGGCTATGGCCTCGGCACCCGCGACAATCAAACCCGGCCCAACGTGTTGCGCGCCGTGCTGGGCACGCAGTCCAAAGTCCAAAGTCCAAAGTCCAAGGTCGGCGGCGCGCCTCAACCGGCAACCGGCATGGATTGGGAGACGGACCGGGTGGCGGTGCTGGAAACCAATCTCGATGACTGTCCCGGCGAGATTCTGGGGGCATTTATGATAACCATCTTCAAGGCGGGCGCGCTGGAGGCGTTTCACACCCCGATTCAGATGAAGAAAAACCGCCCCGGCGTTTTGCTGACGATATTGTGCGCGGAAAACGATGCCGACCGGTTCAGTGAAATGATTTTGCGCGAGACGACGGCGTTTGGCGTGCGCCAGACGATGGCCGAACGGCGCAAGCTGCGCCGGGAATTCACCGAAGTCGCGACGCCGTTCGGCAAAGTCGCCGTGAAAATCGGCCGCCTAGGTGGTATAGTAGTGCAGGCCGCGCCGGAATTTGAATCGGCCAAAAAAGCGGCCGCCGAAGCGGGCGTGCCGGTGAAACAGGTTTATGAAGCGGTAGCGGCAATTCGGCAGGGCACCGCCAAAGCGAAAAGATAAAATCCGCGGCCTTCTGCCGAAAGCCGCCACCTGGAAACAATGAGCGAAGCGAACCAAAAACTGGAAAAATTGCGGGCGTTGCTGAAGAGCTACGGCTCCTGCCTGGTGGCGTATTCCGGCGGCGTGGACTCGGTCTTCCTCGCGCGCGTGGCGCATGAGGTGCTGGGCGACCGGGCCCTGGCGGCCATCGCGGATTCGCCGAGCCTGCCGCGCCGGGAATTACAGGAGGCCCTGGAACTGGCCACCCAGTTTGCCTTCCCCGTCCGCGTCCTCCAGACGCAGGAATTTGCCAACGCCCATTACACGGCCAACCCGGCCAACCGCTGTTATTTCTGCAAACACGAGCTCTTCGAGGAACTGACGCCGCTGGCGCAGGCGGAAAATTTTGCGGTCATCGCCTACGGCGAGAACGCCAGCGACGCCGGCGATTTCCGGCCCGGCGCACAGGCGGCGGCGGAATTCCAGGTGCGCGCGCCGATGAAGGAAGTCGGCCTGACCAAGGCGGAGATCCGTGAACTGTCCGCGCAGCTCGGCCTGCCCACGGCGGACAAGCCGCAGATGGCGTGCCTGAGCTCGCGCGTGCCGTATGGCGAAACGGTGACGCCGGAAAAGCTGCGGATGATCGAACTGGCGGAATACGTTTTGCGCGACCTTGGCTTCCACGACGTGCGCGTGCGGCATCATGAGATGAGCCCGAAGGCCAAAGCCCAAAGGCCAAAGGCGGACAGCGGCGCGCTTCGCCTTTCAACTATCAACCTTCAAGCTTCCACCAGCCTGGCGCGCATTGAACTGGCCCCGGCGGAAATCCCGGCGCTCCTGGCAAACGGCCGGCTCGCCACCGTGGCCGAGGCATTAAAGAACATCGGCTATGCGCACGTCACGCTGGATTTGCAGGGCTACCGGCGCGGCAGCACGAACGAGGTTTTAGGCGATAAACCAACCGCGTAGCCCAGCCGCCCCGCCCGCTTCACTCGCCCAGCCGGGCCAAAACCTCCTGCGCGAGCAGCTGGTAGGCGGCGGAGCCGGTGCTGTAGGGGTCGTAGTGATTGATGGGCTTGCCGAAGCTGGGGGCTTCCGCCAGCCGGGTGGTGCGCGGAATGACGGTTTCAAAAACCTTTTCGCCGAGCAGCTGCCGCACTTCCCCGACCACTTCCTGAGACAGGCGGGTGCGACCGTCAAACATGGTCATCACCACGCCAAAAACCTCGAGCCGCGGATTGGCCCCCGCCGCCCGCAGCTGATCCAGGACGCGGTTCATCATGGAAATGCCTTCGAGCGCATAATACTCACACTGAAGCGGCACCAACACGCCATCGCACGCGGCAAAAGCATTGAGCGACAGGATGCCCAGCGACGGCGGACAGTCAATGAGCACGAGGTCGTATTTCTGCAAAGCCCGAACCGCCTGCAACGCCAGGGCGACGCGCTGCAAATGATTGGCCAGGGCCGCCAGCTCGAGGTCGGCCGCACACAGATCCACCTCACTGGGAATGATTTCGAGATGCGGGAAATTCGTCGGCTTGATTTTTTCCACCAGAGTCCCCTCGCCCAGCAACACGCGGTAGGCGCTGCCGCCCTCGGTTTTCTCGAGGCCGACGCCGCTGGTGGCGTTCGCCTGCGGATCGAGATCGAAGAGGAGAATATTTTTACCGACGGCGGCGAGGCAGGCCGCCAGATTGACGGCCGTGGTGGTTTTCCCCACGCCCCCCTTTTGATTGGCAACGGCAATGACTTTGGTTGGCACTGCGGGAATTAAATGAAAAGCGCGGCGGCGTTTCAAGCGCGCACCGCGTAAATCGGAGGAGAAGAGATCAGTTGCCGCTGCCCGGCGACGTGAAGCTGGCGGGTTGGGCCGGAGCCGGAAAGAGCGGCGAGTTCGGCTGGCCGAAAAGCGTGGCAACCGGCTGGAGACTGGTAACCGGATTGGGATCAGCAACAATCCCGGAAGGTTCGCCGACCGCCGCCAGCGGGGAGGCGATATTCGGGGACAGCGAGGCCGTCGTCGTGGCCGATCCGTTCGCCGTCAGGAGGTCGGGCGAAGCCACGTCAGTCTGCTCGGTCACCACGGCCCCCAACACGAGAAGCAAGCACAACCCCGTGGCACAGGCTCCGACCAGGCCCGGCTTAATCTCAAGAAGATGCATCAATTTGGCCAGCCACGGCGCGGTGAGCTGCAACCGTTCCGAGAAGGTCTGGGGCCCGGTGGCTTCGCCGGCACGGATCCGGGAGATGACGGAGGCGGAAAACTGGTGGAAGTAGCCGGGCGGCGGGACTTCATGCCGCTTGAGTTTAAGCAACCGCTTCACAGCTTCAAAGGCCTGTTCGCTATTATTCATGTTGGCTTGATATATTCGGCCAGATGGCCCTGCATTTCCTGCCGCGCGTAAAACAGCCGAGACCGGACCGTTCCGATGTTACAGCCCATAATCTCCGCAATTTCCTCGTGCGGAACCCCCTGCACGTCATGCAAAACCACGACCATTCTGTGAGGTTCTGACAGCTTGAGCAGGGCCTCGTTCAATTTTTTTTGCAATTCCGCCAGACCGGCATCCCGCAGCGGGGTTTTATCGGAAACCAGCGCCACCAGATCGGGATCATGCTCGGCGTTAAAGTCGAGATCGTTCAGGCTCAGGTGATACTTATGCTTGCGCTGCTTCAGGAAATTAATGGTCTTGTTGACCGCAATCCGGTAAATCCAAGTGTAAAAACTGGAGCCGCCCTTGAAGGATTTGAGCGCCTGATACGCCTTGATGAACGATTCCTGCGCCAGATCATTGGCATCCTCGTGATTGGCCGTCATGTGGTAGAGGGTGGCGTAAATGCGCTGCTGATAACGCTTCACCAGCTCGTCATAGGCGGATAAATCCCCGTGCCGGGCTTTTTGCACCAAGTCCCCCTCCAAGGGAGCGGCGGGCGCGGCAGATTCAGACATGGGCGCAGGTTCCGACATAATCATTTAACGGCCAGAACCCGGGTTTGTTGCGCCAGAAAATCGGTCAACTGCAACAAACCGTTCACGCCCGTCGCCGGCAACCCCGCCAAAGCGCGCCGCGCGGATTCCAGAAAGTTCGCGATGGTTTGCCGCGACGGCTCAAAAGTCTCATATTTAGCCAGCAAGACCCGCACCGCCGCAAAGTTTTCCGGCTGCCAGTTTTGAACGAGATTTTCCAATTCGGCACCATCCTTTGCGCTGGCGCGCTCCCAAGCCAGCAGCACGGGCCAGGTTAGCTTGCCTTGGGCGAGATCCGAGCCGAGCGATTTCCCGGCGACCGCTTCCTGGCCAAACAAATCCACGCAGTCGTCATACACCTGATAAGCCGAGCCAAAGGCGGCCCCAAAGGCACGCAAGGCCGCCCGCTGGTCGGGCGGGGCGTTGCTGATAAACGCCGCCAGATCACAGGAAAGGGTGAACAGCTCCCCGGTTTTCATGCCAATCACCCGAAAATAATCCCGCTGCGCCGCCGGAAATTTCCGCCGCTGCTGCATCTGCAAGATTTCCCCCGAACAGACGGTATTGGTGGCCAGCGAAACCGCCCGGCAGACTTCGGTGGTGGGAAAGCTGGAAGCCAGTTTCAGCGCCTGGGCGAAGAGGCAATCGCCAAACAGCACGGCGATTTCGTTGCCCCACTTGGCCGCCACCGTGGGATTCCCGCGCCGCATTTCCGCCTCATCCATCACATCATCGTGAATCAGCGTGGCGAGATGAACCATTTCGATGACCACCGCCGCGGTGACGTGGGCTTCGGCGGGCTGGCCAAAGCAGCCCGCCGCCAGCGCCACCAGCGCGGGCCGCAGATTTTTGCCCCCATGGTTCAGGGCGTGCTCCGCATACGGGACGATTTGGGGATCAAACTCGCGCGCCTGCCACATCAACTGCTGATTGACGGCATGGAGAAACGGCTCCACCGGTTCCATGATCAATTTCCAGGAACAGGCGGGGTCTGAAACGGACCGACAGGAATTTTCCACTTTGAATTCAGCAGCCAGCATTTTGGGGATTTTACTTTCGGCACGCCGGTGAGTCAAACTTGTTATCTTCTGCTTAAGAAAAGCAAAGCTTCAAACCCACCGACCGCCGCCGGACCCGGGCCGCAGATCATTTTGCGCTTTGAACTTCCGGCGCAAACGCCTTTAATTAACCCATGCCTACGCTTTTAGCCATGGGCGGGCCGGTGATCTGGCTGATCCTGATCGCCGCCGCCGCCGCCGCCGTCGTGTTTGTGGAACGCGCCCTTTTTTACCACCGCTCGCAGATCAATTCCGCCGAGTTTCTCAACGGCATCCGCACCGTGCTAAAACGCGAAAACATCGTCGAGGCCGTTTCGATCTGCGACGCCACGCCCAGCCCGGTCTCGCGCCTGGTCAAAGCGGCCATCCTCAATCGGGACAAGGGCCGGGAACGCGTGCGGGAAGCCGTGGAGGAAACCGGCCTCACCGAAGTGCCCCAATTGGAAGAGCGCTTGAATCTGCTGGCCACCATCGCCCAGATTTCGCCGCTGCTGGGGTTATTTGGAACCATGGTGGGCTTTATCCATGTGTTCATGAAACTGCAGGCAGCCGGCCTCTACGCCCATATCAGCGGCACGGATTCCTTAGCGGCGGGCATCTGGGAATCGCTCATCTGCGCCGCCGCCGGCATGGCCCTGGCCATCCCGGCCCATGCCGGCTACAACTACCTGGTCAGCCGCGTGAACAAAATCGTCCTCGACATGGAGCGCGCCGCCGCCGAGATCGTCAACATCGTCACGGAAAACGGCAAATGAAATTTCCGCGCAACGCCAAAATCCTGCGCAGCCACTTTGACGTGGCGCCGTTCGCCGCCGTTTTTTTTGTGCTGGTGATTTTCCTGATGCTGGGGGCCTTGCTGCCCACGGCGGGAATTCCGCTGACGCCACCGGCGGCGGATTTGCCGGGCATGGATCAGCCGGCCATCAGCATGGCGGTGGACGCGCAGGAGCGCCTTTATCTGGAAAATCAAATCGTCACCGAACGGGTGCTCGCCAACCGGCTAACGGTGGCGGCCAAAGGATCGCGCGCGCCGCTCACCCTGGTCATTCATGCAGACAAAGCCGTGAGCTACGCGACCCTTGCACACCTCTCGCTGGTGGCGCTGGATTGCGGCATTACCAACGCCCTGCTGGCCACCCTGCCCCGCTCCGCCACCACCGGCCAGCCATGAACCCTGGGCCTGGAGAACCACCCGCGGCGGCCTTCCCGGGCCGCTGGCCGAGCCGGAAGCTGGTCTGGCTAATCGCGCTCGCCTGGGTCATCCATGTCAGTTTCATTTTCGTCCTCGGCACCCGCAAAGCGCCCCGGCCACGCCAACTCGGACCGATTCCCCACCTGCAACTCGCGCCGGCGGGAGATGAAATCATCGCGCTAACCGACCCGACCTTATTTAGCCTGCCGCAGGCGAGCGACTTTACCACGGCGTACTGGTCACGCACCCCGGAAATCCGGCCACCCGCTTTTCATTGGCCGGAACCGGAGCAATTTCTCCCCCTGCCCGGGGACAGCTTGGGCGCCCCTTTTCGCGAATTCATGGCGGGCAGCCAGCGGACGGAAGCCCCCCTAAATTTCAAGCTGGAAGCGGAATTAAGCAGCATATCCGGGCCGCCCATCGCCCCGCTGGCGCGGGCAACGGAGCCGCAATTTTCCGGCCCATTGGCGGCGCGCCGCTGGCTTAATCCGGGGGAACTGCCGGCCCTAGCCGTCAACGATGTGATCGCGCCGGGCAAGGTGCAGGCGCTGGTGGATGCGACGGGCAACGTCACCTCCGCCGTCCTGCTGGAATCCAGCGGACTCACGGACGCCGATCAACGCGCGCTGCAACTGACGTTGAAGATGCGTTTTACTCCCGCCGCGCAGTTCACCCTGGGCGAAATCACTTTTAACTGGCAAACCGTGCCAATAACGACCCCCCAGGCGCCATGAGCATTCCCCATCTGCTGGTAACCTATGTGGTGCTGGCGCTGGGCGCGCTCGGCGGCGTGGGAATTTTTTCCGAACTGCGGCGGCGGCGCTTCGGCCCCACCCATCCCGAGGACCGCGTGTTCCGCTGCAAGAAGTGCGGCCTGGTCTATACGGATGACGCCGACGCGGATCGCTCCCGCTGCACACAATGCGGCAAGCTCAACGAACCGGTGCAATTTTAACGGACGCGGCCCGGAGCGGGGCGAGTTCGGTTAATTCACCAGCCGATACCAGTTATCCCGCTGATGCGGCTCGTAGCCGAGATCTTGGATGAGCCGATGCATGTCGGCCACGGTCATGCAGAAGGTGGTGCCCGCCTGCGAAACGACATTTTCCTCGATCATGATGCTGCCGAGGTCATTGGCCCCGTATTTTAAGGCGATCTGGCCAATTTCCAGACCTTGCGTCACCCACGAGCTTTGGAGGTTTTCAAAATTATCGAGGAAAATCCGGCTGAGCGCCTGAGTCCGGAGATATTCGTGGGCACCGACCGCCGGCGCTTTGAGCTTGGTGTGCTCGGCCTGAAACGTCCAACCGATGAAGGCGGTGAAATGGCCCATCGGCGCAGGGCCGCTTGCGGCTTTCCGCTTTAACGAAATATCCTGCTGCGCCCGCACCCGTTCCAGATGCTCGAGGCGGTCATCAATCGTCTCCACGTGGCCAAACATCATCGTGGCCGAGGAAGACAGCCCAAGCCGGTGGGCGACGTCCATCACTTCCAGCCAGTCGTTGCTCATGGCCTTGAGCGGCGAGATGCGTTCCCGCACGCGGTCCACCAGAATTTCCCCGCCGCCGCCGGGAATGGAGCCCAGACCCGCCGCCTGGAAATCGCCGATGATTTTCTCCAGCGGCTCGCCGAACACCTCGCGGAAATGCACAAACTCGCTGGGGCTGAAGCCGTGAATATTCACCGACGGAAATTTGGCTTTGATATGCCCCAGCAAATCGAGATACCACGACTTGGTCAACTGGGGATGATGACCGCCTTGCAGCAGGATCTGCGAGCCCCCCAAGGCGAGCGTCTCCTCGATTTTTCGATCCATTTCAGCCAGCGAAATGACGTAGGAATCCGCGTCCTGCTCCGTCCGGTAAAACGCGCAAAACTTGCAATAAACATTGCAGACGTTCGTGTAATTCACATTGCGATCCACCTGGTAGGTAACGAGCTCGTTCCCGCGCCCGGCATAGGCTTGGGCCTTGGCCAACTGGCGACGGCGGTCGGCCAGCGCGCCGAGTTCGGCCAGCGGCAGGGAGAACAGCCGCCGCGCCTCCGCCCGGTCAATCCGCTGGCCGGACCAGACTTTTTGCAAGAGATCGTCGAGAGACACGTCGTAAATCACGCGAAGAGCCTAGCACAGAATTTGCGGCCGACAAGTCGGCCCGGCGGGGACAGACGCGGATAATCAAGACTCCCGGTTGCAAAAGCTTTTCGATTGCCGGATACTACCGGGTCGTTTCATTACATGAGCCAGAAACCCAGTGCCACGGCGCTCCGGGCGAGCCTGATTTACGGCTTCGTCGCCGGCTTGTGGATTTTATTTTCCGATCAACTGCTCAACGAGCTGATCCCCGATAAACAGCAGCTCTTACGCCTAGAAATTTACAAAGGCTGGGGGTTTGTGCTATTCACGGCCGGCCTCTGCTTTTCCATCCTGCGACGAATCCTGCAGCGGGAATCCCAAAAAATCGACGAATGGAAACGCGCGGAGGCGCTCACCCGGCTGCAAAAAGAGGTGCTGCAGAAAATAGCCAGAGGCAAGCCGTTGGCCGAAACCCTGGAGGCCCTGCTCCGCCGCATTGAAGCGCTGTCGCCCGAAATGCTTACCTCCATCCTGCTGCTGGAGAACGAAACCCATCTGCGCCATGGGGCCGCCCCCACGCTGCCCAAGGAATACGTCCAAGCCATCGACGGCCTGGCGATTGGCCCCAGGGCGGGCAGTTGCGGCACCGCCGCCTTCCGGGGCTCACCGGTATTTGTCAGCGATATCGCCAGCGATCCGTTGTGGGCGGACTGGAAACATCTGGCGCTGCCGCACCAGCTGCGGGCGTGCTGGTCCACCCCCATTTTGGACGAACAGAAGAGAGTGCTGGGCGTCTTCGCCATTTATCATTGCCAGCAGGGATTGCCGAAGGATAGCGAGGTGCAGATGATCGAATTGGTTACGGACACCGCCGCCACCGCCATCATGCAGGCGCGGGCGGAAAGCAACCTGATCGCCAGCGAGGAGCGCTATCGCACGCTGGTGGAGCATGTGTCGGATGCCATCTTTCTCCACGACGCCGAAGGCCATTTGCTGGATGCGAACCAAAGCGCCTGCGCCAGCCTCGGCTACACGCGCCACGAGCTATTGGGGATGACGGTGCAGGAAATTGATCGGGAATTGCAGAAGGCGGAATCGCCCCCGACCTGGCTGACCTTGGCCCCGGGACCCTCGCACATTGTCCACGGGCGCCACTGGCGCAGGGACGGATCGTCTTTTCCGGTGGAAGTCAGTCTGTCCAGCTACGAGACCAAGGGCAAACTGGTCTTTGCCGCCATGGCGCGCAACATCAGCGAGCGCAAGGAATACGAAGAACGGCTGGCCCAATCCGTCTCCCTGCTGCGCGCCACCATTGAGGCGAGCACCAGCGGCCTGCTGGTGGTGAACCCCGAAGGGGAAATCACCACCTGCAACAGCCGGTTTCTGGAAATGTGGCGCATTCCCGCCACGCTGGCGGACAAAAGCAATGATCAAGCCATTTTAAATCTGGTCTTGGATCAATTGACCGATCCCGAAGCATTTGCCCAGCGCGTCAATGAGCTTTACAAAAACCCGGAAGCGGAATCCCACGACACGCTCCACTTCAAGGACGGGCGAATTTTTGACCGGGTATCCCGCCCGCAGCGGCTCGGCAACCAGATCGTCGGCCGGGTCTGGAGCTTTCATGACGACACGGCCCAGCAGCAGGCGGAAAAATCGATGCGCCTGCAAAGTGCCGCACTTCAGGCCGCCGCCAATGCGATCGTCATCACCGACGCCCGGGGGCGAATTGAGTGGGCCAATCCGGCTTTCGCCCAAACTTCCGGCTACGCGTTGGCCGAATGCGTCGGGAAAACGCCGCGCGAGCTCATCTGGTCCGGCCAGCACCACCGGGAGTTTTTCCGAGAGATGTGGACCACCATTCAGGCCGGCCAAGTCTGGCACGGGGAGGTGACCAACCGCCGCAAAGACGGCACCCTTTATCTGGAAGACATGACCATCACGCCGCTGCTGGACGCCCAGGATCGCATCACGCACTTTGTGGCCATCAAGCAGGACATCACGCAACGCCGCCGGATGGAGGAGGAATTGCGCCAGGCCATGGAGCGCACCCAGTTTTACATGAACCGCATGCCCCTGGCCTTCATCGCCTTTGACCGGGAACAGCGGGTGGCCGAATGGAACCACACCGCCGAAAAGGTTTTTGGCTGGAGCGCCGCCGAGGCCATCGGCCGGCAGGCCGACACGTTAATCGTGCCGGCAGACGTCCAACCCGCCACCAATCGGGTCTGGAAAGAAATCCTCGAAACGCAGGGGGACACCGCCCCAGCCATCAATGAAAATGTCACCAAGGACGGACGCCGCATCACCTGCGAATGGCGGAACACCCCCTGGCGCGATGCCACCGGCCAGATTCGCGGCTGCCTTTCCATCGTGACGGACATCACCGACCGCTTGCGCGTCAGCCAACTGGAAGTCCAGCTCCGCCAGTCCCAAAAGCTGGAGGCGGTCGGCCAGTTGTCCGGCGGCATTGCCCATGATTTCAACAACCTGCTGACCGTGATTCAAGGCAACGCCGCATTGCTGCAAAGCCTCAGCCTGCAACCCCCGGAAATGCTGGACTGCGCCAATCAAATCGCCCGCGCCGGGGAGCGGGCGGCCAGCCTCACCCGCCAGTTGCTCCTGTTTGCCCGCAAGCAACAGATGCAACCGGTCAATCTGGATCTCAATGAAACCGTGGCGCAAATGACCCGGATGCTCCGCCGCATCCTCGGCGAGGATATTTCGCTGTGCGCCGAATATGCTCCCGGCCTGCCGCTCATCCATGCCGACGCCGGCATGATTGAGCAAATCATCCTTAATCTGGCCGTCAACGCCCGCGACGCCATGCCCGAGGGCGGTCAGCTGACCATTCAGACCAAGGTGGAAGAATTAAAGCCCGCCGCCAATCCCCCATCGCCGCCCCAGCCCCAGGTCCGGCTGACCGTCACCGACAGCGGCGGTGGCATCGCCCCGGAAATCCTGCCCCGCATCTTCGAACCGTTCTTTACCACCAAAGAGGTCGGCAAAGGCACCGGCCTCGGGCTCGCCACCGTTTACGGCATCGTGCAGCAACACCACGGCGAAATCACGGTGCAAAACGCGCCCGGCAAAGGCACGACGTTCCAAGTCTGTTTTCCCAGTGTCACCACGCCGAAAGCCGCTGGCCCGGAAGTCCCGGCCCGACCGGTGCTCGCCACCGGCACCGAAACCATCCTGCTGGTGGAGGATGAAGCTCCGCTGCGCACCTTCGTCCGCGACCTGCTCCAGCGTTGCGGTTACACCGTGCTGGAGGCGGATTCCGGCCCGGCCGCCTTAAAAATCTGGGCGGCGCAGCAGAACCGCATTCAACTCCTCCTGACCGACATCATCATGCCCGAAAACCTGAACGGCATCGAATTGGGCCGGCGGTTGCTGGCGGAAAAACCCGCGCTGAAGGTCATTTATACCAGCGGCTATGCCGGCAATCTCGAAGGCCGCCAGACCGCCCTCACCGAAGGCGTCAACTTCATCGCCAAGCCCTTCAAACCCGAAGCCCTCACCGAAATAATCCGCCAACATCTGGACGAAAAGACGGGCGAGCTTTGAACCGGCGCGCCGGGAGCGATGAAAAAGCTGCGCCGGTGAAAAAATATTTTAAAATTTCACTTGAGTAAATTCACCGGGCAGCCGACTTTCTAGGCAGTCAGATTGATCTTTGTAACAATTAATTTCCCTGCCCTGTTTGTGATTCGCAACAGTCCTTGAACCGTAAATAAAACGATCACGGAATGAGCCGCAGACGGTGGCCAATATATCGGCATTACGTCCGAAAATTAAAAGCCGCCGGGCAAGTTCCCCATGTAGCAATACATGTTCTAAGGATCGAGTTCGACACGGCAATGGCGGGGGTTTTTTAAGATTGCCGGTTGGCCCGTTCAAACCGGCCATCAAAGCCCGCCACCCGTGCGGGCTTTTTTATTGTTGGAGTTCAAGCTTTAGCTTGCCCGGAGGGAGTCGGAGCCAAGGGAACAAGCGGAAGCTTGAACTCCACCACGCGTCTCGGCGGCGAGCTTTTTATTTGGGCAAACTTTCTGGCAACTGCTAATTTCCCTTCATGGCGCGCGACGATCTTTTTTTCCAACCGGCAGAACAACTGCCGGCAGAAAACGCCGGACCCGCCCCGGAAACCTTTCGCAGCCGCCCGCTCGCCGCCCGGATGCGTCCCCGCAATCTGGATGAATACGCCGGCCAGGCGCACATCCTCGGTCCCGGCCAATTGCTCCGCCGCGCCATCGAGGCGGACCGCATCCAGTCCCTCATCTTTTACGGCCCGCCCGGCACGGGCAAAACCTCGCTGGCCCAAATCATCGCCCGCCAGACCAAAAGCAAATTCGAGCGGCTGAGCGGCGTGGAATCCAACGTCGCCGACATGCGGCGCGTGCTGTCAGCGGCGGCCAATCGCCTCGAAAACACCGGTTCGCCGACGATTCTGTTCATTGATGAAATCCACCGCTTCAACAAATCGCAGCAAGATGTTTTGCTGCCGGACGTGGAAAGCGGCGTCATCAAGCTCATCGGCGCGACCACGCATAATCCATTTTTCTTCGTTAATTCGCCGCTCGTCTCCCGCTCGCAGATCTTTGAACTGCGGCCGCTCACCGAAGCAGATTTGTTCACCCTCCTGCAGCGAGCGTTGGCCGACGCCGAACGCGGCCTGGGTTATCTAAAGATTTCCGCCCAGGAAACCGCGTTGCGGCACCTGGCAAAAATTGCCGACGGCGACGCGCGCAAAGCGCTCAACTCATTGGAAATCGCCGCCCTCACCACGGCGCCGGATCCAGACGGCAGCATCCGCATCACCCTTGAAGTCGCCGAGCAGAGCATCCAGCAAAAGGCCGTGGTCTACGACGGCGACGGCGATGCGCATCACGACACGATTTCCGCTTTCATCAAATCGATGCGCGGCAGCGATCCGGACGCGGCGCTTTACTGGCTGGCCAAGATGATCCACGCCGGCGAAGACCCGCGCTTTATCGCCCGGCGCATTGTGATTTGCGCCGCGGAGGATGTCGGCCTGGCGGATCCCATGGCGCTGGTGCTGGCGAACGCCTGTCTGGCCGCCTCGGAATTTGTCGGCTGGCCGGAGGCGCGGATTCCGCTGGCGGAGGCGACGATTTACATCGCCACCGCCAACAAGAGCAATTCCGCCTACAAAGCCATTGATGCCGCGCTGGAAGACGTGAAATCCGGCCGCACGATTCCCGTGCCGGAACATCTGCGCAGCGCGGCTTACAAAGGCGCGGAACGCCTCGGCCACGGTCAGGGCTACCAATACGCCCACGACGGCCAGGATCATTTCGTGGCGCAGGATTATCTGGGCGTGGACAAAACCTTTTACGAACCAACCGAGCAAGGCGTGGAAAAGAAAATCAAGGAACGGCTTGAAAACTGGCGGAAATTAAGCAGAAAAAACTTCGGCGCGGGAAAATAGCCAGTTCGGCCCCCGTTTGCGGCTTGGCCGTGGCGAAGCGTTTGGACGGCGCGTGCTTCAGCACCGCTTTTCCCCGGCTTCAGAAATCATCCTCCACCGACACCCGGTCAATATGAAGCCGTAGATCGTCTTCACCTGTGCCGGCGACGCCACGCGCTCGAACCACGCCGCCGAACACCACGGATATTGATTGGCCACCGGCACCAGTTTGTGCTTCACCGCGTGCTGATGCACATAGTTCAACCGCGCCAGATAGCTGTGCTGATGCGTCAGCTTGGTGTCGCGGAAGTTGAACCACACCTGCCGTTGCGTGACGCCGTCCAGTTCATTCAAGTCGTGCGCCGACACACTGTGCAGCCGGTGCAGAAACTCGCCCGGATTTTTCGCGTCGGGATTGCCGCGCCCCCCGATGTGATAATGATTGGCAAACACCGCCCACGCTTCGAGCTGCCAGCCGTATTCCTTGGTGAACGAGAGCAACAGACGCTCCAGCAAATCACGCTTGGCGGGGGTGTCGAAGAAATGGTGCTTGGGAAGCGCGCTGGCGGTGACGAAATAGACGGCGCTGTCCACGAGCCGATGCACCGGGGCGTGAGGCCACTCCTTGGGCGGCAACTGCGCATTCAAGTCAACCAGCCTGACCTTGGGCAACGGGAACGTGCCGGGAGCGTCCGGCAACGGTGCGGCGGGCGGCACAGGCTCGTCAGGCTGCATGAGAAAATGGTGGCAAAGCGTGCGCCAAGTTCCAGAACGAATAGCGGGTGATAAGTCGCGAAGCGTTTGGACGGCGTCCGCTTCAGCGGCGCTTTTCCCAGGCGGCGGGAGGGTGGTCGTGAATGTGGTTGCGTCCGGTGGGGCGAAAGCGGCGATGAATCGCACGCCGTCCAAACGCTTCGCGAGAATTGGTGCAGTTTGGCAACAATGCACATTATTTGCCAATCGCACCAGCCTTGCTTATTCTAATTCGCATGTCCGTTGCCACCGGCAAATCCAAATCCAACCTGCGACAAGAAATCCGCGCGCGGCTGGCAAAGATTTCCCCGGCGGTGCGGGCGGTGGAATCCATCGGGCTGTGCGACCGGCTGGAGCCGCAGTTGCGGAGCGCGCACACGATTTTATTTTTTGCGCCGCTGCCGGATGAGCTGGATGTGTGGCCGCTGCTGGAAAAATTCCTGATGGCGGGAAAAGTCTGTGCCCTGCCCTTTTTTGACGCCGCGGCCCAAACGTATTCCGCCCGCCAGATTCACAACCTGACCACGGACCTGGTCAGCGGTAAGTTCGGCGTGCGGGAGCCGGCGGCACATTGCGCGGCAATCGCGCTCGACCAGTTGGATTTGATTCTCGCGCCGGGCCTGGCTTTTGATCTCAGGGGCAGCCGACTGGGACGCGGTCGGGGATTTTATGACCGACTCTTGGCGGAAGCCAGCGGGGTAAAATGCGGCGTGGGCTACGATTTCCAATTGCTGGAGAAAATCCCGACGGAAGCGCACGACACCCAGGTGACTTTTATCTGCACGCCCAACCGGAGCGTCCGGCGCCAGCATTAACGATGCTGGTAATCCATGCCGCCGAGGGCACCGCCCTGCCAGCCTTCGGAGGAGTTCCACGGCCGCACGGAGACGTTATCCGGCTCGTTGGAGGCGCACCCGGAGAAGATTCCCGCCAAGGCCAGCAAGGCCAGCAACAGGAATAAATTCACGGCGCGCGCATTCATTTCAGGAGGCCGGAGCGGGATGCGCCGGGGAAACCGCGTCGCCTTCAATCGGCTCACCGAGCTTCCAACCGGGCACCAAGTTGGCAATACTGCGATCTTTCTGGATGCTGCGGAGAATCACCTTGGCCACCAGCTTGCCTTCGCGGCTAACCAGCATTTCACCATCTTGAATGGCGCCTTGTTCCTCGCCAACGTTCAAAACCACAAAGTCCCACTTGGGATCCACCACCATGATTTTACCTTTTAAGCCCGCCGGCAGCAGGATGTCGGTATTCCGTCCTTCAATTTTGTCCACCTTCGCCTGCAAACCATCGCGCGCCCGGATCAGCGACTTGATCTCGCCATTCAGGACATCAATTTTAACCAAGGTTTCCTTGAGATTTTTGTTCAGCATGACAATCTGCTCCGGCGTCAGGTCGGTTGACTTGTAGGTATCGAGCTGATTTTTAATATCGTTGCGCTCCTGGGTCAGTTTGGCGAGCTTGCCCGAAAGGTCATCGGCGCGCGCCACGGCCTTCTCCCGTTCGGCCAAGGCTTTATCGCGTTCGGACTGGGTCTCGGCCAGGGTTTGCCGGGTTTGGGTGAGATCGTTTTTGGTTTTGGCGAGGGTGGCGGTGGTCTTCCGCAGCTCCTCGATCTTGGCCAGCTTGACCTCTTTTTCATCGTCACGCTGTTTGGCCAGCGCGGGAATCTTTTCCGTCACGGCAAAATAACTCAAGGTGCCGGCGGCGAGCGCGGCAATAATGGCCACAATTAAACTGATGCGAAGTAACATGATCGGGTTGCAGTTTTCTTGAGATTAAACCGCCGCTCCGCCAGTGTCAACGCCCTTCGCAGTTTTGTTCTTTGGGTCTTGCTAAATTCAACAATGGGCGCATCTTCAAAGCACTGCCATGCAACTCAACCACGGATTGCATCTTGCATACACCACGAATGTCCACCGCGCCGAAACCTGGGCGGAAACCTTCGATGCGCTGAACAAGCATACCCTAGCCATTCGCCACCAAGTCTGCCCGCAGTTTCCGTATGGCATCGGCCTGCGCTTGAGCAACCGCGCCGCCCATGAACTGGCGGAACCCGACCGGTTGGTGGAATTTCAACACTGGCTCTACCACAACAACAGCTACGTCTTCACCCTCAACGGATTTCCCTACGGCCAGTTTCAGCGCGACCGCGTCAAGGAACTGGCCTATCGCCCCGACTGGGCCACGCCCGAACGGCTCAATTACACCAAGCTCCTGTTCGACCTGCTGGCCGAATTGCTCCCCGAAGGCGTCGCCGGCAGCGTCAGCACCCTGCCCGGCTCCTTCAAGGAATTCCATCCCCACCCGGACGAGGTGCGGATGATGCGCGCCAATCTCTGGCACTGCGTGGAGCACATCGCCCGCGTCAGCGAGCAAACCGGCCGCCAGTTGCACCTCGGCCTCGAACCCGAGCCGCTCTGCCTGCTGGAAAGCAGCGCCGAAACCATCCACCTCTTTGACCGCCTCCGCGCCGAGCATCCGCACGACCCGCGTCTGGATCTGCACCTCGGCGTGAACTACGACACCTGCCACTTTGCCGTGGAATTTGAAGAACCGCAAAACGCCCTCGCCTGCCTCGTCAATCACGGGGTCAAAATCAGCAAGATCCACCTAAGCGCCGCGCTCAAGGCCTATCCCACGCCGGCAGCCCGCGCGGCTTTGAGACGCCTGGCCAACGATACCTTCCTGCACCAAGTAGTCGTCCGCGACCCGGCGGGCGGGCGGAAAATTTACCGCGACCTTGAGGACGCGCTGGCAACGGAGCCGATGGAGGACGATCCGCAGACCGAATGGCGGGTGCATTTCCATGTCCCCCTGCACGCCACCGCCCCGCCGCTGAGCAATACCAACGACCATGCGCTCGGCGTGCTGGATTTACTGGCCGAATACCCGGACATCTGCTCCCACTTAGAAATGGAAACCTATGCCTGGGACGTGCTGCCCCCCGAACTAAAAGCCCGCGACCTGACCGCGCAAATCACGGCGGAATACGGCTGGGCCCTGGCACAATTGCAGGCCCGCGGAATGGCTGGATGACCGGCGAAGCATGGGCTGCTTGAGAATTCGCGTTCGCGCGATGGCAAACTTCCTTTTCAGGCGCGGCGGTTTCTGCTTTCCTTCGCCCGCATGAACTCCGCCCCGCAGCTGCGCACGCTGATCGCCCTCGGCCGCGTGGCGAACTTGCCCACCATCTGGTCCAACGGCCTTGCCGGCTGGTGGCTCGGCGGCGGCGGCAATTATTGGAAACTGCCGTTTCTGCTCCTCGGCCTGAGCCTGCTATACACCGGCGGCGCTTATCTGAACGACGCCAGCGATGCGGACTTTGACCGCCAGCGCCGCCCGGAGCGGCCGATTCCGACGGGGAAAATACCCGTCAAGCTGGTCTGGCGGCTGGGGTTTGGCCAACTCGTGGCCGGCATTTTTCTGCTGCTGTTTTGCAGCCAGCTGGCGGCGGGCGCGGCCATATTGCTCGCGCTCACCATCCTGCTCTACAACGTCACCCATCAGTTTTTCACCGCCTCGCCCTGGCTCCTGGGCGCGTGCCGTTTCTGGGTTTATGTCAGCGCGGGAGCCACCGGCGCATTCGGGCTCAACGGCTGGCCCATTTTCTGCGGACTGGCGATGGCGCTTTACGTTGCGGGGTCGAACTATCTGGCACCGCGCGGGAATGTGCGGACGGCCCCACGGCGCTGGCCGCTGCTGCTGCTGGCGGCGCCCCTGCTGCTGGCTTTCACAATGAACACGGGCACTCCCCGAACCATCGCCCTCGGGTTTGCCGGCGTGCCGGTGGGATGGCTGATTTATTGCCTACGCAGCCGGTTTCAACCGGGTGATCCCGGCGTGGTCCGACGGCTGCCCAATTTGACGGCGGGCATCGTTTTGGTGGACTGGCTGGCGATCGCGCCCCAATGCTCGCACTGGTTTATTCCCGGGTTCCTGATGTTATTCGGCGCCACGATCATGTTCCAAAAATTGGTTCCCGCCACCCGAGGCTGAAAAGCAAAACCCGCCGCCTCAGCGATCGCCAAGGAGACGGGGGGTTCCGGCCAGCGGGTGACTGGTTTAATAGACCACTTTGTTCAGAGGATATTCGATGATGCCTTCGGCCCCGGCGGCCTTGAGCTGGGGAATGAGTTCGCGCACGACGGCTTCGTCAATGATGGTTTCCACGGCCACCCAGCCCTTGAGGCTCAGATTGGAGATGGTGGGGTTGCGCAGCGCCGGCAGTTCGGTAAGCAGGCGTTGCAGATTCTTTTCGGCAATATTCATCTTCAAACCCACCTTGGCCTCGGCATCCAGCGCCCCCTTGAGCAACATGGCCATGGTTTCGATTTTCTTGCGCTTCCACGCATCTTTCCACGCGGTGTGGTTGGCAATGAGGCGCGGGGTGGAGCTCAGGAGTTCATCCACAATGCGCAGCTGGTTCGCCTTGAGCGAGGAACCCGTTTCGGTGACCTCCACAATGGCGTCCACGAGCTCGTGAGCTTTCACTTCGGTGGCGCCCCAGGAAAATTCCACGTCCGCCTTCACCCCGTGTTTCTTGAGATATTTTTTCGTGAGGTTGACGACTTCGGTGGCAATGCGTTTGCCTTCCAAATCTTTCACGGTCTTGATCGGGGAATTCTCCGGCACGCAGAGCACCCAGCGGGCGGGCCGGCGGGAGACCTTGCTGAAAAGAAACTCGCCGACTTCGTGAACCTTGGAGCCGTTCTCAATAATCCAATCGTGACCGGTAATGCCGCAATCCAGATAGCCATGCTCCACATAGCGGCTGATTTCCTGGGCGCGGATGAGGCGGATTTCCATCTCGTCGTCATCGACATACGGGAGGTAGGAGCGGCTGCTGACCTGAATGTTGAAGCCGGCCTTGGCCAGCTTCTCGATGGTGGCCGCTTGCAAGCTGCCCTTGGGCAGGCCGAATCGTAATTTGTTGCTCATATCAATTGATGGCTCAGAGCAGGATAAGCGAATTCTCCGGGGTTGAACAATCCGAATCAGCGGCGAGCGGCGAGAAAACCGACTTCCGCCTCACTTCTTAACGGCGGCAGGCGGGGCGGACTTCAGGAGGACCGCTTTGTTCTTTTTCAAAAACTTTTCGATGCTCGTCTTGCTGCTGATGGAGTTGGGAATCCGGACGGCGTTGGGCTTGCCGAGTTTGTAATGCACCAGCAGCTTGCCGACCAGATCCACCTGCATCTGGAGCTCGGTCATTTTCCAAACCTGGCCCGCCGCGAGCGGTTCTGATGGACGGCGAGGTGCCGGTTTGCTTTTAATCACACGGCAGCTTGGAGTTTAAAGGGTATTATCACCAGATAAATCGGGAAGAAGATTTAACCGCGACCGTACGCTACTGGAAAAATAATCCGCTCAACGCGTCGCGGCTTCCGCCGCCCGCACGGTGTTTTGCAGCAGCATGGCAATGGTCATCGGGCCAACGCCGCCGGGGTTGGGCGTGATTTTTCCGGCAATCAGCTGAACGTTTTTGAAATCCACATCACCGACGAGTTTGGTGCCGGTATTCGACGTGGCGTCGGGCACCCGGTTCACGCCGACATCCATGACGACGGCCCCCGGTTTGACCATGTCGGCGGTTACAAACTCCGCCACGCCGATCGCCGCAACAATAATGTCAGCCCGGCGGCAATGGGCTTTGATATCGCGGGTGGCGGAGTGGCAAATCGTAACCGTGCTATTGGCCGTCCGGCCCTTTTGGCAGAGCATCGCCGCCATCGGCTTGCCGACAATATTACCCCGGCCAAGCACGACCACTTCGGCGCCGTCCGTCTTCACGCCGGAGCGAACTAACAATTCCAGCACCCCCGCCGGGGTGCAGGGCCGGAAACCGGTTTCGTCGCCCAGCATCAGTTTGCCGACGTTGACCGGATGAAACCCGTCCACATCTTTCGCCGGCAGCACGGCGGAAAAAACCACCGCTTCGCGGATCGGCTTCGGCAACGGAGCCTGCACCAGAATGCCGTGGATATGCGCGGCGGCGTTGAGTTGGCCGATGAGCGCCAGCAGTTCCGCCTCGGAAGTTTGCGCGGGCAGGATATGCGTCGCGGAGCCAAGGCCCAAGGCGGCACAGGCCTTTTCCTTCATGCCCACATACACCTTGGAGGCCGGGTCTTCGCCCACCCGCACAAAGGCGAGGCCGGGAACCACGCCGCGGGCTTTCAAGGCCGCAACGCGGACGGTGAGTTCCAGTTGGATTTGGGCGGCGATGGCGCGCCCGTCGATGAGATTACTTGCCACGAGGACTGGTGACGCGTTGGCTGCTTTCACGAGGCGAGGTTACGGGCTTGATTTTCGGAACATTGCTCGAAAGCACATAAATCTTCTGGATTTTCAGCATCGGCGTGGCTTTCCAGCGCGCATCAAGACCTTCTTCGCCGGTGACCACCACCTGAAAACCGTTGTAACGCGACAGATCCAAGTTGGTCGTCGTGCTGGACAAATAATTAATCGCCATGCTGGTCGCCGGGTCATAAAGCTCGTAATAGGTCGGCGCGACCACGCTCACCGCAGGACGGACAAAGCCTTCATGCGACACCACGCGCGGCGGCGGCGGATTGGTATCTTCCACTTCCGGAACCACCGGCAACGGCGGCAAAACCGGAGGTTCCACCACCGGCGGCGTGGAAACGACGGCGACGGGCGCAACAACGGTATTGGTGAGGGCGGGAACCGGAGCGACCACGGGGGGCGCGACGGGCGGCGGTTCCACCACCGGCGCGGCCTGCTTCAAATAAATCGCCGCCACAAACGCAAAAGCATTCGGCTGCGTTTCGATCTGGGTCCAGTCGCCCTTGGTGGCTACCCCAGTAACGGCCGCGCCTTTTTCCAAAGCCCCCAGCACGCTGAAATTTTCGCCGGGACCGCCGCGCAAATTCAGTTTCTTGACGGTGACCACCCTGTTGGTGGCATCAATGAACCGGGAGTTCACCCAGACCTTGGTGCCGGCCGGCAAAGCGATTTTCGCCCACTGCGCCGGTTCATCGGCGGCATGTTTGTCGAGATTGATCTGGGAAATCACCGTGACGGGGTCGCCTTTTTTCACATGGCCAACGACTTCGCCTTTTACCCCGGCCTGGCCGCGCAGGTTAAGATTTTCTACCATCACCGTCGCCGGGCCGGCCACCAGCGCCATGGGCGCTTCAGTGATTTTCTTCACAGCGGGCTTGGCGCCCGCTTTTTTCATGGGGGCCACCGCCTTCGCAGTCGTAGCCGCAGTCACTGGCGGCGGGGCGATCGTCTTGGCAGGAGCCAAAGTCGGGGCTTCCGGCAGCTTGTTTGTGTTCACCTGCGCCACGGCGGTCGTGGCGAGCATCGTTCCCAGAATCAACCAGCAATTTGTTTTCATATATCAGTCGTCAAAGTTTTAATTTCCGTCGCATTCAGCGTCCGCCATTTGCCCGGCTTCAACTCGCCCAGCTTGATTTTCCCAATCTGCGTCCGCTGCAATTTTTTCACCGTGATCGCCTGCGACTCAAACAGCCGCCGCACCTCGCGGTTCTTGCCTTCGCCCAGCTCCAGTTCCACCACGCTTTTATGGCGGGTGCCGGAAACAATTCGGGCGGCCAGCGCCTTCAATCGTTCGCCCTCGTGAAAAATTCCCTGCTTGAACAACTGGAGCATCGCCGACGTCACTTCACCCTCAACGCTAACCAGATACTTCTTGCGGATGCCGTAACGAGGATGGGTCAGCCGCAGGGCGAATTGTCCATCATTCGTCAAAAAAATCAATCCTTCGCTGTTATAGTCCAACCGGCCGACGGACTGGACGGTGGTCCATTCGCGCGGCAACAGCTCGTAAATCGTGGGCCGGTTCAGCTCATCCTGACGGGAACAAACACAGCCCACCGGCTTGTTCAACGCCACATAGATCAGCTTTTTGGCATGAACGATCTGCCCATCCACAGCCACTTGGTCGCGTTCGGGGTCCACCTTGGAACCCAGCAGCCGGACCACCTGACCGCTGACCTTGACGCGCCCCTCCAGAATGAATTGCTCGCCGGCCCGGCGGGAAGCCACACCGGCATCGGCGAGAAATTTTTGTAAGCGAATGTTCAAAATCGTTGAAGGGTCAAAGCGCGGAAGCGTCAGCCACTTCGCCGCTTCAACACTTTAACGCCTTACGCCTCCGGCTTGGTTTTGCGGAGGCCGGTGATCTTATCGCCGGCTTTGCGCTGGCCGCGCTTTTCAAGCAGGGCCGTGCGTTCGAAACGTTTGAGGACATTGCGCTTGCCGCCCAAGGCGGACGCCGCGCGAAGACTACGATGCTGTGACATAATTATTCTTTCGTGGTTTTACGTTAAAAACGAGCAGTTAAAATATCAAATTACTTTCGCCCGGCAATGTTAAATTGCAGAGCCCGCCGCTAACCGACCAACGCTTCCCGCGACAGAGGAAATTCTTTACAGCTTTTCGCCAAATCCGCAGAGTATCCAGGTGTTGACCGAAAGTGATTCGCGGGTGCAGCCGGAGCAGCCGGCTCCCACCGCCCGTATTCCCAGCGATTTCAGGGCGCGGGCGCAGGCCGCCCTAAAGCGGTCGCAAGATTTCCTGCTGGCCGAACAAAAGCCGGAGGGCTTCTGGGTGGGAGAATTGCTGGTGGATTCCACCCTGGTGTCCGACACCATCGCGTATCACCACTGGAATGGCAAAGTGGACCGGGAATGGCAGCGCAAAGCCGTCCACCATATCTTCGCCAAGCAGTTGCCCGACGGCGGCTGGAATATTTACCAGCACGGCCCGTCCGAGGTGAATGCCACCATCAAGGCCTATCTTGCGCTCAAGCTGGCGGGCGTATCCGTGAAAGATGCCCGGATGTTGAAGGCCCGCGAAGTGGCCCTCCACTTCGGCGGCGTGCCGCGCATGAACACCTTCTCCAAGCTGTATCTCGCGCTGATCGGGCTTTACCCGTGGGAACACGTGCCCACCATCCCCTGCGAAGTGCTGCTCATCGGCAAATGGTTCCACGTGAATTTCTGGGACATGAGCAACTGGTCGCGCGGCATGCTCGTGCCGCTGGCCATCATCAACCATTTCAAGCCCACCCGGCCGGTGCCGGTGACGCTCAATGAGCTTTACCCCGAAGGCATCCATGAACGCGATCTCGCCCTGGCGCCCGACCCGGAAAAGATTTCGCTGCGCAACTTCTTCCTGTGGCTGGACCGGGTGCACAAGCTGGCCGAGTGGTTCGCCGAGCACCGCATCCATCCCTTCCGCAAAACCGCGCTGAAAAAATGCGAAAAATGGATGCTCGAACGCTTCGAAGGCAGCGATGGCCTCGCGGCAATTTTCCCGGCCATGCTCAATGCGCTGATTGCGCTCAAGGCGCTGGGCTATGCCGACGACCACCCACAAGTGGTCCGCGCCGTGCAGGAACTCAAGAAACTCGAGCACGAAACCGCCGAGGACGTGCGCATCGAGCCGTGCTTTTCGCCCGTTTGGGACACCGCCATCGTCAGCATCTGCCTGCGCGAATCCGGCGTGCCCGCCGAGCATCCGAAGCTCAAGCGCGCCGCCGAGTGGCTGATCGAAAAAGAAATCCGGTTCGCCGGCGACTGGATTCACAAGAACCCCGCCAAGGTGGAACCCAGCGGCTGGGTGTTTGAATACAACAATAAGTGGAATCCGGATGTGGACGACACCGCGATGGTGCTGCTCGCGCTGCGGCTCATTCCCACGGACCACCCGGCCAAGCGAGACGAATGTTTCCAGCGCGGCCTGAAATGGATGATGACCTTTCAGTGCAAGGACGGCGGCTGGGCCGCGTTCGACAAAGATTGCACCAAGAATATTCTCGAAAAAGTCCCCTTCGCCGATCACAACGCCATGCTCGATCCCGAGTGCGCCGACATCACCGCGCGCATCCTTGAACTGGTCGGCTACGAGAAATGGGACAATGCCAATCGCCAGATTCACGACGCCATTGACTACGTCCGGCGCCAGCAGGAAGCAGATGGCTCGTGGTATGGCCGCTGGGGCGTGAATTACATCTACGGCACCTGGCAGGTGCTGCGCGGCATGCGCGCCCTCAACCTCAATATGGAGGAAGCCTGGCTCCAGCATGGCAAAGTCTGGCTCGAAAGCGTCCAGCGCGAAGACGGCGGCTGGGGCGAACGCTGCAATACCTACGACGATCCCGTCTTCAAAGGCCAGGGCCCGAGCACCGCCTCGCAAACCGCCTGGGCCGTCATGGGCCTGTGCGCCTTCGACGACCCGGCGAACCCCGCGCTCCAACGCGGCATCGAGTATCTGTGCCGCACGCAAAACGCCGACGGCTCCTGGACCGAGGACGAAACCACCGGCACCGGTTTCCCGAAAGTGTTTTATTTGAAATACGACATGTATCGCAACGCCTGGCCGCTGCTGGCGCTGGCGACTTACCAACAAATCTTCGACCGCGCCGCCGCCAAGAAAAACGGCGAGGCGAAGAGATAAAAAAACCTGACTCCATGAAAAAACTCCTCACTGTCGCCACGTTAAGTCTATTATTTGCCAGCGGCGGTCGAGCGACGGAGCCCCCGGAACAGTATCTCGACCCGCGCCAGCCGGTGGACCAGCGCGTGGCCGATTTAATCTCGCGCCTGACGCTGGAGGAAAAGGCCACGCTGCTGAATCACCGCGGTTCCACCGTCGAGCGCTTTCACATCCGTTCCGACCAGTGGAATCAATGCCTCAACGGCGTGAAATGGAACCGGCCCACCACCTTCTTTCCCACCTGTCTCGCGCTTTCTGCCACGTGGGACACTAATCTCGTGCAGGAGGTGGCCACCGTCTTATCCGATGAGGCGCGGGCGATTTACAACGGCTGGCATCTGGACCCGAAAGCGCCGGGCGAGCATAAAGGCCTGATCTATCGCGCCCCGGTCATCAACATCGAGCGCAATCCCTACTGGGGCCGCAATCACGAGGCTTGGGGCGAAGACCCCTTTCTCACCGGCCGCATGGCCGTAAGCTACGTTCAAGGCTTGCAAGGCAACGATCCGCACTATTTGAAACTGGCGGCCACCCTGAAGCACTACGCGGTCAATAACGTCGAAACCGACCGCCAGAAGCTCAACGCCACCGTCTCCGAACGCATGCTGCACGAATACTGGCTGCCGCATTTCTATGACGCGGTAGTGGAGGGCAAGGCGTGTTCCCTCATGGCCAGCTACAACGCCATCAACGGCACGCCCAACAACATCAATCACTGGCTGCTTACCGATCTGCTCAAAGGCGAATGGCAGCATCCGGGCTTTGTCGTCTCCGATCTCGGCGGCGTCCGCTCCATGGTGGAAGGCCACGAGAACAAGCAGATGACCTACGAAGACGCCGTGGCCAAATCCCTGATGGCCGGCTGCGATTTCTCCGACAAGGAATTTCAGGAATACATCCCCGCCGCCGTGCGCAGCGGCAAACTGACCGAGGCGCGGCTGGACGATGCGCTGACCCGCGTGCTGCGCGTCCGGTTCCGGCTGGGCGAATTTGATCCCTTTGACGCCGTGCCCTACAGCCGGATTTCGCCCGCCGTCATTGATAGCGCCGAACACCGCGCCGTCGCCCTCCAAGCCGCGCAGGAATCCATCGTGCTGCTGAAAAATCAAAACCAGCTCCTGCCGCTCAATGCCGCCAAGCTCCAGCGCATCGCCGTGCTCGGCCCGCTGGCCGACCGCGTGATCCTGAATAATTACAGCGGCAAACCCGCCGCCACCGTCACCGCCTTGCAAGGCCTGCGGGATCGCGTCGGATCTCAGATCGAAATTCTTACCACCCGGGGTGCCGTGGTGGGTGGCACCCGGCATGAATGGGTGGAGGAACCCGCCGAAGCCGCCGTTGATACCGCCGCCGAAATGGAAAAAGCCGTGGCCCTCGCCCGCCAGGCGGACGTCGCCATCGTCTTCGTCGGCACCACGGCGGCGGTGGAGCAGGAAGGCCGGGATCGCACGTCGCTCGGGCTTTCCGGCAACCAGGAAGCGCTGGTCAAAGCCGTCTTCGCCGCCAATCCCCGCACCATCGTGGTGGAAATGAGCGCCGGACCGCTCACCGTTCCGTGGCTGGCGAAAAACGTTCCCGCCCTACTGCAAGCCTGGTGGCCCGGCGAAGAAGGCGGCCACGCCATCGCCGATGTTTTGTTTGGCGCCGTCAATCCCGCCGGTCGCCTGCCGCACACCGTATATGCCTCCGAAGCGCAGGTGCCTTCGCTGGATGAATACGACATCACGAAAGGTTTTACCTACATGTATGTGAACGGTCAACCGCTGTTTCCCTTTGGCCACGGCTTGAGCTACACCACCTTCAAGTATGGCCACCTGAAATTATCGGCGGATAAAATCCACACCAACGATACCGTCGCGATCAGCGTTGACATCACAAACACGGGCAAAGTCGCCGGAGACGAAGTCGCCCAACTCTACGTTCATCAGGTGAAGAGCAGCGTCAAACGACCGGGGAAAGAACTGCGCGGTTTCCAGCGCGTCCGCCTACAGCCGGGGGAAACGAAAACCGTCACCTTCCCGCTCCCGGCCGCCAAACTGGCGTTCTGGGATGAAGCCACGCACGGCTTTCTCGTCGAGCCGGGCCGGTTCGATGTGCTGGTCGGAGCCTCGTCCGCCGATATTCGCGTAAAAGATCAGATCAACGTCCTCGCCCGCTAATGGCGCGGCGGTTTGGTTTTGCCCCCGGCTCAATTTGTGACTAGGCTGGGCGTCCGATGCTTGAGCAAACCGTCCAGATCGTTTCCCAAGAGCGCGATGCGGAAGCCTATTTCCGCCTCGTGCTGAAGGCGCCGCAAATTGCCCCCCTCATCCAGCCCGGCCAGTTCGCCCACGTCCGCATTTTGCCGATGAAAGACGCCCTGCTCCGCCGGCCGTTCAGCATCTTTCAGACGACCAGCGACACCTTTTCCATCCTCTACAAAAACGTCGGCAAAGGCACGGACGTGCTCGCGCGCATGCGCGCCGGCGAGGAATTGAGCGTCATCGCGCCGCTGGGGCACGGCTTTACGGTTCCGTCCGTCGGCGGCGAAACGCCGCTGCTTGTGGCCGGCGGCTACGGCATGGCCGCCCTGTATTTGCTGGCGCAACGGTCGCCGCAAAAAGGGATCGTCTTTGTCGGCGGGCGGCGGCGCGTGGATATTCTGTGCGAAAAAGACTTTGCGGCCATTGGCTGGGAAGTGCGCGTGGCCACCGAAGACGGCAGCCACGGCGAAACCGGCTTCGTCACCCAGCCGCTGCTGGCGGAACTGAAACGCGGGCAAATGGTGCCCGACCGGAAGGTCAAACTCTACGCCTGCGGCCCCACGCCCATGCTTCAAGCCGTGGGCAAACTGGCGGAAGAATTTAATGTGCCCGCCGAACTCTCCATGGATGAGCACATGTGCTGCGGCGTTGGCACCTGCCTGGCCTGCGTGATCAAGGTGAAAACCGGGGGCGAGAATTGGGAATACCAGCGCACCTGCACCGAAGGCCCGGTGTATGACTCCCGGCAGATCGTCTGGGAGACGGCCAAGTGAGGCGAATCAAATCCGCTTAAGGCGTGACGGAAATCAGCCTAGGTTTGCGAGGTGAAGGCAGAATGAAGAATGCAAGATGAAATCCGGCGCATCGGGAAGCATCGGGAAGCCGCTTGCCAAAATTACATTTTGCCGGATAATTGAACCATGAGCGCACAGGAAATTTTGATTGAAGAAATCAAGCACCAGCCCGAAACGGTGGCGCGCGAAGTCCTGCATTACTTGAAATTCATTGAACGGCAGCGGGCGCAGGAAGATTGGAGCGACGTGCTGCCCTCACGCGAAGTGGAACAGGAAAAACTGGATCTCCTGGACGGTCAATGAACCCGTGTCACGGTGAAGTCTGGCTGGTGGACATGGGCATGGCCGCCAAAACCCGGCCGGCAGTGGTTCTGATTGCCGACCACCTCTCCGCCCCGCGCTCGCTCATCATCCACATTCCCATCACCCGGCAGAATCGCGGGAGCGAACTCGAAGTGCCGCTGGGCCACCTGCCGTTTCTTGACCCCGAATCCATCGCCAACGTGCAGGCCATCGGCTCGCTGCCCTCCGTGCGGTTTGAAAAGCGGCTCGGCCTCGTGCCGGAAGCGGATTTGAAAAAGGTCAAAGCCGCGCTGCTCAAAGCCTGCGCCTTGTGAAACGCCTTCAGCGCAGGAAATCAAAGGCCGTCACTGCGAAGCCGAGACCGGGGAAATATCCAGCGCAACGGTCAGCCAGCAATTCTTTGATGAACTGCCGGGCCGAGGGGCGATGGCAAATTCAAATACGCTGAAGGCGTAACGGAAATCAGCCTGGGTTCCCAAGCGGCTCAAGTCAGCGCAACCGAGCCGCGGCCAGCCAGCCGGTTTTGCAGCCATTCGCGGACATTCGGGGAATTCGTGTCAAAAAAAATCACGGCGGCGGGGGAGTCGGCGGCGGTTCCGGCGCGGTGGGGGCGCGGCGTGGTGCTTGGGCGGGAAGATGCCCAGTTTGAATTCCGTGCGGGTGGGGGCGTGGGCCGGGTTGGTGGCCGGAATGAGACAAAAATCCCCGGTCAGAGCGAAATCCTTTTGCGCCGTGACTTGCCGTAACACTTTCGCCTAAGCCACTAGTCCTCATGGAGATTTGCGAAAGCTATTCGGAACAGCCGTACGCCGTCAACCATTATTTTAACCATTATTTTCGACAAATTTATGGGATTGAATCGCCGGGGCGGAATGGCTAATCTTCAGCCGCACCCATGCATCTGAACCGCCAATCTGAAAAAATTTCTGGTCTATGAATAAATTCCTCCCGCTGCTCTGCACGCTCCTGCCCATCGCGCCCGGTTTGGCCGCGCCGACGAATACGGTGCCGCCCCGGCCCAATATTCTCTTCATCATGGCGGATGATCACGCGTGGCAGGCGGTGAGCGCCTACGGCGAGGCGCGGCATTTGAACCAGACGCCCAACCTTGACCGGCTGGCGCACGAGGGCATGCGGTTCGATCGCTGTTTCGTGAATAATTCGCTGTGCGGGCCGAGCCGCGCTTCGATCATCACCGGCACTTACAGCCATATCAACGGGTTTTACAACAACAGCAATTGCCGCTTCGACGGGAGCCAGACCACCTACCCCAAACTGCTCCAGCAGGCCGGCTACCAAACGGCGCTGATCGGCAAATGGCATTTGGAAAGCGATCCCACGGGGTTTGATTATTGGGAAATTTTGCTCGGCCAGGGGATTTATTATAATCCGCCGATGATCCGCAACGGGCAGCGCGTGAAATATCCCGGCTACGTCACGGATATCATCACCGACCGGTCGCTGGACTGGCTGAAGCAACGCGATACGAACAAACCCTTCATGCTGCTCTGCTGGCAAAAGGCGCCCCACCGCGAATGGGAACCGGCGCTGCGCGATCTGGATTTCGACCACGACCGCACGTATCCGCTGCCGGAGACTTTGTTTGATGATTATGCCGGACGGGGGCTGGCGGAGCATGAGCAAGACATGACCATCGCGAAAACCATGCGCATGAAGGCGGATTGCAAGCTGGTGGCTCCGGGCGATCTGAACCCCGAACAGAAAACCAATTGGGACGCCTACTACGAGCCGCGCAACCAGGCGTTTTTGGCCAAAAACCTCACGGGCCGCGCGCTGGTGGAATGGAAATATAACCGCTACGTGCACGATTACCTCGGCTGCATCAAGGGCGTGGACGACAACGTGGGCCGCATTCTGAAATATCTCGATGACACGGGCCTCGCGAGCAACACCATCGTCATTTACTCCTCCGACCAGGGCTTTTTCGTCGGGGAACATGGCTGGTTCGACAAGCGCTGGATCTTCCAGGAATCCGCCCGCACGCCCCTGCTCATCCGCTGGCCGGGCGTGGTTGCGGCCGGCCGCGTCAACCGGGACATCGTGTGCAACATGGATCTGGCCGAAACCTTTCTGCAAACCGCCGGCGTCCCCATTCCCGAACGCATGCAAGGCCGCAGCCTGCTCCCGCTGTTGCAGGGCGCCACGCCCGCCGACTGGCGCAAGGCGTTTTATTACCACTACTACGAATATCCCGCCTTTCACCGCGTGCGGCCGCATTACGGCCTCATCACCGACCGCTACACCCTGGCGCATTTTTACGCGCCGGATGTGGATTATTGGGAGCTGTTCGACCGGGAAAAAGATCCCGGCGAGATGCGCAGCGTCTTTGGCGAACCCGCCTATGCCGAGGTGCAAACCAACTTGATGCAGGAAGTCGTCCGCCAGCGGCAGGTCTTGAAGGAGCCGGACGTGGAGGATCCCAAGGTGTTCGGGCAGACGCCCAAAAAACCGTAAGCGCGGCCGGCGCGGTTGCAAATTGAGTCGCGGGCGTTGATCGGCCATGACACTATGGGCGGCACGCGTTTAATCCTATGATCAAAACCGCATTCAAGTATCTGTTGGGCGGCCTGTTTATCGGGGCGGGCCTGCTGCATTTCATCTTGCCGGATTTGTATGTCAGCATCATGCCGCCGTATCTGCCGTGGCCTTTGCTGCTGGTGTATGTGAGCGGCGCCTGCGAAGTGCTGCTGGGCGCGCTGGTCTTCTTTCCCCGCTATTCGCCGGTCGCCCGCTGGGGTTTGATCGCCCTGCTGCTGGCCATTCTGCCCGCCAACCTGCACATGGCGCTGCATCCCGAGCTTTTTCCCATGTTCACCCCCACGATGCTCTGGCTGCGGGTGCCGTTTCAAGCGGTGCTCATCGCCTGGGTGTATCGGAGCACGGTGCCGGACTGCACCCCGAAACCTGCCGCCTGAGCCAAGGCAACCGTTTGGATTTAGGCGGCCTCCCGGATGTTTTGCGAATTGAGTCGGGGGGAATGAATCGGTAGTTTGACGCCCATGAATCTTTCCGTTCAGATCGGCAAACTCCGGATGCAAAACCCGGTGACCGTCGCCTCGGGCACGTTTGGCTATGGCGCAGAATACGCCCGGCTCATCGACGTGAACCAGCTCGGCGCGGTGACCGTCAAGGGCATCCGGCTGAATCCGGTGACCGGCAATCCCACCCCGCGCACCGCCGAAGTCACCAGCGGCATGCTCAACGCCATTGGCCTGCAAGGTCCGGGCGTGGACGGCTTCATCCAGAAATATTGGCCGTTTCTCCGCGACTTGAAAGTGCCCACCATCATCAACATCTGGGGCACCACGGTCGAAGAATACGCTGAAGTGGCAAGACGCTTCGACCAACTGGGCGGCGTGGGCGCGCTGGAGTTGAATGTCTCCTGCCCCAACGTCAAGGAAGGCGGCGTGCAGTTTGGCACCGACCCGAAATTGCTCGCGCAGGTGGTGGCCGCGTGCCGCCAGGCCACGTCGCTCCCGCTCATCACCAAGATGAGCCCGAACGTCCCCAATATCGCACCGCTCGCCAAGGCCGCCGAGGACGCCGGCAGCGATGGTCTGTCCGTGACGAACAGTGTGCCGGGCATGGCCATTGATATTCACACGCGCAAACCGAAAATCGCCAACATCACCGGCGGTCTCACCGGCCCCGCGATCAAACCGATTGCCATCAAGCTTGTCTGGGAAGCCGCCAAAGCCGTCAAAATCCCGATCATCGGCATGGGCGGCATTCAAACGGCGGACGACGCGATTGAATTCCTGATGGCCGGCGCCACGGCGGTGGCCGTGGGCACGGCAAACTTCTACGAACCGCAGACCGCGCTCAACGTCATCGCCGGGATTCGCGAATTCATGGAGAAAAAGAAGATTGCCGATGTGAAAGAACTCACCGGCAGCGTGATCGTGAAAAAAACCTAGGCCGAAACCGCATTGGACTTTATGAACTACACGCCCGCCAGTTCCCGTTACGAGACCATGCGCTATCACCGCTGCGGGCGCAGCGGCCTCAAATTGCCGGCGATTTCGCTGGGGCTGTGGCATAACTTCGGCGGCGTGGATGCGCTGGAAAACGGCCGGGCCATGATCCACCGCGCCTTCGATCTGGGCATCACCCATTTCGATCTGGCCAACAATTACGGCCCCCCGCCCGGTTCCGCCGAGGAAACCTTCGGCCGGATTCTGCGGAAGGATCTGGCGGCGCATCGCGATGAGCTGATTATCTCCTCCAAGGCCGGCTATCTCATGTGGCCGGGGCCGTATGGCGAATGGGGTTCGCGGAAATATCTCGTGGCCAGCCTCGATCAAAGCCTAAAACGGCTCGGGCTGGATTACGTGGATATTTTTTACCATCACCGGCCCGACCCCGAAACACCGTTGGAAGAAACGATGGGCGCGCTGGACGCCATCGTGCGCAGCGGCAAGGCGCTTTACGCCGGCATCTCGAATTATCCGGCGGAGCCGGCGCGGGCGGCGGCCCAATTGTTGCGCCAGCTCGGCACGCCCGGCCTGATTCATCAACCTTCCTACAGTCTGTTCAATCGCTGGGTGGAAGACGGCCTGCTCGACGCCCTCGCCGACGAAGGGCTGGGCTGCATTGCCTTCTCGCCGCTCGCGCAAGGCTTGCTCACGGATAAATATCTGCGCGGCATTCCGGAGAATTCCCGCGCCGGCAAGCCGCATGGCTTCCTGCGCCCCGAACACGTCACGAACGAAAAGCTCGCCCAGGTGAAACAGCTACAATCGCTCGCCGAAACCCGCGGCCAGTCCTTGGCGCAAATGGCCCTGGCGTGGGTGCTGCGGCATCCGGGCATGACCTCGGCGCTGATCGGCGCCAGCCGCCCCAGCCAGATTGAGGACGCCGTGAAGGCGCTGAAGAACCTGGCTTGGCGTCCGGACGAACTCCAGCAAATCGAAACCATCCTGAAGGGGTAGGCGCCACCATTCTGCTTTTGCGCGGGGCGCGGGGCCGCTATCCTCCGGCCCATGCTTTTTGCTTACACGAAATATCACGCGCTCGGCAACGATTACATCGTCATTGATCCGAAAGATCTGCCCGCGCCGCTGACCACAGAGCAGGTCAAAACCATATGCCACCGCAATTTCGGCGTCGGCTCCGACGGCATTTTGCTCGGGCCGTTGCCGGCGGCCAATGCCAAGTGCGCCCTGAAGATTTACAATCCCGACGGCAGCCTAGCCGAAAAAAGCGGCAACGGCGTGCGCATCTTTTCGCGCTATCTCTGGGATACCAAAATTGTCGGCAACGACGAGTTTACGCTGCAAACCGACGGCGGCATCGTGCGCTCCACGGTGTTTGACGGGGGCAAAATGGCGCGCGTCGAAATGGGCCACGTCAGCTTCGACAGCGGGAAGATTCCCGTCGCCGGCGGCCCGCGCGAGGTGATCAACGAAAAGATTACCGTGGGCGGGCGCGAGTTTACCTACTGCGCCGCGACCATCGGCAATCCGCACTGCGTGCTGCCGCTGCCGGAAATCAGCGCCGCGCTGGCGCATCAATACGGCCCGCTGCTGGAGGTGCATCCCAACTTCCCACGCAAGACCAACGTGCAGTTCCTGAAGGTGCTCGACCGCGCGAACATCCAGATCGAAATTTGGGAACGCGGCGCCGGCTACACGCTCGCCAGCGGCAGTAGCAGCAGCGCCTCGGCCGCGGTGGCGCACAAACTGGGCCGGGTGGATCGCAGCGTGTCCGTGCATTGCCCCGGCGGCATCATCAAAATTGAGATTGGCGATCATTTTGCCATTCGGATGACCGGCAGCGTAACGCGGGTTGCCGAAGGCGTCATCAGCCCGGAAATCTTCGGCTAAGTCCCCAGCCGCCGTCAGCGATTCTGCATCGCCTCGGCATAGGGCTTGCCGTCCACGAAGACCTGCTTGATGGTGGCGTTACCCGATTTGCCCACGGCCGCCTGCACGGTCAGTTTGCCACGCGGATTGCCTTGGCCTTCCGGCACGAAATATTTTTCGAGGCCATATTCCACGCGCAGGGAATTCGTGTTATTCCACCAGCTTTGCCCGGCCCGGCCGCGCAGCAGGACCTCGTTTGCCGCCACGCTAAACGGCTGCGTGTCGGCCCGGGTAATCTCCCAGAATTGATTGGTCGCTCCAGGCGTCAGCGCCACATAAATATTTCCCACATAGGGCTGAGGGCTTTTCACCGCCGCCGGCAGCAGTTTCATCGGCACGTCGCTGATCTTGTAACTAAGAATCACGTAATCGCCGCGCAGTAAATCCCGGGGATCCACCGGCCGTGTTTCGAGCAGCACGAGTTGGCCGGCCCGCAGGATGCCTTCCTGCACGATTACGATGCCGAGCACCCACGCGGCTTGCAAGGCGAGAACAAGGATGAAGAGTTTGGTTTTCATGAGCGAACCTCCTTCTGGGCTTTGATTTCTTTCATCAGGGCGCGCCGCTTCTTCTCCAAAAACACGGCGAAAACCATGAGAAACACACCGGAAATGACAAACATCAAACCGGTAAACTGCATGGAGCCAAACAGCCCGATGTAAACGGCGATGAGATCCAAGGCAATGAACGTCAGCCCCAGATTCACGAGCGAAGCGGCCCGCTGCTGCACGCCCACCTGCACTTGCAACAGACAGAAAATAAAGATCGCGATGGCGGCGACGGTGTTCACCGGGGTCATGTGGCCAAGCCAATACCAATCGCGTTGGGTGGAAATTAGATTCGCCGCCACCAGCAAGGCGGCCGCGCCCGTCAGCGCGGCGCCCCAAGTGACGCGCCATTGCCGGCTGAGGAACGGCAAGTGGCGGCAGCCGGCCACGATCAGGGTCACGGCCAGCACGCCGAGCGCTGGCAGCAGCCATTGGCTAAGCTCGGGCCGGCCGCTCCAGCGGCTCCAGCTTAAAAAGCCCGCCCACGTCAGAGGAAAGGAAAAAATGCCCAGCACGAGAAAGCCCAATTTTTCGGCGATGCCGGAAAAGTTCGGATACGAACTTCGCCGCAACCCAAAACCCAGGCCGACATACACCAGCCCGACCAAAGCATAGGCGAGCACCTGGCGCTCGTCATCGAACAGAATCAAGCTGGTGCGATCATTGATTTCCACCCCGAACCACACGCCCACCGCCAGCAGCAGTAAGGCGAATTGCGCCGCCGAGCCCAACAGCCACGGCAAGGCGGCGATCCCCAGCCACCAGAGCAAAAAGGCGTTGCCCGGGCGCGAGGAGAGATTGTAAATCTGGCCAACAAGCGCAATGTTGCCGAGAAAGAGCAGCGAGCCGACCAGATGCAGCGCCTCGCCGGTTTTGGGATAGCTTTTCGGTTGTTCGCGGAGCCACCAGCCACCGCCATGCGCACCCAGCATCAACGCCAGGCCGGCAGCCAGCTTCACGCCCCGCGGAATTGCCGCCCAATTGGCGGCGATGAGCAGGATGATGCCGGCGGCCACCAGCAGCGCCCCGATGAAGGAGATGATGACCAGGAAGCGATTGCTCTCCTCCTTCAGGTTGAAGTGGGCGAGAATTTGGTCCCGCTGTTCGCCGCTGACGAGCCCGGCTTCGTGGATTTTTTGAATATCGTCGTATTTCATGGAGCGATGGGAGTTAGGAACGTTATTGCATCTGGATCCGACCTATAAATCAAGCCGCAAGCACGGATTCCTCATGGCAGGCGTGGCGGCCAAAATGAGGCGAGGTTTTCAACCGGCGTTTGAAATTCGTCCGCCGGCCACGGGTTTCCTGGGCGGAATACAGCTGTTTGGCCAAGCCCAGGAAACCATTTTGCAGTTCGGTCACACTCATATTCTTGGGCTGAAAATTAATGTCAAACAGGGTGCAAAGCTCCCAGGCTTGATCCCGCAAGATGCGCCGTTCCTGCTGGAGCCGGGCATAGAGCGGCGTGCCCGGAAACGCGGTCATAAAGGTGATTTGCACTTCGTAAAGCCCGGAGCGGCGGACAAAATCGAGCACGTCGCCAAAAACGTCCCGCGTGTCACCGTCGAGGCCCAATATGAAACAGCCGTTCACCGTGATGCCGTAGGATTGGATCTTTTCAATCGCGGCCAGGTAATAATCTTGCTGCCGCAGCTTCCAGTTATTTTTCAATTCCACGCCGTAAAGGCTGGTGCGGCGCGGACTTTCGAGGCCAATCAGGATCTGCTGACAGCCGGAATCGCGAATGAGCGCCAGGAGTTCGTCGTCCTCCGCCACCCGCATATCGGCCTCGGTAAACCAACGGACTTGCTCCGTGGCCAATTCGCGCAGGAGGCGTTTATAATGTTCCCGGTGCACGAAACTGTTGTCGTCGGCAAATTCAATGAACGGCTTGGCCCAAAGCTGTTTGATCGCGCGGATTTCGGCGATCACTTTTTCCACCGGCTTCACCTTGTAATGCGGCGTCAGCAAAATGGAGCTGGCGCAGAATTCGCATTGATGCGGACAGCCCCGGCTGGTCTGGACGGTGAGGCGGTTGTATTTTTCCGAATCCAGAAGATCGAAGCGCGGCAGGGGCGCAGCGGCCAGATCGAACTCGCGGTATGTCACGTAAAAGGGCTTGAGCGCGCCGCGCTCGAAATCCGCCAGCAGTTCCGGCCAAAGCAATTCGCCTTCGCCGATCACCACGCTGGTGCAATGCGCCTGCGCCTGCTCCCGCAACGAGGTGACGGTGATGCCGCCCATGACCACGGGAATACCCATAGCGCGGTAGTAATCCGCCACGGCGCACGCCTCGTAAAACTGCGCGGTAAAGGTGCTGATCGCCACGAGATCGAAATCCACCGGCAGTTCCGGCAGCGTTTTCAGATCGGCAATTTCGTGATACGAAATATGGAACCGCTCCGGCGTCAGTCCGGCCAGCGTGAGCAGGCCGAGACTGGGCAGCGACGCGATGATTTTGTTGCGGTCCACGAAGCCGGGCAGCGTGAGGCCGAGCGCGGTGAGTTCTGGGTTGTGGGCGCGGACACCGCTCATGGCGATAAAGCCGATGTGTTTTTTCGTGTTCATAGTTTTATCACCTCCTTCAAAGTCAAAATGCCGCCGGCGATGAGGCTCGCGACCGGCGCGGCAAAAACCAGATGCGGCCGGGCTTTGGGAATGTTTGCCATCACCACGCAGCAGACGGGCATCGCAATCGCGCCGATGATGAAAGCCCATGACGCAATGCCAAAGCCCCGCCCTGCCAGCGAAAAATTCCGCACGGTCAGGCAGAACAGCAGATTCACCGCGCCGAGGCCAAAAAAGGAGATGTGGCTAAGCCGATACATCCGGCGCTTGAAGCTGGCGTAGCCGCCGAGCCAGTGTTCGCCGTGGAAGAACAGTCCCAGCACCATACCGGAGCCGAAGCCGAGCAGAATCCAGAGCCAGGCGAGGATGAGATTGGGATTGGATTTCATTTGATTCCTTTTTGTTTCAGGCTATAACCTTTCAAAAGAACCCGGCCAGAGAAAAGTATTATTGCAGCCTGCTCTATCTCGCCGCCCTTTACGATGTGGTCCTCGGCATCACGTTCACTTTTTTTCCCGCCCGCACCTATGCCGCGCTGGGCATCGGCGAAAAACTGCCGGCGTTTGGCGGCTATGTGACGCTGCTGGGCGTGTTCGTGCTGGTGGTCGGCGTTGCTTACTTCCTGATTGCGCGCGGCGATCTGCGACGCAATGCGAATTTGATCCTCATCGGCACGCTTTACAAGCTGGCCTACGCGGGGACGGCATTTTTTTACTGGTCCCAGAGCAGCCTGCCGCACGTCGTCTTTGGCGCGCTGTTCGGCGTGGTCGACATGGTGTTTTTCGTTTTGATGGCGGAGTGCTATGGGTCTTTGAAGAAGGAAATCAAAGGTTGAAACGGGTTGCCGCCGGCTACCTGCGATCAGGCCAGGCTCGTGAAATTTTCCGGCGAAGGCGTTTTTATTTGATTTCATTTTCATTTTTAACTGTGCGGTGGTCGCCGATGGTTGAAGCTGCGCCGTGATGTTGCGCCCAGTTTTCAAGCTGCTCGTCCAGTGATTTGTGTTCCCCGAGGTGGTAAAGACCGCAAAATTCAAAATCCACAAACCGATCATTACGGTCAAAGGCCACGAACAGAGCCTTCCAGCCGGTCAAATCTTCAAGACCCTGGCCTCCACTCCAACACAGGCCATACCACCAGGCCAGTTTGGTCCCAGAATACTGCCACGAGTAAGCCAGCGCCGAGACCCGCGGGGAATCGGAAAAATCACCGCCGAATTTCGCCACGATTTCAGCCTGAGTGGTGCGGCCCAGGACGATCCAAGCGGTCTGCTGGCGGGGCACTTCACGTCCCCACTCAATTTTGGAGGTGCCCGATGGCACCGGCAGCACCACAACACAGCCACCCAACAAGCAAGCAAGGCCAGCCAGCGCAATGCCGCAAACGGTTCGGAAACAACTTGGGCAAGGGTTCTTCATTCTATTTGGCAGCCCGACTGTTTTTCGCCAGGGTGTCCATGAAACATGGGTGGCCATTAATGGGGTTGAACACACCGCCGCCCGTTTCCAAAAAACCTTTGTGGCATCGAGCCGCCCAATTTTCCATTTGTTCATCAAGCGATTCCCGCTGATTCAGCGCCACAAATTCAGTCCGGCTGACGCGATTAGCCGCGTCAAATTCGAGGAAGCAAGCGGACCACTGGCTGCGCTCACAATGCCCACCGGCGGCCCCGCCGCCGCCCGGCCCCACCAGCACAATCCACCAGCACAACCCCGCGGCGGGTTTTTCCCACGCGTAGGCCAAGACCGACCGCCGCGGTGATGCCCGGTATTCATCGCCCCATCTGGCCACCACCTGTTGCCGCGTCGTCTGCCCGAGGAGGATGAAACTGGCCGCCGCCCGCGTAATGACTTTGCCTTGAACGGTTTGATTGCCGCCCGACGAAACCGGCAGCACTCCGACACAGCCGTTCAGCAACCCCGCGAGCAGCGGAGCGAGGAGGGCCAGGGCGGTTTTCATTACCCGGCCACTGTATCCGCACTTGCCGCGCAGGGGTTAATTGATAAAACTTGCCCAACATCGCTTCTCTCAATGAATGTCCATCATCTCGAACTCTTCTATTTCGTCGCCCGGCACGGCGGCATCATGCCGGCAGTGCGGAATATTCCCTACGGCATCCAGCAGCCCGCCGTGAGCGCCCAGGTGGCGCAACTGGAAGAATTCCTCGGCGTGACGCTGTTTCAGCGGCGGCCGTTTGCGCTGACGCCCGCGGGCGAAAAACTCTACGAGTTCGTTCAGCCGTTTTTCTCCCGGCTCAACCAAGTCGCAGAGGAATTCCAGGGTGGCCAAGCACGCCATTTCCGGATCGGCGCCTCGACCATCGTGCTGCGCGACCATCTGCCGAAGCTGTTACAAGGCGTGCGCAAAACCTTTCCCAGCCTCAAGGTTTCCTTGCGCGAGGGCTATCCAGCACAATTGGAGGATTTGCTGGCGAAGGATGAGGTAGATCTGGTGATTACCCTGCTGGAACGCAAACCGCCAGCGGGCTTTCACTCCCTGGTGCTGCTGGAATTACCGGTGGTGTTACTGGTGGAAAAATCCTCCCGCTTAAAATCGGCGGAGGACTTGTGGGCGCGAGACAAGATTGACGAACCGCTGATCTGCCTGCCCGCCCACGAAGGCCTGACGAAAACCTTTCTGACCCACCTGACCAGCTTGGACGTGGAATGGTTTCCCGCCGTGGAAGCCAGCTCGGTGGATTTGATTGAAACCTACGTCGCGGACGGGCTCGGCATCGGGGTGTCGGTGCAGGTGCCGCACAAGCCGCTGGCGGAAAATGTCCGGGCACTGCCCCTAAAAAGTTTTCCGCCCGCGCAAATCGGCGCCCTCTGGCGCGGCAAAACCACGCCCTTGTTGAATACCTTTCTCGACATGGCCAAACAGCGGGCCAAAGAAATTATCAAATAAACTGCCAGGCTGGCTTTGGTGGCCAAATGCTGCCATAAAACGAGGCACCGCCGCCAGAACCTGATCGCCATCCGTCAAAACCAGAAACCAAATAGGTCAACCACTTCTATCAAATGTTGATCTCACAATTATTTTGGACGCACAGGTCTGGTGTTTGTGGGGGGCGGCGGCGGCGGTTTCTATCTAGGGCGGAAACGTCTCGCAGCTGATCGAGAATTACAATTTATCAAGGCGCAATCCTTGCGGGAATTGCGCCTTTTAATTTGATTCAAGCCGACGAAAGATTAAGCCGGACATATAAATGAAAGGGATGGCTTCTTGTGCCGAAAAGCCTACGCCGACCGCCTTCAGAGATTAAAAACCATTAAGCATCCAACCCCCAGCGGCGAGCGTAGGCCAGCAGACCGCGGTCATTGTGGACGCCCAACTTCTGGCGGATGTGCTTGCGATGGACTTCCACCGTGGCGGAGGAAATGCCGAGTTTGGCCCCGATATTTTCATCCTCCAACCCGGCGGCAACCCCGCGCAGGATCTGTTGTTCGCGCTCACTCAATGTTTTATGAAAGGCTTCCGGCTGAGAAAGCCAGGACTGCTTGACCTGGGTAAAAATTGGCCCAAAAACGGTGTTGCCGCCGGCCACCGCGCGAATGGCGCCAATCAATGATTCGATGGGCTGGGTCTTGTTAATATACCCATGCGCCCCGCTTTGCGAAACGCGCCAGACCGTAAAGGCGTCCATGAGACCAGACATGGCCAGCAAGCGCATGGTCGGAAAATCTACCAACAGCCGCTGAATCAATTCCAACCCGTCAATCTTGGGCAATCGGATGTCAATCAGGGCAATATCCGGCTGCTCAGCCTTACAAAGCTGCCAGCCAGCCTCGCCGTCATTGGCACACCCCACCAGCTGCAAATCCCGAAACCGGGCAACCCAAGCCGTCAACACGCCGGACAACATCAATTCGTCCTCAACAATGGCGATCCTGATTTTATTCTGGCTCATCTGATTTGTGTGATGGTGTCACACATTTTTCAACTCGTCACCAGATAAAATTCGGCTACCGAATAACCAGTAATACCCTAACGGCAATCACTTTCGGCACCTCTGCGTAACTGGCATGCTCCAGCCGGATGATGGAATGAAACGGAGCGCCATTTACTCTATTATGCGGATTTCACCGCGCGACACGTGGATTAGCATCATCAATCAGTAGCATGATTCGGTCGGAGGTGGAAAATTGATTTTTCACCTGCCGCCGTAAAATTGCAAATGCATAATCCGTCTTGTCATCGCTCCATTTGCCGCATGACAAAAAGTCATGCGGTTATTTTGTATTAACTTGCAAATCCCGGGACCGACTTGTTACCTGATCCCCCATGAACGTCACTGTCCGCCGGGTCACTAAACACTATCGCACGGTCACCTTCGACGCCGAGAGCAATTCCGTCCAGCTGATTGAACAACGGCTGCTCCCCCATGAATTCAAAATCGTCGCCACCCGCAATTATCGGCAAACCGCCCGCGCCATCACGGACATGGTCGTGCGCGGTGCCGGCGCGATCGGCGCCACGGCTGCTTATGGGTTGGCGCAAGGCGCGCGCGCCTTTCGCGGCCGGGATCTGGAAAAATTCTCCGCCCACATGGAAATTGTTTACAAGACGCTTGGAACGGCACGTCCCACGGCCGTTGATCCGTTGAATGCGATGCATCAAGTGCTTTTCGCGATGGCTAAGGGCGTCACCGTGACCTAACGCCAGCTCCTCGCGCACGCCGCCGCTGAAGAATTCGCCCACGAAGACGTGCGCCACTGCCAGGCCATTGGCCGGCACGGGGCCAGGCTGATTCGCAATGGAATGAATATTTTAACGCATTGCAACGCCGGCTGGCTCGCCTTTGTGGACGTGGGCAGCGCCACCGCACCCGTGTATGCCGCCCAAGCCAGCGGCAAAAAATTTCAGGTCTTCTGCGACGAAACCCGCCCGCGTTCCCAAGGGGCCACGCTCACGGCCTGGGAACTCGCGCAGCAAAATATTTCCCACCAGATCATCGCCGACAATGCCGCCGGCCATCTGATGCAGCGCGGCGAAATTGACCTCGTCATCGTGGGGAGCGACCGCACCCTGGGCCGCACTGGCGAAGTGGCCAACAAGATTGGCACCTACACCAAAGCCGTGCTGGCCGCGCGCCACAAAATCCCCTTCTACGTGGCCATCCCCTGCTCCACCATTGATTGGAAGCTGAAACGCGGCGGCGATATTCCCATTGAAGAACGCCACCCCAGCGAAGTCCTCGGCGCCTGGGGAATCCTTTCCCATCCGCAGTCCAAAATCCGCAACCCAAAATCAGGCCAACGCGTCTATCTGCGGGTGGCCAACCCCACCAGCACCGCCCATAATCCCGGCTTCGATGTCACCCCGGCGGAACTCATTACGGGCATCATCACTCCCGCCGGCATTTTCCGCCCGCAAGACCTTTGGCCCCAGCGGCAGAAGCTGGGATATCCCGGCTGAATGCCCCGGCAAAATAAAACCGCCCCCCCCCGAGCCTGCCGCCCGACCCGCTTGCGTTCTGGAATTGGATCATTCACCAAGTTTGCGGCGCGCGAATTAAACCAACGTTACCGGTGGAATACCAGCGACGGGAGCGAACGGGCAACCCACCCCAAAAACCCCTCAAATCCTCCAATGACGTCTTCATTGCCAGGAAGGCCACCCGTCGAAGTTTTCCAGTAGTCGTCTCGCTTGCCTTTTGCTTTTGGCCCCGGTTCCCCGACGCGGCCCGGCCAGCGCATGTCCGCGAGGTGGCCCCTGCCCCACCCGCCGCCCCCTTTGAAATAAAAAAACGGCGACCCTGACGGATCGCCGTTTTGAATGATTTGCCTAGGAGCCGGCCGGCGCGGGCCTATTTCTTCTTGGCGGGTTTGGCGGCTTTGGCCTTGCGCGACTCTTCGATGGCCGCTTGGGCCGCCGCGAGGCGGGCCACCGGCACGCGGAAGGGCGAGCAACTCACGTAGGTAAGGCCCACGCGGTGACAGAACTTCACGGAATCGGGGTCGCCGCCGTGTTCGCCGCAGATGCCGAGCTTGATGCCAGGGCGGGTCCGGTTGCCCTTCTCGGCCGCGATCTGGATGAGCTGACCCACGCCGGACTGGTCAATCGAGGCGAAGGGATTCTTCTTCATGATTTCGTTCTCGGTGTAGGCACCGAGGAAGCTGCCGGAGTCGTCGCGGCTCATGCCGAGGCAGGTCTGGGTGAGGTCGTTCGTGCCGAAGCTGAAGAACTCCGCCGTCTGCGCGATTTCGTCCGCCGTGAGCGCCCCGCGCGGCACTTCGATCATGGTGCCGACGCTGTAAGTGAATTTCACCTTCTTCTCCTTCATCACCAGCGCGGCGACTTCGTGAACGATGGCCACCTGGAGATCCAGCTCTTTCTTGAAGCCGACGAGCGGGATCATGACTTCGGGCTTGGGTTTCAAGCCTTCCTTTTGCGCAGCGGCCGCCGCTTCAAACACGGCGCGGGCCTGCATGCGGGTGATTTCCGGGAACTTGATGCCGAGGCGGCAGCC
>CAIMLG010000298.1 GCA_903842235.1 uncultured Verrucomicrobia subdivision 3 bacterium
AGTCGAACCGGTGAGGGAGGTCTGACCTTGGGCGACCAAAACAGCCGCCGTCAGCCATGCCAGGATTAAACTTTTAGTTTTCATACGAGAAATAAACGAAGCCGCCGAAAGGGACGCGGGAAGAAGACATGACCGAACGGAACAGCTTTGCCTGCTGTTTGCCCGACCCCGATAGTTGTCATCCACGACTTTCATGGCTTCCAAAAAAACCCCGCCACGCAACTAAAGAACTTTGAACGCAGAATTGTTTTAGCACATAACAATCGTATGACTTGGTGGTGGTCATGCGGCGGGTGGTGCCATTGGTGAAGGCAATCTGGCTGACCAGCGGGGAGTTGGCAAGGTAGGAATAGGTAGCTGTGTTCAAGGTCCCAAGTCCAAGGTCCAAGGTCGAGACGGTTTGGAGGCGGGAGGCGGCATCGTAGCCGTAGGTGGTGGAAGCGAGGAGCTGGGAGCTGGGAGCCAGGAGCGACAGATTACTCCGGGGCAGCAGGGCATCATAGGTATTGGTCACGCGCAGGCCGTTCCTGACGTCGGCGGCTACCAACCGGTTGAGAAAATTACAGCCAGCAGGCCAGCGAGCCCAGGCCGGCGGCGAGCAGCCAGAGCAGCAGCACGGCCTGGGGGCGCTTCAAGCCCAGCCGGGTGAGCCGGTGCGAAAGATGATTGGTGTCGCCGCGCCAGAACGGCTGTTTATGCAGCGTGCGGAAGACGGTGACCTGGGCCAGATCGAGCAGAGGAATGGCCAGCACCAGCAGCGGCGCGAGCACGGCGAGCGGGCGCGGGTTTTGCCGGGTGTAAAAGTGCGGCAGGATTGCCATGACCGCGAGCAGGTAGCCGACGAGATGGCTGCCGGCGTCGCCGAGAAAGGCGCGGGCGCGGGGGAAATTCCACGGCAGAAAGCCCACCAGCGCGCCGCACATGAGCCAGCCGGTGATGGCCACCAGATATTGCCCGCTGGCGGCGGCGAGGAGCGCAAACAGAAAGGCGCCGATCGCGCCCAGCCCGGCGCAGAGGCCGTTCATGTTGTCCATGAAATTGAAGGCATTGATGACGGTGAGCAGCCAGAGCACGGTGACGGCGTAGCTGAAAAGTTCGCTGGGCACGAACAAGGTGATGCGCTGGCAGACCGCCGCCACGGCAAAGGCGACGACCAACTGGCCGAGGAATTTCGGGAGCGCCTTCAGCTCGTGCTTGTCGTCCCAATAGCCGAGCAGGGTAATGGCCACGGCGCCGAGCGCGAGCACGGTGAGTTCGATGGCGCGCCGGTCCAAGCCGTGAAGAATGGCGGAGGCGGAGCTGATTTTCACGAGCCCGAGTTTCAGCAAAAGGGCGCCGACGCCCAGCGGCAGGAGAATGCCGGTCAGCACGGCGAACCCCCCGGCGAGGGGCACGGGCGCGCGGTGGATTTTACGGTGGCCGGGCGCGTCCACCAGGTCGGTGCGCAGGCACCATTGGCGCCAGAGCGGCAGCGCCAGGAGCGCGGTGGCAAAGGCGCCCAGGAAGGCGGCGAGGAAAAAGTTAAAGGGAAAGCTCATTTTAATTTCGCGGCCGCGAGCTGCTGGTAAACGGCGTATTGGTCCGCCACCATTTTTTCGAGGGAGAAATGCTCGCGGACAAAGGCGGCGCCGGCCTGGCCCAGGCGGCTTCGGAGTGCGGGATGGCCGGCGAGAAGCTGGAGTTTTTCCGCGACGGCAGGGGTGTCGCCGGTGCGGACGACAAAGCCGGTTTCATTTTCGCGGCAGACTTCCGGCGCGCCGTCAAAATCGTAAGCCACCACCGGTTTGCCGGCCGCCAGCGCCTGGGGCAGGGCGCGGGACAGGGCTTCGCGATAGGACAAGTGCGCGAGACAATCCATGAGGCCGACGTAGCGGGCGACTTCGCCAGGGGGGACGAGGCCGGTGAAAATGACTTTGCCGTCAAGCCCAAGGGCGCGGACTTGGTTTTCAAGCTCCCCGCGGAGGGAGCCGTCGCCGACGAACAGCAGCCGGGCGTGCGGCACTTGGGGCAGCAGTTCGGCGAAAGCGGACAGCAGATCGGCGTGGCCCTTGAGCTTGAAGAGGCGGGCAATTTTGCCGATGACGAAATGATTTTCCGCCAAGCCGAGCTGGCGGCGGAGCGCGAGATCATTGGTCGCCTGCCGGAAGGGTTCCAGGTTAAAGCCGCTGAAGATGCGGGTGAACTGCTCTGGCCGGCCGATGCCGGCGGCCAGATAGAGCCTGGTCATGGCGGCCGCCGAGCAAAAGAAATGGTCGGTGACGCGAGCCGCGCGTTTTTCGGCGGCGGTGAACAGGCGGTTGGCGAGCGCGCCCTGGAACGGGCCGAACGACGGGCCGTGGATGTGATGAATGATGATGGGCACGCCCGCGCGCCGGGCGGCCAACCGGCCCAGGATGCCCGCCTTGCCGCTGTGCGTGTGGACGATGTCCGGCGACTGCTCGCGCAGGAGCTTTTCGAGTTTGCGGAGGGCGATGAAATCTTTCAGCGGATGAACGGGGCGGATGAGTTCGGGGACGACCGTAAAGGCTGACCCCTCACCCTGGCCCTGGCCCCTCAGAGGGGCGAGGGGGAAAACTTCGCGGGCAGAGTTTTCCAGGGAGCCTTCCGGGCCCAAGGTCGGGCCGGAAATTAATTTCACCTGGACGTCCGGCAACCGGCGCAGACCGGTGAGGGTGGCCAGCGTGTTTTCCTGCGCGCCGCCGACGACCAGCCGGGTGATGATGTGGGTGACGCGCATGGCGTCATGGGCCGCGCAACTGCGTCAGGCGGTCGCGGACGATTTTAAGCTCGGCGGAGTTGGTGGGCGCGTTGGCGAGGTAGAGCTGGTAATGGCGGATGGCCTCGTTGGTGGCGTGCTGGCGCCAGGCCACCTCGGCCAGACCGTAGGCGATCTGATAGGAATTGGTGTAGGCCGATTGCAGCGCCAGGTAATCGGCGCGGGCGAGATCCAGGTGATCGCTTTCCAAATAGGCCAGGGCGCGGTTGAAGCGGGC